>NZ_JAUSXB010000001.1:3753610-4092013 GCF_030823375.1 Pseudarthrobacter siccitolerans | reverse complement strand
CGCATTCCAGCGCTCGGACAGCGCTCCGCGCTTGCGCCCGCCGCCACGTCTGGGGGTGACGCTTCTCCCCGGGCTGGTTTCGGCAGCCTCACGGTCCACGGCTGCCTGCTTCGCCGCGGCCGTTTGAAGAGGCGTGGGCCCGTCAGTCATGCTCATGCTTTGCTCCTTCCAAGGGAAGTACCCAGGATGCCTTGCGGTCTCAGCAGCAACACCAGGACCAGGACCACGAATGCCACAACATCAGTCCATTGCGAATTACCCAGCAGGATCTGTCCCCAGTTGCCGATCAGGCCCAGGAGCAGTCCGCCCAGGAGCGCGCCGCGGACGTTGCCGATGCCACCAAGCACCGCGGCAGCAAAGGCTTTGATCCCCAAGATGAATCCACCGCTGTACTGGACACCGGACGGAATTTTCATGACGTAGAACAAGGCGGCGGCTCCCGCCAACAGACCACCAATAACGAAGGTGGTAATAATGATCCGCTCTTTGTTCACGCCCATCAACGTCGCCGTATCCGGGTCCTGGGCCACCGCACGAATACCGCGGCCGGTGCGTGACTTGCTGATGAAGCGCTCAATGCCCACCATCATGATGACGGCAGCGATGATGATGAGCAGCTGCTGCGAATCCACGATCGTTCCGAAGACGTCGAAGATGGGTGTAGGCCGGAACATGGTCAGCGCAAGCTCGGGGCTCGGTCCACGCCAAAGGTAGATCAGGTACTGGATGGTGAAGGAAGCGCCGATTGCGGTGATCAGGAACACCAGTCGTGGGGCGTTGCGCTTCCGCAGCGGTTTATAGGCGATCCTTTCCAGCAGGAAGGCCGTCACCGCCGAGGCGGCCATCGCGACCACCAGCGCCAACAGAAGGTTGAGCACGATCGCCAGGATACCCAGGCGGGGAACGGAGGGTCCGAAGCCCAGGTTGCTGAGGGTGAAGAAAACGGCATAACAGCCAACGATGAATACTTCCGAGTGGGCGAAATTGATCAGGTTCAAGACGCCGTAGACCAGCGTGTAGCCCAGCGCGACGAGCGCGTAGATAGCTCCAAAGGTCAGGCCGTCAAACGTGGCACTCCAGAAGTTCTGCTGGAGAGACGGGATATCAAACGTTATCCAGTCATTTTCGATGGGGGGTAAATGGACAAGCAGGGGAAGCATGGGGAACATCCTGATCCAGTAGCATGCGGCCGCCGGGTCGGCGGTGATGGGTATGGTCTCTTTGTCGCCGAATCACGAAAAGGCTGTGGGGCCGCATCTGCTGGCCCCACAGCCGATTTCATGGAGTTGTTACTCGCCGATCGGGCCGACAGGAACGATCTTGGCGTTCTCGACCTTGTAGCCGTAGACCGTAGGCGCCTGGAGTTCTCCCTTGGCATCCCACTTGTAGTGCTTGCTCAGCCCGTCCTTGTCGTAGGACTTGACCCAGGCCAGCAGATCCGGCCGGGACTGCTTGCCCGCATCGATTCCGGAGAGGAGTACGGTTGCTGCATCGTAGCCCTCAATGGAGTATGTGCCAGGCGCAGCGCCCTTGGAAACTTCTTTGTAGGCTGAGGCGAAGTCAGGGATCAGCTCGCCCGGGATGCAGGGGCAGGTGAAGAAGGCGCCGTTGGAAGCGTCGCCCGCCTGCTTGATGAACTGATCGTCTTTGACACCGTCGGGAGCAACGAAGGTACCAGTGAAGCCCTTGCCGGAGAGTTGCTGGATGAACGGAGCGCCCTCAGCATAGTAGCCGGAGTAGAAAACAGCGTCCGCCTTGGCGTTGATGATCTTTGAGATAACCGCCGAGAAGTCCTTCTGCCCGGTGGTCACCTTATCCGAGCCAGCCAGGGCGTCCCCAAGTCCCTTAGTGGTTGACGTAGCGAGCCCGATGCCGTAGTCCGAGTCATCCTGGACCAGGTAGACCTTCTTGGCGCCCAGCTTTCCGGTCAGGAACTTGGCTGCGGCCGGCCCCTGCACGGCGTCATTACCCAGGCCGCGGAAGAACGTGCTCCAACCGTTTTCGGTCAGCGAGGGGTTTGTAGCGGACGGGGTGATGTGGACCAGTCCACGCTGTTCGAAAATATTGCCGGTCGCCTTGGATTCGCCGGAGAACGGGAGGCCGATGACACCGACAACTGCCTCTTCACTGACCAGTTGGGTTACCGGGCCCGTGGCCTTGTTCGGGTCGCCTTCAGTGTCGAACTTCTTGAACTGCACCTGGCAGCCCGGATTCGCCTGGTTGTGCTGGTTGATGGCCAACTGGATGCCGTTGAAGATGTTCACACCCAGCTGGGCGTTGGGGCCTGTTTGCGCACCCGCAAAAGCCAGGGTGGTGGTGGCTGGGCAGGTCGCTTTTCCATCTCCCTTGGGAAGGACGGCTGCCGAGGGAACATCCACCTTGGAAATGGCAGGAACGTCAACCTTGCCTCCAGCTGACGAAGTCTCGTTTGTGCCCGGGCCCGCTTGATTGGCGCAGGAGGACAGCAGCAGGCTGAGTGCAGCCGCTGTGGCAAACGAGGTGAAGACTTTCTTTCGGTACATAAACTTGCCTTCCGAAACAGGCCCATGGATGACGGGGATGCGAACGTGCCGGCGCCGTTGCGCCGAGGATCAGGTGTTCCTGAGTTAGCTTCAAGCTAATGCATATCCCATGCGAACATAAGTGACTGAGGTCACATCTATATAACGGTCGTTGCATATGCGAAATTAAACGCAGGAAGCCGCCCGCAGGGCGGACGGCTTCTTCATGCGCGGCCTCCAAGGCCGGCTCAGTTTGTACCCCAGGTGGGACTCGAACCCACAACACGCGGATTTTAAGTCCGCTGCCTCTGCCAATTGGGCTACTGGGGCAACGGCTCCATGGTATCCCGTCAGAGGCGGGTGAAGGGTTCGGCATACCGGAAGACGCCATGGACGCCGCCCGGCCACAGGGCGAGCGGCAGGAGCTGGAAATGGTCGCCCCACGCACCCTCGGGCGCGAGAACGCCCAGCGTGGCAGCAGCAACGAAGCCAAACCGCGGATAGTATTCGGGGCTGCCGAGGAGGGCGATGCCGCTCTCCCCCGCGGCGTTGGCCCGGGCAATGGTCTCCTTGATCAAGGCAGACCCGATGCCTTTTCTCTGCAGTCGCGGGGTGACGCCGATCGGGCCGAGGCCGAGGAGTTCGTGCCCGCCCACCCAGCCACGCGTGCTGATGACATGGCCCACCACCTCGCCGGCCAGCACCGCCACCACGCTGAAGCCTGGAAGGTACTCCTTGGCCTCGAACAGCTCGCGAAGCACCTTGACTTCCACGGGCTCCCCCTCGACGGGAAGACCGGTAGCCGGCGAAATGGCGAACGCCTCAGCCGTCAGGGCGAGGATAGCCTCCCGGTCGGCGGGGGTTTCATCGCGCAACTGCAGCTCAGGCACCGGTGGCCGCTCAGCCCTTTCCTGGAGCTGTCCCGGCACGTGGTGCTGCCGGCTGCGGGCGGAAAGTTCAGCCAGAACCTCCAGGGCCCGGGCTGCTTCGGCGACCGGGACCAGGAGGTGGTCGTGGTGGAAGCCTGCCAGTACGTTACAGCTGATCGTGGCGTCCGTGAGGGCCCTGCTGACTGCGGCAGTCAGCCCCACGGCTTCCAGTGCGGAGTGGATCTGCAAGGTGATCCAGGCGCCCACAAAGTCATAGGACAACCCTTCCTTGTCCGCCTCGGCCCTGGGCAGCACCACGGTAAGGCCTTCGGCCTCGCGGACCGCAGCCTCGATGCCGGGTGCCAGCGGCCGCCCATGCGGCCACAGGACGTAGACGTATTCACCCGTGCGCTGCACCGGGTGCATTCCTGCGAGCAGGGCCTGGAGGTTTTTCTCGCCAGTCATGCTGCCAGTCTAGGAGGCCGCAGGGCACGACGGCGGGACGCCCGGGCGGCAGGGCGAGCGCGCAGGGCGGCCGCAGGGGCTCAGCCGCACAGACGCAAACGGCAGCTATCCCCGGAAGGGGACAGCCGCCGTCGTGCGTTAAGGCAGAACCGGTTCTACTTGGCGTTGGCCGTAACCGATTCCTTCGGATCGACCTTCGTCTTTTCCGCCGAGCCTGCGCCGCCTGCGGGCGGTGCGGTGTCCGCAGCGGGTGCAGCGGGTGCAGCAGCCGGCTTGGGAGCCGGGGTGGCAGCTGCCACGAAGGCACCGCGCGGGTTGTCCAGGTCCATCAGCTGCGTGGTGTCGCGGCCCGCGAAGAAGCTGAGGATCCAGTTGAAGATCACACGGAACTTGCGCTCGAACGTGGGCATGGCCATGCCGTGGTAGCCGCGGTGGGCCAGCCAGGCGAGCCCGCCCTTGAGTCCGATGCTGCCCACGAGGTTGATGTTCGCAACACCCTTCCACTCGCCGAAGCCTGCAACAGCACCAAGGTTCTTGTGCTTGTAGTCCTTGAGCGGCTTCTCCCAGCGGGAGGCCCAGAGGTTCTTTGCGAGGCGCTTGGCCTGGCGGAGCGCGTGCTGGGCGTTGGGGACGCAGGTGCCGTCCGGGAGGCCCTTGCCGGTGAGGTCCGGGACAGCGGCGACGTCGCCGGCGGCCCAGGCGTTGTCGATGATGCCTTCGTCACCGGCGATGCGCAGGTCCGGCAGGACGCGGACGCGGCCGCGCGGCTCGAGCGGGAAGTCGGTGGAACGGACCATGGGGTTGGCCTGTACGCCGGCGGTCCACACAAGGGTGTCTGCTTCGAATTCCTGCGCCGGGGTCTTGTCCGGCAGGTTGATGAGCTTGAGGGCGCCTTCAGCGCTGTCCAGCGAGGTGTTCAGCAGGACCTCGATGCCGCGGCTGCGGAGGTGCTCCACAACCCATTCGGCCTGCTTGGCGGTAACTTCCGGCATGATCCGGCCCATGGCTTCCACCAGGACGAAGCGGACTTCCTCCTGTTTGATGCGCGGGTTGTTGCGGACGGCGGCCCGCGCGAGGTCCTCCATCTCGGTGATGCACTCGATGCCGGCAAAACCGCCACCCACCACCACGAAGGTGAGGGCCTTGGCGCGGGCAGCGGGATCGGTCATGGTGGAGGCCAGTTCGATGCGCTCCAGGACCTTGTTGCGGAGGGCAACAGCTTCCTCGATGGTCTTCAGGCCGATGCCCTTGTCCGCGAGGCCCTTGATGGGGAAGGTACGGGTGATGGCGCCGGCGGCCATGACGACGTCGAAGTACGGAACCTCGAAAGGCGCCCCACCGTCGGCGGGTGCCACCACGGCGGTGCGGTTGGCGTGGTCGATCGCGGTGACGCGGCCCTGGATCAGCTCAGTCTGCTGGAGGTGCTTGCGGTGGGAGACCACGGCATGGCGGGCCTCGATGTTGCCGCCGGCCACCTCGGGCAGGAAGGGCTGGTAGGTCATGTAGGGCAGTGGATCCACGAGGGTGACGATGCCACCGGCATTCGCGATCTTCTTCTGCAGTTTGAGTGCTACGTACAGGCCGACGTACCCGCCGCCGACGACGAGTACCCTGGGACGGTCCTGGAGCTCTGGGGTGGTTGCCATAGTTTCAAGGATACAGCAGTTTGTGAAAATCTTCACTAACTGTCCGGAAGGCTGCAAACTTAGGTTTTCCGGCCTGAATCCACCGTGCCAATCACGCCGGTGTCCGGCTCCTCCGGCAGCTCTCGCGGGTTCCTGGCAGCGCGCCTCAACTGGATGGCCGCTGCCGCGATAATGGCAACGAACAGCAGGCCGAAACCGATCACGACGGCGGCGCCCAGGGCACTGTCCCGCTGGGACGGCGGCTTCGCTGCGGGCACGGTGGCCTCCGGCAGGGTGGGCACTTCACTGGGGACCTCAGCGGTGGGCAGCGGAGCGGGCGTGGCCAGGTTTCCCCGGCGGTGGACCCGGATCCACTCGGCAATGGTGCCCAGCGGATTGGCCGACACTTCAGGAACGTCGTTCTTGAGCGCAGCCTCCGCGTTGAGCACGCCAAAGCCGTACAGGGGATCCTTGCCGGGGGCACCGGCGTCCTTGGCCGTGGCAACGATCCTGTTGATGACCTGCTTTGCGGTCATGTCCGGCCACTTGGACCGGATCAGTGCGGCGACGCCGGCAACAATGGGCGTGGAGCCGGAGGTCCCTGCCCATTCCGCGTAGCTGCCGCCGGGAACTCCGCCCAGCAGGTTCTCGGCGGGTGCAGCCACACCGATGCTGATTCCCTGCGAGGATGCATCGACACTGGCGGCTCCCTTGCGGTCCAGGCCGGCGACGGTGAGGACGCCCGGGATGGTGGCCGGGGCGCCCACCTGGATGTTGCCGCCCACCCGGTTGCCGGCAGCGGCCACAATCACCACGTCTTTTTGCTCGGCATACAGGAAGGCCGCATCCCAGCTCTGCGGCCACTGCGGGGTGGTGCTGCCGAGGGAGATGTTGATGACCTTGGCGCCGTTGTCCACCGCCCAGCGGACGGCTTCCGGGATCTGGTCCTGGTCGCTTTTGCCGGAGGGGTTCGTTGAACCCAGCCAGGTGGAGACGGAGAGGATCTGCGCCTCCGGGGCCACGCCCACGATTCCGTCAGGAGGAAGGGCTGCGGGTCCGGGCGACGGGCTGGCTGTGGAAGCGGCAGGCTGGTGGCCCCGCCCCGCGAGCATGGTTGCCACCAGGGTGCCGTGTTCGGTCTTGGAGCCCACCACTTTCTGGCCGTCAGGCTGCCCGGAGCCGGAGGCGTCGTAGCCGCCCACCACGGCTCCCTTGAGGTCCGGGTGCTTGGCGTCCACGCCGCTGTCGATCACGGCGACCTTCACGCCGGCGCCCTTGGAGACTTCCCAGGCTTTGGTGATTCCGGATTCCGCCAGCCAGTACTGCTTGTCGCGCCACTCGTCAGAGCGGGCTGCCGGTGCCGTGAACAGTCCCGTTCCAAGGCAGCAGGCGGCCAGGAGCAGTGCCAGCAGGGCCGCGCCGGCCCGCCCGGGCGGTGGTATCTTGCCGGTTGTTTGTTTCTGCATGGGCGGTCAGCCGATGCTCAGGGCGATGCCGTCGAGAATATCGTGTTCGCTGGCCGTGGCCGTCGAGATCCGCCCGCCGGTCAACCCGGCCAGCCGTTCGAGAATCCGGCCCCAGACCAGTCCGCCCGCGCCGATGACGTCCACCCGGCCGGGGTGCATATACGGCAGGGCGGCGCGGCGCGATCGGTCCATGGCCAGGAGATCGCCGGCTGCGGCACGGACAGTCTCCAAGGGCAGCTCAGTGCCGTGGATGGCGTCCGGCGAATATTCGGGCAGCCGCATGGCGTGAGCGGTGATGGTGGTGATGGATCCGGCAACGCCGACGACGGCGGTGGCGCGTTCCAGCGGAACGTCCTGCCGTGCGCGGGCGATGGCGTCGTCCACATCAGCCTGCGCGGCTGCGATCTGTTCCGCGGTGGGCGGGTCCTGGCGCAGGTGGCGTTCAGTGAGGCGGACGCATCCGATGTCCACGGATTTTGCCGCCGTCACCCCGGCTGCAGTGCCGAGGACGAACTCGGTGCTTCCGCCGCCGAGGTCCACTACCAGTACCTCCTGGCCGTCCAGGATGGGCAGGACGCTGCTGGCGCCGGCAAAGGACAAGGCGGCTTCCTCATCGCCGGAGATGACCTCGGGTTCCACGCCCAGCAGGGCGCGGATTCCGTCCACGAAGACGTCCCGGTTCCGGGCGTCACGGCTGGCCGAGGTGGCCACAAAGCGCACCTTCACCGCTTCGTGCTCCTTAATGAGCCGGGCATAATCGGCGGTGGCCGCAAAGGTGCGTTCCAGGGCTTCCGGAGCGAGTTCGCCGGTGGCGTCCACTCCCTGGCCCAGCCGGACCACCCGCATTTCGCGCACAACATCCGTGAGGGTGGTGGTCCCGTTGCTGCGCCCGATGTCCGCGATCAGGAGGCGGATGGAGTTGGTGCCGCAGTCGATGGCGGCCACGCGTGTCATTTCGCCGCCTCGGTGGTGCCGGAGGATTTCCGGACGGGTGCGGGGCGTCCCACGATGTCCGGCAGCCCCTGCGGGCCGTGGCGGCTCAGGTCCCTGGAGGGCGCTTCCCCGGAGGTATCCCAGGCGCCGTCGCAGTAGCACCGGTCTGCGGTCCACCACTCGCTGATGGCTGTAATGGCCCGGTCCCCGAGCGGGTTGACTCCGGGGCCGGCGGCCAGCGAGTGGCCCACCAGGACGTGGAGGCATTTGACGCGGGTGGGCATGCCGCCGGCAGAGATCCCGTCGATTTCGGGAACAGCCCCGATGCCGGAGCGCTCACCGATGGCGGCGCGGTCCGCGAGGTAGGCCTGGTGCGCGGAACGGTACGCGGCGGCGAGTTCCTCATCGCCGGCCAGCTGGTCATTCATCTCGTTCATCACGCCTGCCGCTTCCAGCCTGGAAACAGCCGAGGTGATGACGGGGTGCGTCAGGTAGAACGTGGTGGGAAATGGCGTTCCGTTGCCCAGGCGCGGAGCGGTGGCCGCCACCAGGGGATTGCCGCAGACGCAGCGTGCAGGAATTTCCACCACGTCACGCACCGGCCGTCCCAGTTGGCGGCTTAAGACTTCAAGGTCGTGTGCTGATGGTTGGCGGGATTCGTCCCGGGCGGCTGCCGTGTAGGGTTCCACTGTCGCTGGCCGTCCTTCCTGTTGCGGTTCAGTCTGTGGCCGCGCGCGTGATGGACTCCCACAGGGAATCCACCCACGGCAGATCGGCGGGGTCTTGTGCTGCTGCACCGGACTGGCTACTGCTTTCTCCGGCCGGCAGATCGCTGCCGAAGACCCAGTATCCGGTTTCGCCCGGCATAACCATGTTAATGCGGTCGCGGGCCTGCTGCTTCACGTAGTTGGGGTCCTGCCAGCGGGAGACCTGCTGGCGGAGGCTGTTGCCTTCGGCCTCGCGGGCAGCGATATCTGCGTTCAGGGCTGCTATTTCGGCCCGTTTGTCGAAGAAGATCTTGACCGTGGGTGCCAGCATGACGGTGATGGCAATCATCACCACGGCAAGTGCGAGCATGCGCCCGGAGAACGCCTTGGCGGGCACGGGCTGCTGCTCTTCGGCCGCTCCTGCGCCGGCCGTCCGGGCGGTGCCGTGGGCACCGCTCCCCTTCGCGCCGCCGTCGGACCCTTTTGCTGGGGGTGACCCCTTGGCCGGGCGTGAGCCGGGAGCCTTGTCCGCGATCGCAGTGCGGTGGTTGTCGCGTGCGGAGCCTGCAACAGGCGTCGAGGCTTCATGACCAGCGGGGCCGGCGCTTGGTTTTCCCTTGCCCGAACCAAAATCAGCGCGGATGACGTCGGCGGTCTCATGGGTTGCCTGCGTTGCGCCTGAACGGGGCGAGGCAACCTTGGGGACTTTGGGACGGCGGGTAGCCATGACACTCCTGAAACACGCAGCCTGCCTGGGGCCGCCACTAGCTGGGCTGGAACAATGCCGAAACAACAACGGTGGCTATGGTCTTTCAACCATAGCCACCGGTTATTGGTTTATGCGGCTACTAGCCCTTGAAACGCGGAAACGCGCTGCGGCCTGCGTAGCGTGCGGCGTCGTCGAGTTCCTCTTCGATGCGCAGCAGCTGGTTGTACTTGGCAACACGCTCGGAACGGGCCGGGGCGCCGGTCTTGATCTGGCCGGCGTTGGTGGCCACCGAGATGTCGGCGATGGTGGTGTCCTCGGTTTCGCCGGAGCGGTGCGAGGTGATGGTGGTGTAACCGGCGCGCTGGGCAAGGCTGACGGCATCGAGCGTCTCGGTGAGGGAGCCGATCTGGTTCACCTTGACCAGCAGGGAGTTGGCGGTCTTGGTGTCGATGCCGCGCTGCAGGATGGCGGGATTGGTGACGAAGAGGTCGTCACCGACCAGCTGGACCTTGTCGCCGATGGCGTCAGTGAGGGTCTTCCAGCCGTCCCAGTCGTTCTCGTCCAGCGGGTCTTCGATGGAGACCAGCGGGTAGTCGGCGACGAGTTCGCTGTAGTAGGCGCTCATCTCGGCGGAGGTCAGGGCCTTCCCTTCGAACTGGTAGGCACCATCCTTGAAGAACTCCGAGGAGGCGACGTCCAGGGCGAGGGCGATGTCCTTGCCCGGGGTGTAGCCGGCGTTCTTGATGGCTTCCTGGATCAGGTCCAGGGCTGCACGGTTGGACGGCAGGTTCGGCGCGAAGCCGCCTTCGTCGCCGAGGCCGGTGGACAGGCCCTTTTCCTTGAGCACGGACTTGAGGTTGTGGTAAACCTCGACGCCCCAGCGCAGGCCTTCGGAGAACGTCTCGGCACCGATCGGCACGATCATGAATTCCTGGATGTCCACGTCGGAGTCGGCGTGGGAGCCACCGTTGAGGATGTTCATCAGCGGGACCGGCAGGACGTGGGCGTTCGGGCCGCCCAGGTACTTGTACAGCGGCAGGTCAGCCGAGGCGGCGGCGGCGTTGGCCACGGCCAGGGAGACGCCGAGGATGGCGTTGGCGCCCAGCTTGCCCTTGTTCGGGGTGCCGTCCAGGTCCAGCATGGCCTGGTCGATGCTGCGCTGGTCGGTGGCGTCGAAACCGGTCAGGGCCGGAGCGATCTGGTCGATGATCGCGTCAACGGCCTTCTGGACGCCCTTGCCGAGGTAACGGCCCTTGTCGCCGTCACGCAGTTCAACGGCCTCGTGCTCGCCGGTGGAAGCACCGGAGGGGACTGCAGCGCGGCCGATCTGGCCGTCGGAAAGGAGAACTTCAACTTCTACGGTCGGGTTGCCGCGGGAATCGAGGATCTCGCGGGCGTGGATGGCATCGATAAGCGCCATGAATTTGCTCCTTATGGGCGATTAACGGGGGAAATACAGCTGAAAACTCGACGTACTCGTCAGGGACCAGCGTAGTCGAGAGTGGTCCGGGTTACGGAAACCTATCCAGCCCCCGGACGTCATGATGGTGCGGTTAACCCAGCGGGTGGTGCTGCTGGTAGTTCCGGACCGCGCCGCGGAGGGCACGCTCGGCGTCGTATCCGCCGGCGTGGGCGGAACGTACGACGGCGAGCAGCACCTCGCCGAGTTCTTCTTCCGACGCGAAGGGGCCGGTTTCCGCCGGTGGTTGGGCTTCCCCGGTTGCGACGGACCCAACCACCGGAGTGGCCCGTGCCGCACGGTCGATGGATTTTTGGGCCCGGGCCAGCGCCGGCAGGGCCACCGGGATCCCTGCGAAGGGGTCCTGCCGCTCCGGCCGCTCGGCCCGTTTCACCGAGTCCCACTTCTGCACGATCTCATCCACAGTGGCCGGGAAGCTGTCCTGCAGGGACCCGTCCGGGCGGAAGACATGGGGGTTGCGCCGGACCATCTTGGCATTCAAGCCGCGCGCCACGTCATCGAAATTGAAGGCGCCGCGCTCCTCCGCTAGGCGGGCGTGCAGTACCACCTGGAGCAGGACGTCGCCCAGCTCGCCCTGCAGTTCGGCGTCGAAGTGGGCCTCGCCCATGGTTGCGCCCGCGGTTCCTGCCTCGATGGTTTCGGCCACCTCGTAAGCCTCCTCGAGGAGGTACTCCACCAGGGACTCATGCGTCAGGGCGCCCGTCCAGGGACAGTGCTTGCGCAGCGCGGCGATAGTCCCCAGCAGCTCCCCCAGCTCGCAGGCTCGCCCGGGGACCCCTGCCGCTGTGGGCCCATTCCGCAGCTCCCCCAGCTCGCAGGCTCGCCCGGGGACCCCTGCCGCTGTGGGCCCATTCCGCAGCTCCCCCGCCGGGGAGCTGCCGGCGTCCTGGTCGTTAGCCAAGGTTCGCGTAGGCGTCGTTGATGTACTCGACGAGCGCTTCCTTCTCCTCCAGCGGCAGGAAGGATGCCTCGGCGGCGTTCAGGGTCAGCTCCAGGAGGTCGTCGAGGTCGTAGTCGAAGGTTTCCACCAGCAGTTCGAACTCGTCGGTCAGCGTGACGCCGCTCATCAGCCGGTTGTCGGTGTTGATGGTGACGTTGAAGCCCAGCTGGTACAGCATATCCAGCGGGTGGCTTTCGATGCCCTCGCCGAAGCCGGCGATGGCACCGGTCTGGAGGTTCGAGGACGGGCAGACCTCCAGGGCGATGCCGCGGTCCCGGACCCAGCTGGAGAGATCGCCCAGGGTCACCAGGCCGATCGTGTCCTCGGTGTCCTCGTCGTCGTCGAACTCCACCATGATGTCCTCGGCGATCCGGACGCCGTGTCCCAGCCGCAGGGCGCGGCCGTCCACCAGGGCGGACTGGATGCTGTCCAGCCCGGCTGCCTCACCGGCGTGGACGGTGGCCGGGAAGTTGTGCTCGGCCAGGTAGGTGAAGGCGTCCCGGAAGCGGGAGGGCAGGAAACCGTCTTCGGCGCCGGCGATGTCGAAGCCCACAGCGCCCTTGTTCCGGTGGCGGACGGCCAGTTCGGCAATCTCCTGGCCGCGGTCGGCGTGGCGCATCGCGGTGATGAGCTGGCCCACCTGGATTTCGCGTCCGGTCTCCCCCACTGCCTCGACGCCGGCCTCAAGGCCTTCCTGGACGGCTTCCACTGCATCGTCCAGGGTGAGGCCCTTCTGGAGGTGCTGCTCCGGCGCCCACCGCACTTCGCCGTACACCACGCCATCATCAGCAAGGTCTTCAACAAATTCCTTGGCAACCCGGAACAGGCCTTCGGCGGTCTGCATCACGGCAACGGTGTGGTCAAAGGTCTCCAGGTAGCGAACCAGGGAGCCGGAATCGGCGGACTCGCGGAACCACTGGCCCAGCGCAACCGGATCGGTTGACGGAAGGGTGTGGCCAACGGCCCCGGCCAGCTCGATGATGGTTGCCGGGCGGAGTCCTCCGTCCAGATGGTCGTGAAGGGACACCTTCGGCAGGCTCTTCAGGTCAAAATCGATGGCAGGGGCAGCGTCAACAATAGGCTCAGTCACGTACCAACCTTAGGGTGGGCAGGGGTTCTATGCCAGCCGCTCCTTGGTGGCGGCCTCGCCGTCACCAACCACCGGGGCGAGCATTTCCATGCTGCCGGAATCCGGCTTCGTTGCTCCGGACGGGCCGTCGTCGAGCCACCCGTCCACTTCTTGGGCGTCGTTGCGGGCGAGGCGCTTGTGCCACCACCGGAGCAGGTGGTCAATGAGGATCCCCAGGACGATGGCGAACACCACTGCGATGCCGGCGCTGAGCAGCGGATTGTTGTGGAGCCACGGGAAGGAGCTCGCCAGCACGCCGATTCCGATGGAGTATCCGACCCAGGTGAGGCAGGCGAAGCCGTCCAGCACGAAGAAGCGGCGGTGGGAGAACCCGGTGCTTCCGGCGACGTAGTTCACGGCCACCCGGCCCCAGGGAATGTAGCGCGCAGTGAAAATCAGGACGGCGCCCCGCTTGTCCAGTTCATAGCGCGCCCAGCCGAACGCCTTCTGGACCTTGGGCCGGCGCATCCATTTCCACCGGTTCAGGCCAATCCTGCGTCCGAGCATAAAGGCCATGTTGTCTCCGGCCATGGCTCCCACCAGGGCTGTGAGTCCGAGGATCCACAGGTTCGGTTCTCCGCTGTGCCGGGCGAAAGCAGCAAGGGCCACGATGAGGGTCTCGCTGGGGACCACCATGGCGAAGCCGTCCACGAAGAAAAACAACAGCAGGACCGGGTAGATCCACCACTGGCCCGCTGCATGGAGCACGGCCTCATTAATAAACTCCACGCGGGTCTTGCTCCTATGCAAAATGGCACGGGCCTAAGCGGCACAGCCAAAGCGGAAATCGTTCCTAAGTGTCCCATGGCCATGGCGTAATTCGCTACGCCCCGGCCTGCCCGAACAACGGTTCAACTACGCTTCTGGTTCCTTTATCCGCTCCACCGTCCGGGGCCGGCGCCGGACCCGGTTGATCACAAGGTCCACCACGATCCCAAGAGCCACGGCACAAACGATCGCGATGGCGGCGCCCAGGAGGTGGTTGTCTTCAAACCACTGGCCGAAAAACAGCCCGATACCCACGGAATAGCCGGCCCAGAGGGATGCCGAAAGGACGGTCAGGCCCACGAAGCGCAGGTGGGGATAGTGCGTGACACCGGCCGTGAGGTTGACGGCCACCCTGCCGATCGGCACAAACCGGGCCACGAGGATGAGCGAGGCCGGGCGCTTGCGCAGTTCCCGGCCCGCCCAATGGAAGGCCCTCTGCATGCGGGGTCCCCGCATCCACGCCCAGCGGCGGGTGCCCACCCTGCGCCCGATCACGTAGGCGATATTGTCCCCGGAAAAGGCCCCGAGCGCTGCCACGAGCATCAGGAGCCAGGGGTTGGGAACATCGGCGGTGGCGGCCACGGCAGCGAGGCCCACCACCACGGATTCGCTGGGAATGGGTGGAAAGAAACCGTCAATGACGCAACAGGCCAGGACCAGGAACAGCACCCATGGCTGCCCGGCTGCGGCGAGGATGAAGTCATTGATGGCCTGCATGGGGGCCTATGCGATGCGGTCGATGATCAGGCGCTGCGCCGGCCGGGATCCCTCGGGCGCAATAACCACAGCGTGTTCCAGCGCTTCCCTGGCCCTGGCAAAGCGTTCCGGGGTATCGGTCAGCAGGGTCATCAGGGGCTCGCCCGCCCGGACCAGGGCACCGGGCTTGGCATGCATGCGCACGCCGGCGCCTGCCTGCACAACATCCTCTTTGCGGGCGCGGCCGGCGCCAAGCCGCCAGGCAGCCACTCCCACGGCCAGGGCATCCAGTTCCACCAGTACACCGTCGGCCGGCGCATAGACCACCTCGGATTCCCGGGCCACCGGCAGCTTGGCCCGGGGGTCGCCGCCCTGGGCCTCAATCATGCGGTTCCAGACGTCCATGGCGCGGCCGTCCTTGAGCGCGGCCGCGGGGTCGGGGTCCTGGACTCCTGCGGCGGCGAGCATTTCCCCGGCGAGCCGGACCGTCAGCTCCACCACATCATCAGGGCCGCCGCCGGCCAGCACCTCCACGGACTCCTCCACCTCGATGGCGTTGCCCGCGGTGAGCCCGAGCGGTGTATTCATGTTCGTCAGGAGGGCCACGGTGTTGACCCCGGCATCCTTGCCCAGGGCCACCATTGTCTCCGCGAGTTCGCGGGCCGAGGCCTCGTCCTTCATAAACGCGCCGCTGCCCACCTTGACGTCCAGGACCAGCGAGCCGGTCCCTTCAGCGATTTTTTTGCTCATGATCGAGGAGGCGATGAGTGGAATCGCCTCCACTGTGCCCGTGACGTCGCGGAGCGCGTACAGCTTTTTGTCGGCGGGAGCCAGCCCCGCCCCGGCCGCGCAGATGACGGCGCCCACGTCCTGGAGCTGGGCCAGGATTTCATCATTGCTGAGGGAAGCGCGCCAGCCGGGGATCGCCTCCAGCTTGTCCAGCGTGCCGCCGGTGTGGCCCAGTCCCCTGCCGGAGAGCTGCGGAACCGCAACGCCGAAAACGGCCACCAGGGGCGCAAGCGGCAGCGTGATCTTGTCCCCCACACCTCCGGTGGAGTGCTTGTCCGAGGTGTACTTCAAGCCCCCGTCCGGACGGCGCAGGCTGGAGAAGTCCATCCGCTCGCCCGAAGCGATCATCGCGGCCGTCCAGCGTGCGATTTCGATGCGGTCCATACCGTTGAGCAGGATGGCCATGTTCAGGGCGGCCATCTGTTCATCCGCGATGACGCCACGGGTGTAGGCATCAATGGTCCAGTCAATCTGTTCCGGGCTGAGGGTGCCTTTATCCCGCTTGATGCGGATGATATCGACGGCGTCGAACGCTTCGGCTTTGTTGATCGCTGCGCGGTTGCCTGTCACCGGGTTTCCTCCAGGTGTTCGGGACCGAAGGCGTCGGGCAGCACCTGGTCCATGGTCTTAATGCCCTGGGTGGTCATGAGTTCCATGCCGGGCGCGCGGAATTCATAGAGCAGCTGGCGGCAGCGCCCGCAGGGCATCAGGACATTGCCGTTGCCGTCCACACAGTAGAACGCCTTGAGCAGTCCGCCGCCGGTCATGTGCAGGTTGCCCACCAGTGCACACTCGGCACACAGGGTCAGTCCATAACTGGCATTTTCAACGTTGCAGCCGCTGACAATCCGGCCGTCCTCGGTCAGTGCCGCCGCCCCCACCGGGAACTTCGAGTAGGGAACGTAGGCGTTCCGCATGGCGGCTACGGCGGCAGCCTCCAGGGCGGACCAGTCCGGGTCTTCTCCCCCCACCGCTGCGTCAGCCCTTGACATAGGGAATGCCGCTGGCCGCCGGGCCCCGGGACCTGCCTACCAGCCCGGCCACCGCCAGGACTGTCACCAGGTAGGGCAGCATGGCCATGAACTGGCTGGGTACCGGGGTTCCGATGATGGTCACGATGCTCTGCAGGTTGTCAGCGAACCCGAACAGCAGCGCGGCGAAGAACGCACCGATCGGGTTCCACCGGCCGAAGATCAGGGCCGCCAGCGCAATGAAGCCGCGCCCACCCGAAATTTCCTTGGTGAAGCTGTCAATCGCCACCAGGGTGAAGAAGGACCCGCCGATGCCGGCCACTGCCCCGCCCAGGGTGACGTTCCAGAACCGTGTGGCGTTGACGTTGATGCCCAGGGTGTCCGCTGCCTGGGGATGCTCGCCCACGGCCCGCACCCGGAGGCCCCAGCGGGTCTTGAACAGCCCAACCCAGACCACCAGGACCGCGATGTACATCAGGTATCCCACCAGGGATTGGCGGAACAGGATGGGCCCTACGATCGGGATGCTGGACAGGACGGGAATCTCGATGATGTCCAGCCCGGGAGGCGAATTGAACTGGGCCTTGTTGGCCTGCATCACCGTGCTGAAGAGGAAGCCGGTGACGCCCGAGACCAGGACGTTCAGCACCACGCCCACGATGATCTGGTTGACGAGGTATTTGATGCTGAACAGCGCCAGCACCATGGACACCACGGCTCCGGCCAGGGCGGCAGCCACCAGGCCGATAAAGGGGTTCTGCGTCATGGTGGCCACGATGGCTGCGGTGAAGGCTCCGCCCAGGAGCTGGCCCTCGATGGCGATGTTCACCACGCCCACCCGCTCGCAGAGGACGCCGGAGAGCGAGCCGAACACCAGCGGGACCGCGAGCGTGACGGAGCCGGCGATCAGGCCGGCCAGGGAGATGTTCGGGGTACGGGCACCGCCCACCACCCAGATGAGGAACGCGGCCACGAACAGGACAATGAACGTCACGGTCAGCCAGCCTGGAGCGGGCCTGCCCTTGGTCTTGAGGTAGACGGCATGGCCGGCGAGCCCCAGCAGGAGGACGGACAGGACGATGCCGCCGGCAAATGCGTTCATCTGCAGGGCCGGAAGCTGGAAGAAGTCCTCACCGGTCGAAACCCCGAAGCTGGCGGTCTGATTGGGTGCCATCAGGCCGAAGAAGACCAGGGCGATCAGTCCGAAGGCGGTGAGCAGAATCGGGGTCCGCCAGGTCACCGGCTTGAGGGAAACGGCGGCCGGACCGGATTCAGGGGTGGCGTTGCCCGGCTGCGGCTGTCCGGGGCGGGGCGAGGAAACTGTTGTGCTCATGCTGCACCTCCGGTGGTTGCTGCCTTGCGGGGCTTGGCAGTGCGGGCCTGCTTCCTGCGCCGGGGGTTCAGGCCGAAGACGGCCCGGACCAGGGGTGGTGCCGCGATAAAGAGCACGATCAGGGACTGGACCACCAGGACGATGTCGATGGGGGTTCCCGTCCGGATCTGCATCTGGACCGCGCCGGCGCGGAAGGCGCCGAACAGGAGGGCCGCTGCGAAGGTGCCCCACGGCGTCGAACGTCCCAAGAGGGCGACGGTGATGGCGTCGAACCCGTAGGTGGCCGCGACGCCGTCGGTCAGGACTTTCTCGGTGCCCGCCACTTGGGCCACGCCGGACATCCCAGCCAGCCCGCCGGCGATGGCCATGACCAGGATAGTGGAGCGGGAGACGTTGATGCCGGCGGTTTGTGCAGCCTTGGGGTTGGCGCCGACGGCCCGGAACTCGAAGCCCACGGTGGAGCGGTTCAGCAGCCACCAGACCAGGACGGTGGCGGCGATGGCCAGGAGGAACCCGAGGTGCAGGCGGTACTGGGTGCCGAAAATCTGGGGGTACACGGCACTGGGGTCCAGGATGGGCGAGATGGGGTTGGTCTCCCCCGGCCGCTGGAAGGCCGGCGTGTTCAGCACGTACCGCAGGAAGTACAGCGCAATGTAGTTGAACATGATGGTCAGGATGACCTCGTGGGCGCCGGTCCGTGCCTTCAGGACGCCGACGAGTCCGCCCCAAAGGGCGCCGCCGATGATGCCGGCCAGCAGGACAAGCAGCAGGTGCAGGCCCAGGGGCAGGTGGAGGGCGAACCCTACCCAGGCGGCCAGGATGCCGGCCACGATGATCTGCCCTTGGGCGCCGATGTTGAAGAGTCCCGCGCGGAAGGCCAGCGCGACGCCGAGGCCGGCCGTGATGAGCGGCGTAGCGATGGTGAGCGTCTCCATGAACGGTGCGAACTGGGCGGCAACGCTGTTGCCCCGCGGGTTGAAGACCGAGCCTTGGAACAGGGCCACGTAGGAGCGGGTGGCCGCGTTCCACACTGCTGAGAGGAAATCAGTCGGGCGGGCGAAGAGGTAGGTGGAGGTGGTGGCCACCTGCTTGTCGGTGCTGGCAATCAGGAGCCCGCCGATAATGAGCGCCAGCAGTACGGCGAGGACCGAGACCATGCCGCTGCCGGTGAAGATCCTGCGGAGCACGGTGTCCGGCCCGCCCGGGAGTTGCCCGCTCTGTGCAGTGGCCGGGACGGCTGAGGGCTCCATGGCACCGCCGGCCGTATCAACGGAGACGACGGCGGCCGTCCGGTCTTCCACGGGTGATGCTGACTGGGCTTCGGGGCCGGGTTCGCCGGCCGCGTGCTTGGGGAGATGCTTGTCAGACATGGTCGCCTCCTTCGGCGTCGGAAGTGGAGGCCGTGGCAGCAGCGGCGGAGGCCTGGCCAGTGCTCTGCTGGGTGGCTGGCTGCGCGCGAGCATGTTCCTCTGGCGGGATTCCCGCCATCATGAGGCCCAGGACGTCCCGGCCCGTTCCCGCGGGGACTATGCCCACCAGCTTGCCTTTGTAGAGCACTGCGATCCGGTCAGCCAGTTCCATCACCTCGTCCAGCTCAGTGGAGATGATCATCACCGGCGTGCCCTGGTCGCGTTCGGCTACGATCCGGCGGTGCAGGAACTCGATGGATCCCACGTCCACGCCGCGGGTGGGCTGCGATGCGATGAACAGGCGCAGCGGGCGGGAGAGCTCGCGGGCCATCACCACTTTCTGCTGGTTGCCGCCGGAGAGTGTGCCGGCGGTGGCAACGGCCGACGGCGTGCGAACGTCAAATTCTCCGATGCGCGCCTTGGCGTTCTCCAGCACTTTCGCCGGGCTCATGCTGATGCCCTTCGCGAACGGTGGCTTGTCATAGAGGTCCAGGACCAGGTTCTCAGCCACCGAGAACGTGCCCACCAGCCCGTCCACCTTGCGGTCTTCCGGAACGAATCCGACGCCAGCCTTCAGGACTTCCTTGACCGACCGGCCCAGCAGCTCCTTGCCGTCCAGTTTGACGGAGCCCGAGACGCGGTCCTGGAGGCCGAGGATCGCCTCGGTCAGTTCGGTCTGGCCGTTGCCCTGCACCCCGGCCACTGCCAGGATTTCACCGCGGGCGATGTCGAAGCTCAGGCCGTCCACCACATGGTGGCCGGTGGGCGCGATGACGGTCAGGTCGCGGACCTCGAAGGTTTTTTCCTTCGGCTGGGCGGGCGCCTTGTCCAGGGTCAGGCTGACGGCCCGGCCCACCATCATGGCGGCAAGTTCGGCGGTGGGGACGGCGGGATCTGCCGTGCCCACCACTTTTCCGCGCCGGATCACCGTGATGGTATCCGAGACTTCCTTCACTTCCCTCAGCTTGTGGGAGATGAAGACGATGGAGGTGCCGCCGGACTTGAGCTGGCGCATGATGTCCAGCAGTTCGTCCGTTTCCTGCGGCGTCAGCACAGCAGTGGGTTCGTCCAGGATCAGGACCTTCGCGTTCCGGACCAGCGCCTTGATGATTTCCACGCGCTGCTGGACGCCCACCGGCAGGTCCTCCACCAGGGCGTCGGGATCCACATGGAATCCATACTGGTCCGAGATCTCCTTGATCCGGCGGCGTGTCTCATCCAGGTTGAGGAAGCCGGCGGCCTTGGTGGGTTCGGCCCCGAGGGCCACGTTCTCGGCGACCGTAAAGACGGGGACCAGCATAAAGTGCTGGTGCACCATGCCGATCCCGGCCGCCATGGCGTCGCCGGGGCCGCGGAAGGAAACGGCCTTGCCGTCCACGAGGATTTCACCCCCGGACGGCTCATAAAGGCCGTACAGCACATTCATGAGGGTGGATTTTCCGGCACCGTTCTCGCCCAGCAGGCAGTGGATCTGCCCGGGTTCAACCACCACGTCGATGTGATCGTTGGCGAGCAGGGTCCCGAAGCGTTTAGTGATCCCTCTGAGTTCAAGTTTCAAAAACTCTGACCAATCTCGAAGCGTCCAGTGATCGACCGGACGGGATATGTGGCTGCAGCACCAGCCTAGTGGTTGCAGTCCGGTGATGAGCGGGCGGTGGCCCAAAAGTGGCAGGCAGCAGCAAGAAGCGCCACCGCCCCGCCGGTGATGGACCGGCCGGGGGTGGCGCTTCAGGCAGGAATCAGGTCTTCGGGCTTGACTTGGACTCGACTTTCAGCTTGCGGTCCACAATGTCCTTCTTGATCTGTTCGAGCTCGGACTTGAGGTCGGCGGGGACCTGGGAATCGAGGTCGTGGAAGGGGGCCAGTTGCACGCCGCCGTTGGCCAGGGTGCCGACGTACGGGGTGTTGCTGAACTTGCCTTCGGTGTCCTCTTTGACGATCGTTTCCGTGGCTTCACGCATCTGCTTCATGACCGAGGAGAGCATGATGTCCCTGTAGTCAGAGGCTGTGAGGTAGCCGTCGGAATCAACCCAGATCAGCTTGACGTCCTTGCCGGCGGCCTTGGCATCCTTCAGCGCCGCCCCGGCGCCCTTGCTGGTCGACCCGGCGACGGGCAGCACCACATCGGCGCCCTGGTCCAGGAAGTTCTGGGTGACCTGCTTGCCGACGTCCTGCTTTTCGAAGTCACCGGTGAACGTCCCGTCCTGGGCGTCCTTGTTCCAGCCAAGGAGTTGGACGTCCTTGCCCTTCTGCTTGTTGTAGTACTTCACGCCGTCGGCGAAGCCATCCATGAAGATGGTGACCGTGGGGATGTTCTTGCCACCGAAGGTGGCGACTTTCCCGGTTTTGGTGGTGCCTGCCGCGAGGTAGCCGGCGACGAAGGCTGCCTGGGCGGTGTCGTAGATGATCGGCTTGACGTTCGCGACCGGGGTGTCGTATGCGAAGTCGATGATGGCGAAATGTTTGTCGGGGTTGGCTTCTGCCTGCTGCTTGGTGGCGTCGCCGAGAAGGAAGCCCACCGTGAGGGTGAGGTCGCAGCCGGCGGTGACCATGGCGCGCAGGTTCGGTTCGAAGTCGTTGTTGGTCTTGGACTCCACCTGGTTGACTTTGATCCCCAGGTCCTTCTCAGTCTTCTTCAGCCCTTCGTAGGAGGACTGGTTGAAGGACTGGTCATCGAATCCGCCGGAGTCGGAGACGATGCAGCCGGTGTAGTTGCTGGCCCCGGCTGACGAGGTGCTTCCGGCTTCAGGGGCTGCGCCGCAGGCGGTCAACAGAAGGGCGGAGGCACTGACGGTAGCCAGGCCGGCCATTGAACCGCGCTTGATGTGTGCACGCAGTGATTTCTTCAATTTTCCTCCAGGATGAAGAGAGTGGCGCTACGGCTGGAATTCAATGAGTGTCCGTTTCTGCATTGAAATTCTGTTTTCACTGACAGCCCGCAGCACTGCGCCGGAGCGCACTGATGGCACCTACTTTAGTGGCCTGCGACACGTCTCCCTAGCACACCCGGACCCCATTCGGGAGATTGTTTACAAGTTGTTACCAACCGGTAGGGGCCGCAGTGAAGTACGGCCCCTACCCGGTCCACCTGCAGGGCGAAACGCCAGGAAACGTCAGAGGCGGACCAGCATCTTGCCGGTGTTGGCGCCGTCGAGCAGGTCCATAAAGGCCCGCGGGGCATTCTCGAGCCCGTCCACGATGGTCTCGTCGTAGCGGACCGTGCCGTCAGCCAGCCAGGCGGCCATCTTTTCGGCGAACTCCGCGGCGTGCTGCCGCTGCCCGCCCACCAGGAAGCCCTTGAGGGTGAGCTGCTTGCCGATGGCGAGCATCAGGTTGTGGGGTGCAGGGGTCGGTTCGGTGGAGTTGTACTGCGCAATGGCGCCGCACATCGCCACCCGTCCCCCGACGTTAAGGGTGGCCAGGGCTGCTTCCAGGTGCTCACCGCCCACATTGTCAAAGTAGACGTCGGTTCCGCCGGGGCCGGCCGCCTTTTGCAGCTGAGCCAGAACGGGCCCGTCGTGATAGTCGAAGGCGGCATCAAAGCCGAGTTCAAGCAACCGGGCCACCTTGGCGGGTGTGCCGGCGGAACCGATCACCCGGGATGCACCCATGGCCTTGGCGATCTGGCCAACCAGTGAGCCTACGGCGCCTGCGGCCCCGGAGACGAACACAGCGTCGCCGGGCGCAAACTCCGCAACCTTGAGCAGGCCGGCGTACGCCGTTAGCCCGGTCATGCCGAGGGCCCCGAGGAAAGCGGATGCGGGCGCGAGGTCGGTGCGCGCAGGCGTGGCTGCCGCAGCGTCCAGCACTGCGTATTCCCGCCAGCCCTGGGCGTGCACCACCACGTCACCTTCCTGATGCCGCCCGGAACGCGACGCGAGCACTTCCCCCACAGCGCCGCCGTCGAGCGCTTTGTCCAGCGCAAAAGGCGCGGAATAGGACTTAACGTCATTCATGCGCCCGCGCATATAGGGATCCACGGACATAAAGAGGTTGCGGACCAGGATCTGGCCATCCTGGAGTTCCGGCAGCCGGGACTCGGCCAGCCGGAAGTTCTCCGGGACGGGACGGCCCTTCGGGCGGGACGCCAACTGGATCTCGCGGGTGGTGATGGGAAGGGGCGTCTGGCTCATGCGGCGTACTCCAGGATCTTGATGTCCACGGTGATGTTGCCGCGGGTGGCGTTGGAATAGGGGCAGATTTCGTGGGCCCTGGCCACCAGCGCCTCCGCGGTGGCC
Organism: Pseudarthrobacter siccitolerans; assembly: GCF_030823375.1. Taxonomy (NCBI): domain Bacteria; kingdom Bacillati; phylum Actinomycetota; class Actinomycetes; order Micrococcales; family Micrococcaceae; genus Pseudarthrobacter; species Pseudarthrobacter siccitolerans. Next base: position 4,068,985 of record NZ_JAUSXB010000001.1, on the reverse strand, counting down.
AGGTCCAGTGCCGGCAGGGCGATCTCGAGTTCCGCGGCCAGCCCGAAAGCGGCGCTGTCCAGCTGGCCGAGATGGACCTTGGCGGCGACTGCCGAATCGGTCAGGTCGGCACGTTCTTTGCGGCCCACCAGGCGGAGCGCGGAGTGGAAGCAGGCGGCATAGCCCGCAGCGAAGAGCTGTTCGGGATTGGTGCCCTGACCGCTCCCGCCGAGCTCCACGGGGCTGGACAGTGTCACGTCGAGTTTGCCGTCGTTGGTCCGTGCGGTGCCGTCGCGGCCTTCGCCCGAGGCAAGCGCGTGGGCAGTGTAAAGGGGTTTCACGGTGTTTCCGTCCTGTTGTCGGTTGAAATCTGTGGTGTCAGAGCGCGGTGGTGTCAGAGTGCGGTGGTGTCCGAGCGCTGCGGTTCAGACCGCGCTGTGCAGGGCAGCGGTCAGGCGGCCCAGGGTGTCGCGCAGCTGGTCAAGTTCTTTGGCTGTAAGCCCCGCGGCGTCCGCGAGGCGCTGCGGAATGGCGCCGGCTTTCCCGCTCAACTCCCGCCCGGCAGGTGTCAGGTGGATGGCAACGCGGCGTTCGTCCTCTCCGGACCGGCGGCGCTCCACCAGCCCCAGGGATTCAACTCGCTTCAGCAGGGGCGACAGGGTGCCCGAATCAAGGCCGAGCTCTTCGCCCAATTCCTTCACGCCGCGCGGCTCGCTTTCCCACAGCACCAGCATCACCAGGTACTGGGGATAAGTGAGGCCCAGCTCCTCAAGGACAGGCCGGTAGACCGCAGTGGCGGCACGCGAGGCCGAGTAGAGGGCAAAGCACACCTGGCGGTTCAGCCGTGGAGCATCAGTCATGCCACAACCATAGCCTGCAACTAAGTTGTGCACAACTTAAGTGTGAGTCTGAACGAGCCGAGAGGCGCATGGGAGTACGACGGCGGGGCGCGGCGCCGTTACTAAAGGTCGCGGATGGTGCGCAGCGCCGCAGCGGTGAGCACCCGGATGCCAAGGCCCAAGGCCCGTTCGTCGAGAATGTAGTCGCCCCGGTGGAGATCGTATTCCTCACCGCCGGGAGTTTTGGTGCCAAGCCTCATCATGGCGCCCGGCAGTTCTGCGAGGAACCAGGCGAAGTCCTCCCCGCCCATGGACTGCGGGGTCAGCACCACGGCGCTTTCGCCGATTTCCGCCCGGGCGGATGCCTCGATGAGGGCCGTCTCGTGTTCAGAGTTCACCACCGGCGGCACTCCCCGGGTGTGCTCCAGGCGCACGTCCACGCCGTACGGGGCTGCCACCTGGTGCACCACTTCATCCAGCAGTTCGCCTGCCGCGTGCCACGCCTCGCGGTCCAGGCAGCGCATGGTTCCGGCCATGTAGCCGCTTCCGGGAATCGCGTTCGGAGCCGAGCCGGCCGAGATCTGGCCCCACACCACCGAAACCCCGCTCCGCACATCCACCCGGCGGGACAGGACGGCAGGTACATTGACGGCAATCTGGGCCAGGGCGAACACCAGGTCCTCGGTCAGGTGCGGGCGCGAGGTGTGGCCGCCGCGCCCGGAAAGCTCGATCCGGATGGTGTCCGAGGCCGACGTGATGGCGCCGATGCGGGTTCCGATCTTGCCCACTTCGATGCGCGGATCACAGTGCAGCGCAAGGATCCGGGGAACCCCGTCCAGGACGCCCTGCTCGATGCAGGAGTGGGCGCCACCGGGCATGGTTTCCTCGGCGGGCTGGAAGATGATGCGGACGGTGGCACCCAGCGGCACCTCCTGGTGCATCCGGTGCAGCACCAGGGCGATGCCCAGCATGGTGGTGGTGTGGACGTCGTGGCCACAGGCGTGCGTCACGCCGTGGTTCTTTGAGGCGAAGGGCAGGCCCGTCTCCTCGATGATGGGCAGCGCATCGATATCCCCGCGCAGGGCCGTGGCGATGGGGCCCTCCCCCACGTCCACCGTGAGCCCCGTGCCGTCCAGCCGCCGCGGGCTCAGGCCTGCGGCTTCAAGCCGCTCGGCCAGCTTGTCGGTGGTGCGGAATTCCTTGAAGGACAGTTCCGGGTGCGCATGCAGGTCCCGGCGGAAATCGATCAGTTCCGGCAGGAGCGGCTCTAGCCAGGGTGCCACCAGCGCGGTGGGCTCGGCTTCCGTAGTGTAATTGCGCACTGTTTCACTCTAGCGAGGGTCACCGGATTACGGGCCATCGCGGTCCCCGCGTTACATGCGGGGCCGCGCCGGCCTAGAGAACGTCCGTGTCCCCGCTGGCTTTCAGGGCGTCGACGGCGGCCTTGACACGCTGCGAATTGGCCATGGTGGTCACCAGCAGGGCATCCGGGGTGTCCACAATGACAACGTCCTGGATCCCGATGAGGGCGATCACGCGTTTGGTGTCCGTCACCACCACGCCGCTGGAGTTCTCGGTGAACACGCGCGCGCCCTCGCCGAGCACGGTGACGTCATCCACTTCCTTGGCACTGTTGAGCCGGCCCACGGAAGCGAAGTCACCGACGTCGTCCCAGCGGAAGGAGCCGGGCACGACGGCGACGTCCCCGGCTTCGGCGGCAGGTTCGGCCACCGCATAGTCGATGGCGATCTTGGGCAGGGTGGGCCAGACACGTGAGGTGACCTCGTCCCGGGCGGGGGTGTCCCAGGCACGCGCGATTTCCTGCAGCCCCTCGAACAGCTCCGGCTGGTTGGCCTCAAGGTGCTTAAGCAGGAGGCCAACGGGGGCGACGAACATGCCGGCGTTCCACACGTAGTTGCCGCTTTCAACGTACTGCTGGGCAACTTCCTCGTTCGGCTTTTCGACGAACTCCACCACGTCCTGGGCGCTGGGGGCGCCGTCGATGTGCAGGTCCTGGCCGGAACGGATGTACCCGAACCCGGTGGACGGGTGCGTGGGCTTGATGCCGATAGTGACAATCTTGCCGGCGGCAGCCGTGTGGATTGCTTCGCGGACTGCCTCCTGGAAGAGATTGTCCGGGCTGATCACCTGGTCCGCGGCGAAGGAACCCATGATGGTGTCCGGATCGCGCTCATGCAGGATGGCAGCGGCGAGGCCGATGGCCGCGCCGGAATCCTTCGGCTCGGACTCAAGGACCAGGTCCGCGTCGTGGAGTTCCGGAAGCTGCCGGCACACGGCGTCGCGGTGTGCCTTCCCGGTGACCACCAGCATCCGGGTGCCGGCCAGCGGGTGCAGACGGTCATAGGTGGCGCGCAGCAATGTACTGCCCGAGCCGGTGAGGTCGTGAAGGAACTTGGGAGCTGCGGCTCGCGACAGGGGCCAAAGGCGGGTCCCCACGCCGCCCGCCGGGATCACTGCAATGAAGCGGTCAAGGGGTGAAACCGGGCTTGTCACTTTGTCTGTACTCATCAAGGCCTACTTTAGCCGACCGCCTGCTGTGGCCCCTTCCGGACCCCGGCCGGACCCTACCGGACTTCATGAGGACGCGTGATTGTGGCGTTTGTCTCATTAATCAGCGAAATCCTTGCAGTTGCTGGGCACCAAGGAGTTCCTAAATTGAATAAGCTGTTAGCGGAGCCTAGATTTAGGCCTGAGCTACGAGTGCTCTCGCAGCAGGCGTTCCCCCCGCGTGGATCTCATGCCAGCGCCGCTGTGTTGCAGGGAGGTTTATCAGTGCCGACAAAACCAGCTGGCACCTTGTACCGCGGCCGTGAAGGCATGTGGTCCTGGGTAGGACACCGTATTACCGGTGTAGTGATCTTTTTCTTCTTGTTGGTCCACGTTTTGGACACCTCCTTGGTGCGTGTGTCGCCAGAGGCCTACACCGCGGTGATCGGTGCTTACAAGAACCCCCTCATGGCCCTGGGCGAGACCGGCCTTGTTGCGGCCATCGTGTTCCACGCCTTTAACGGCCTGCGCATTATTGCGGTGGACTTCTGGAAGAAGGGCGCCAAGTACCAGCGCCAGATGCTCTGGGCCGTCCTGGGCCTCTGGGTGGTCACCATGGTCGCTTTCTCCATCCGCCACCTGTCCCTCGCGCTCGGAGGTCACTAAGCCATGTCTGCAACCATTGAGAGCCCGCGCAGCGGGCGCATCGCGCCCCAGTACCGCCGCACCGGCGGAAGCCGGGGCAACTTTGAAATGATCGCTTGGCTGTTCATGCGGCTGTCCGGCGTGGTGCTGGTGGTCCTGATCTTCGGCCACCTCTTTGTGAACCTCATGGTGGGCGAGGGCATCCACGCGATCGATTTCGGTTTCGTGGCCGGCAAGTGGGCCGACCCGTTCTGGCAGGTCTGGGACCTCACGATGCTGTGGCTGGCCATGCTGCACGGCACCAACGGCGTGCGCACCATCATCAATGACTACGCCGAGAAGGACTCCACCCGCCGCTGGCTGAAGACGGTCCTCTACTCAGCCACCGTGGTCATCATTGTCCTGGGCACCTTGGTGATCTTCACCTTCAACCCTTGCCCCGTCGTCAACGGCGTGCCCCTGCCTGGCGGATTCTGCCCTGCCTAGCACCGGCAACACCCCGGGCCCGCGGGTATAACCGCGGGCCTTGTTTTGCGGAGCAGGCAACGCCCGCCCGTTGTTTTATTGCGAATTTTGAGAGAAAGAGCGTCTGGTATGCAGGTCCATAAGTACGACGTCGTCATCGTCGGTGCCGGTGGCGCTGGCATGCGCGCGGCGATCGAATCCGGTCAACGCGCCCGCACAGCAGTACTGACCAAGCTCTACCCCACCCGCTCGCACACCGGTGCGGCGCAGGGTGGCATGTGTGCAGCCCTTGCCAATGTCGAGGAAGACAACTGGGAGTGGCACACGTTCGACACCGTCAAGGGCGGTGACTACCTGGTTGACCAGGACGCCGCGGAGGTCATGGCGAAGGAAGCCATCGACGCCGTGCTCGACCTGGAAAAGATGGGCCTGCCCTTCAACCGCACGCCCGAAGGCCGGATTGACCAGCGCCGCTTCGGCGGCCACACCCGCGACCACGGCAAGGCCCCCGTCCGCCGCGCCTGCTACGCCGCCGACCGCACCGGCCACATGATCCTGCAGACGCTGTACCAAAACTGCGTCAAGCACAACGTTGAGTTCTACAACGAGTACTACGTCCTGGACCTGCTGACGGTCGAAGAGGACGCAGTACGCGAAGACGGCACACCGTACAGGCAGAAGCGGGTTGCCGGCGTGGTCTCCTATGACCTCGCTTCGGGTGAGCTGCACGTCTTCCAGGCCAAGTCCGTGGTGTTCGCCTCCGGCGGCGCCGGCAAGGTCTTCAAGACCACCTCCAACGCCCACACCCTCACCGGTGACGGCATGGGCATCGCCTTCCGCCGCGGCATCCCCCTGGAGGACATGGAGTTCTTCCAGTTCCACCCGACCGGCCTGGCCGGCCTGGGCATCCTGCTTTCCGAAGCCGCCCGCGGTGAAGGCGCCATCCTCCGCAACTCGGAGGGTGAGCGCTTCATGGAACGCTACGCCCCCACCATCAAGGACCTGGCGCCCCGTGACATCGTGGCACGTTCCATGGCCAACGAGGTCCGTGAAGGCCGCGGCTGCGGCCCGAACAAGGACTACGTCCTCCTGGACCTCACGCACCTGGAGCCGGCGCACATCGACGCCAAGCTGCCGGACATCACCGAATTCGCCCGCACCTACCTGGGTGTTGAGCCGTACACGGAGCCGGTTCCGGTGTTCCCGACGGCGCACTACGCCATGGGCGGCATCCCCACCAACATCACCACCGAGGTCCTGCAGGACAACGACACCGTTATTCCGGGTCTTTACGCAGCCGGTGAAGTGGCCTGTGTGTCCGTCCACGGATCCAACCGCCTGGGCACCAACTCGCTGCTGGACATCAACGTGTTCGGCAAGCGCGCCGGCATTGCGGCCGCCGAGTATTCCAAGACGGCCCAGTTCGTGGAGCTGCCGGAGAACCCTCTGGCCTACACCACCGAACTGCTGGACATTGCCCGCAACGGCACCGGCGACGAAAAGGTGGCCCAGATCCGCAAGGAACTGCAGGACACCATGGACGCCAACATGCAGGTGTTCCGCACCGCGGATACCCTGAACCAGGTCCTGCGCGACATCGCCTCCTTCGAGGAGCGGTACACGCGGATCAACGTCCAGGACAAGGGGAAGCGCTTCAACCTTGACCTGCTCGAGGCCGTTGAACTCGGCTTCCTGCTGGAGCTGGCCAAGGTGATGACCGTGGCAGCCCTGCACCGTGAGGAATCCCGCGGCGGACACTTCCGCGAGGACTTCCCGGACCGCGACGACGACAAATTCATGAAGCACTCCATGGCGTACAAGGATGACCACGCGCCGGCGGACGGATCGGCAGAAGCAATCGCCGGTATCCGCCTGGCCACGAAGCCGGTTGTCTTTACCCGCTACGAGCCGATGGTGAGGAAGTACTAAGATGACCGCTGAAACCGCTGAGCCAGCCTCAAAGATTGAACTGCCTGCCGGCGTCGGCGGTGGCGGCGAAATCCCCACGTTCGATGTGCACATGCGCGTGCGCCGGTACAACCCGGAGGTTTCCGGCGAGGCTACCTGGGATGACTACCACCTCACCATGTACGGCACGGACCGTGTCCTGGATGCCCTGCACAAGGTCAAGTGGGAAATCGACGGCAGCCTCTCCTTCCGCCGCTCCTGCGCCCACGGCGTCTGCGGCTCCGACGCCATGCGCATCAATGGCCGCAACCGCCTCGCCTGCAAGACCCTCCTGAAGGACCTGGACACCTCCAAGCCCATCACGGTGGAACCCATCAAGGGCCTGCCGGTGGAGAAGGACCTCATCGTGGACATGGAACCGTTCTTCCAGTCCTACCGCGAAGTGATGCCCTTCCTCATCAACAAGGGCCACGAGCCCACCAAGGAACGTCTTCAGTCCGCCGAGGACCGTGAGCGCTTCGATGACACCACCAAGTGCATCCTGTGCGCTGCCTGCACGTCCTCCTGCCCCGTGTTCTGGACCGACGGCCAGTACTTCGGGCCGGCGGCGATCGTCAACGCGCACCGTTTCATCTTCGATTCACGTGATGACGCCGGCGACATGCGCCTGGAGATCCTCAACGACAAGGAAGGTGTGTGGCGCTGCCGCACCACCTTCAACTGCTCCGAAGCATGCCCCCGCGGCATTCAGGTGACGCAGGCGATCCAAGAGGTCAAGCAGGCCATTCTCTCCCGCAAGATCTGACAAAGGATCAAGCGAACGACGGCGCCGTCCCCACTTCAGGGGATCGGCGCCGTCGTTGTTTCTCCCCACCCGCCCCCTGACCTCGCAAGCTCGGCCAGGGAACCCGGCGGGCGTGGGCCCACAGCCATGCGTACCAAACGAAAGGGGACGTTGTGTCCCGCTCTGAAAAAGTCTCCTTTACCGGTTCCACCGGCGAGATGCTCTCGGGGATCATCGACATTCCGGAAGGCCCGGTCAAGGGCTGGGGTGTCTTCTCCCACGGGTTCACGCTGGGCAAGGACGCGCCCTCCGCGTCGAGGATGTGCAAGGCGCTGGCGGACAGCGGTGTGGGTATGCTCCGGTTCGACAACCTGGGCCTGGGCGGCTCCGCTGGCGAGTGGTCGGCGGGTTCCTTCAGCCACAAGGTGGCGGACACGGTGAAGGCCGCCGAGTTCATGCGCGGCGAAGGGAAACAGATTTCGCTGCTGGTGGGCCATTCCTTCGGCGGTGCGGCCGTCCTGGCGGCCGCGCGGGAGATCCCCGAGCTCGACGCCGTCGCCACCGTTGGCGCGCCTTTCTCACCCAAGCACGTGGCACATGTCTTCGACGCCGCGCTGGACAAGATCCTGAGCGAAGGCAGCGCGGAGGTGGACCTGGGCGGGAAGCGGGTGGAGATCCGCAAGCATTTTGTGGAGGACCTGGAAAACGCCGACCTGACTGACTGCATCAAGCAGCTGCACAAGCCGCTGATGGTCCTCCACTCCCCCACGGACAACACCGTGGGAATCGAAAATGCCAGCACCATTTTCCAGACCGCCCGGCATCCGCGGAACTTCGTCTCCCTCGAAGGCAGCGATCACCTCCTGACCGGCAAGGGCCAGGCGGCACGGGCCGCCCGGATCATCGCCGCCTGGGCCGACCAGTACCTCGACGCAGCCCAGTAGCCTGTCAGCCGGCACGGGCTGCCCGGATCAGCGCTGCTTTGGCCGGGCAGTACCTCGACGCCGGGCAGCAACAGCGCCCTGCTCCGCGTGGACAGGTACCTTGCCCGGCTGGACCTGCCTCGCTCCCCAGGTGCCCTTCTCGTGCCCTGTGGGCTGTTCCGCCAGGTCCGCCTCCCGGACAGCGGCCCAGCCCGCTGAGACGAGGTAGACCTGGCTGACCAGGTTGAACCAGATCAGCAGGCCGATGATGATGGCGAACGGCGCCAGGATGGGATTGCGGCTGGCGCCGGCCAGCAGCTCGGTGCTGAAGACCTGCAGGATGGTGGTGCCGAATGCAGCCAGGATGGTGCCCTCGAGGAGGGCCCGCCGGGAGAGCTTGAGTCCGGCGGCGAGCCGGAACATAATGAGCGCCGTGACCCAGCTCAGTACCAGGGGGACGGCAATCTTAATGGACGTGGTCAGCGGACCCGCCACGGCGTCGTCGAGGCGCAGGAAGTCCGTGACCCAGCCGGCGGCGGTGCCAAAAACCAGTGAAGCTCCGGCGCTGATCACCAGGGCGATGCCCAACAGGAGCAGGGTGCCGGCGTCGCGCAGCTTCATCAGGACCGGGTTGACCACCAGTGGCGGCAGCTGCATCACGCCGCGGACGCCGTCGCGCAGGCCGGCGATCCAGCCCAGCGACGTGATGACCGTGACCACGGCGCCAATGAGGGCCGTCAGGCCCAGCCCCTCCGGATTGAGCAGGTCCTGCGGGTCCACCAGGCCTTCGCCGCCGTTTACCTTCAGGAGCCCCGGGGCGCTTTGGGCCACGCTGGCGATGATAGTGTCCAGCAGCGCCGGCTGACCGCGCAGCACCAGGCCCGCGATGGAAAAGCCGGTGGCCAGCAGGCCCGTAATGGAGAAGAACATGTTGAAGCCGATGCCTGCGCTCATGAGCGGGCCGTGCTGGAGCGTGTAGTGCCGGAAGGCACGCATGGGACGGAACACGTTAAGGCGTGCCAGCAGCCACTGGAAGGTGCCCATCACCGTGGCGAAGAAGCTCCCGCCCGAGCGGCGGGTCTTCCCCAGCTCCATCCGCTTCTGGATAACGGCAAGCTTCAGCTGGGCCTGTTCGGTGGGAAGGGGCTGTTGTTCAGCCTGTTTCGGATGCTGTGTCCGCGGCGGCGTCCGTGAATCGGGTGCCGGCGTCGTTGTCAGTTTCGGTCCCAAAATCCAGCTCTTCCCGTAGCTGCCAGATGCCGTCCGCATCGTGCTCGTAGAGTCCCATGCTAACCACGGGGAAAGTGGCTCTGTAGCTTTTCAGTACCGTTTCGGCTTCATCGAGGCTTTCCGGGGCGACGTCGTGGGCGATGGTGACGTGCGGGTGGTAGGCGAAGGGCAGTTCCCGCTGGAGGGGACCCTGCTGGAGCTTTTCGTGCAGGTCCACGCAGGCCTCGAAGCCTTCCTTCACGTTGATGAAGACCACCGGCGACACGGGCCGGAACGTTCCGGTGCCGGCGATGGTGACCATAAAAGGGCTTTGCCGGCGCGCGACGTCCCGCACGTGTTCCAGGGTGGCCTCCCAGTCCTGCGTAGGCGTGGTGGTCACCAGCGTGATGTGTGCCGGTACCAGGTCTGCGAGGGGATCACCGAAGGAAGCACGCCAGCGCTGCAGCTCCTCAGCCACCTCCGGCGGGAAGCCCAGGATGACCCCTACGCTGATGTCTTCCGTCCGGGACGGCCCGTGTCCGGCCGCACCTGAGTCCTCCGCTGGGTCGCCTTGGGGGTTACCGGGCCTTCCCGCTGCCTGAGTGGAGCGGGAGCCTTCCCTTGCGGTGACTTTGCTGGATGGCATGGCGCTAGCGGACTCCTGCGAGGGAGAAGGACGGGAGGAAGCCCATGCGCTCATACACCTGGCCAAGGGTCACGGATGCGATGTCCCGGGCACGCTCGGCGCCGTGGGCCAGCAGCCGGTCCAGTTCCGCGGGGTCCGCCATCAGCTCGTTGGTGCGGTCGCGCAGCGGCGTGACGAACTCCACCACCACCTCCGCCAGGTCCACCTTGAGGTGGCCGTACATCTTGCCCTGGTACTCGGCTTCGAGCTCCGCTACCGACTTGCCGGTGAGGGAGGAGTAGATGGTCAGCAGGTTCGAGATGCCCGGCTTTTCCTCCTGGTCGAACCGGATGTCCGTGCCGGCATCGGTCACGGCGGACTTGATGCGCTTGGCCGCAATCTTGGGGTCTTCGAGCAGCTGGATGGCCCCGTTGGGAGACTCGCCGGTCTTGGACATCTTGGCGCTGGGATTCTGGAGATCGTAGATCTTGGCGCTTTCCTTCACGATGGTGGCTTCCGGGACCGTGAAGGTGGCTCCGAACTTCGCGTTGAACCGCTGGGCCAGGTTCCGGGTCAGCTCCAGGTGCTGGCGCTGGTCCTCCCCCACGGGCACGAGGTCGGTCTGGTACAGCAGGATGTCCGCCGCCATCAGGGTGGGGTACGCGAACAGTCCCAGGGTGGCGGCGTCGGCGCCGGACTTCTGGGTCTTGTCCTTGAACTGCGTCATCCGGGACGCTTCACCGAAGCCGGTGATGCAGTTCAGCGCCCAGGCCAGCTGCGCGTGTTCGGGCACGTGGGACTGGACAAAGAAGATGCTCTTGTCAGGGTCAATGCCAGCTGCGATGTACTGGGCTGCCACAATGCGCGTCCGCTTTGCGAGTTCGGCAGGGTCAAAGTCCACGGTGATGGCGTGCAGGTCCGGAATGAAGAACACAGCATCGTACTCGGCCTGCATGTCCACCCAGTTGCGGACGGCGCCGATGTAGTTACCCAGGTGCAGGGAGTCCGCGGTGGGCTTGGCACCGGAGAGGATGCGCTTCTTGGGGGCAGGAAAAGTCTGGCTAGTCATGGGGGAGGAAACCTTCGGGGGGTTAGAGCTGGTAGTCCACTACGAGCGGGGCATGGTCGGAGAAGCGGGTGTCCCACGAGGCTGCCCGGTCAACCACCGCCGAGATCGCGGCAGAAGCCAGTTCCGGGGTGGCCAGGTGGTAGTCGATCCGCCAGCCGGTGTCGTTGTCGAACGCCTTTCCGCGCTGCGACCACCAGGTGTAGGGCCCGTCAACGTCGCCGGCAAGGTTGCGGTGGACGTCCTGCCAGCCGATCTCCTCGCCGAGGAAGTGGTCGAAATACGCCCGTTCCTCCGGAAGGTGGCCCGCCTTCCTGACGTTGGCCTTCGAGTTCCGGATGTCCCGGGGTTTGTGGGCCACGTTGAGGTCGCCGACCACCAGGGCATGGTCGCTGTGCTTGGTCAATTCAGGCAGGCGGGTGCTCATCACGTCCAGGAACCGGAACTTGTCATCCTGCTTGGGGGTGCCTACCTCGCCGGAGTGGACGTAGGCGCTGGCGACGGTGAGCTGGACAGGGTGTCCGGCTGCATCGGCGAAGCGGAAATCGGCTTCCACCCAGCGGCCCGCCGCGGCGAAGTAGTCGTCGCCGATGCCATTCCTGGTTTCGAGCGGTTCCTCGCGTGAAGCGATGGCGACGCCGGCCCGGCCTTTGGCTTCTGCCTCGGCGTGCAGGATGTGCCAGCCTTCGCCCAGCAACTGCCGGACGACGGCGTCGGGAGCGCGGACTTCCTGGAGGCAGAGGATGTCCACTTCGCGCGGCTCCAGCCACGCCGCCATACCGTTCTTGAAGGCAGCCCGAAGGCCGTTGACGTTAACGGATGCGATGCGAAGGTGGTCCTTCTTCAATGCCGAGCTCACCCGCTCCACTCTAGTCGATGATGGTTCCGGCAACCGGCTCTCCGCCGCCGGAGGACTTGATCATGTCCCGGGCGTTCGTGGCGGTGATCTCGATGGTTTCCAGGGCCCGGTTGATGGTGTCCTGGTTGGCGGCAGCACCCTTGGCGCGCTCTTCTTCCACTACCCGTATCTGCACCTGGACGATCTTGAAGGAGTGGTCCAGCTTGAGGTCGCGGACCTCCTCCGCCTGGCTACGCTCGGCAACAACCCTGGTACCGCCCTGGTCGGCTGCGGCGTACGGGCCCCGCCCCGCAGCGGTGGTGAAGGCGTTCTGGGCTTCCGTCAGCTTTGCTCCGGCTTTCTTGGCCGCCTTCTGGATGCTGAAGACCACGAAGGACGCAAGGGCCAGCCAGAAGAAGGCGATGACGGCAACTACCCAGCCCACGACGTCGTTCTGGTTCGCTGCAAAGATCACGGCCACCACGAACGCGGTGACGAGGACCATCAGTCCCGGCCCGCTGATGCGGAACATGGAGAATCCGCCCCTGGCGGGTTTGGAGGATGATTTGGAGCTGCCCAGAGATTGCATGCACCCATTCTCTCAAACGCCCGTGGATGCTCCCGCCGCCTTCCACCTCCGGCGAACTCCCACTCCTCCCAAGTAGGTAGCGCGAAGTGTCCTTTTGGAGCCTCAAAAGGACACTTAGCGCTACTTAGTTGGGTGGGGGCTCACTTGAGGAAGAGCTGGCGCAGCCGCAGGGTGGTGAGCAGCGTGCCGGCCGCCGTCATCACCAGGTAGTAGCCGATGTGGATGGGCGTGGCCGTCGTGAACGTGCCCACGCTGATCTGCCGCAGCAGTTCCACGCCGTGCCACAGCGGCATGGCCTGGATGAGCCACTGGATGGCCTGCGGGTACACGCTCAGCGGGTAGAACGTGGCACTGAACAGGAACATGGGCAGCATGATGAAGTTGATCCAGTCCATCTGCTGGAACGTCTTCAGGAAGCTGGTGATGCCCATCCCGATGCTGGCAAACCCGAACGCGATCAGCACCGAGGCGGGGATCATCAGGAGAGCCCATGGGGTGGTGATCAGCCCCATCACACCCATCACTGCCGTGAAGCCCAGGGCGTAGAGGAGCCCGCGCAGCAGGGCCAGAAAGATCTCGCCCAGTGCCACATCGAGCGGGCCAAGCGAGGTGTACAGCATGCCCTGGTAGAGCTTCGCGAAGTTCATCTTGAAGAACACGTTCCAGGTGGAGTCGTAGACAGCACCATTCATGGCGGAGACGGCCAGCAGGGCCGGGGCGATGTACGCGGCATAGCTGACGACGCCGCCGCCGGGGCCCTGCACCGGACCCACGATCGCCCCGAGCCCCACTCCCATGGAGATCAAAAACAGGACGGGTTCAAAGAATCCGGAGAGCATTACCAGCCAGTTGGTGCTCTTCGTCGCCAGCAGTCCGCGCGAAATCACAGCCCTGGCGTTGCCCGAATACAACGCCCCGAAAGTCCTGGCGCGGGCCTCGTCAGCGGCGCTCTTCACGGGCACCCCGGTACTCACCGGCCCATCCTCAACGCAAACTGGCGGCGGGTGAGGAACCAGCCCACCACCGCCAGGCCCACCAGCACCGCGGCATGCAGGAGGGTCAGCAACGCCGGTTCCTGGTACCCGTAGCTGAAGACGCGCCCCAGTTCAGTGCCGTGCCAGATCGGGGAAATCCAGCCAATCCACCGGACCGCCAGCGGCAGCGAGTCCAGCGGAAAGAAAGTTCCCGAGAACAGGAACAGCGGCATCACGATGAACCGCATCACCAGCGCGAACTGGCCCTTGTCCTCGGTGATCGAAGCCGAATAGGCCATCAGCGGCAAACCAAAGGAAAGCGCCGCCAGCGTGGCCACCAGGATGGTCACCCACCCCAACCCGCCGGGCGCGGCACCAAAAAGGGCCACAGCAGCAAAATAAATGGCCGACTGCAGCAGGAACCGCAGGCTCACCGCCATGATGTGCCCGGCCGCGATCTGTTGGGGCGTCAGCGGCGAGGCGTGCGGGCCGTAGTAGGTCCGGCGCCATTTGAAGCCGCCCATCACCGGGAACGTGAATTCGTTGGCTGCGGTCATCACCGCCGCGGAAACCAGCAGGGCGGGCGCCACGAACGTCACGTACCCCACTCCCCCGAAGGCTCCCGCGCCGTGCGCATCAACGAGGGTGGCAAGGCCAACGCCCATGGCGAACAGGTACGCCACGGGGTGGCCCACGCTGTACATCACCAGGGACCAGCTGTACCCCTTCATCACCCGGAGCACATGCTCCGCGTAGTAGAAAGAGCCCCACCGCCGCGCCTTCGCCGCTGCTACGGCAGGGCCATGGGCGACGGGAAGCCTGCGGGCGGGTGCGCCCGTCAACCCCGCCTGCTGAGCCGACCCGGTCTTCTCAGTCAACGAGGCTCCTGCCCGTCAGGCGGAGGAACACGTCTTCCAGCGAGGACCTGCGGACCAGCGATGTCAGTGGCCTCAGGCCGCGGGACGCCACCTGCTCCAAGGCGGACTCGCCGTCGTGCGCGTAGATCAGCACACGGTCCGGCAGGACCTCCAGCCGCTCCCCGATGCCGTCCAGCTCGCCGGCGATGGTGGTGTTCCGCTCGGAACCGAAGCGCAGCTCCACCACCTCCCGCGTGGAGTGCTCCCGGATCAACTGCGCCGGTGACCCCTCGGCCATGATGCGGCCCTTGTCCACTACGATGAGCCGGTCGCAGAGCTGCTCAGCCTCATCCATGTAATGGGTGGTGAGGATCAGCGTGACGCCCTGCTCCTTGAGCCGGAAGAGGCGGTCCCAGAGGATGTGCCGGGCCTGCGGATCCACGCCGGTGGTGGGTTCGTCCAGCAGCAGGATCCGCGGTTCGTTGATGAGCGACCGGGCGATGGTAAGCCGGCGCTTCATGCCGCCCGACAGTGCGTCCACCTTGGACTTCGCTTTGTCGGTCAGCTGCGCGAATTCGAGCAGTTCGTCGGCCTTTGGTTTGAGGTAGCTCATGAGCAGGCCGAAGTACCGGCCGTACACCAGGAGGTTGTCGCGGACCCGGAGTTCCTCGTCCAGGTTGTCCTGCTGTGGCACCACTCCCAGGTGGGCGCGCACTTCCGGTCCGTGCGAATCCGGGTCAAGGCCCATGATGTGGAGGTTGCCGGAGGTGCGGCTGGTGACCCCGCCGATCATCTTCATGGTGGTGGACTTGCCGGCGCCGTTGGGGCCCAGCAGGCCAAAGGATTCCCCCGCGGCGACGCTGAAGGAAATTCCGTCCACGGCCGCCACGTCGCCGTACTTTTTGGTCAGGCCTTCCGCCGTTATCACTGCCTGCTGCTTCATCGGGCTGCCGGCTGACGCACTGGAGGACAGGATGGCTTCATTGTGCACTTCAGCAGACTAGTGGAGCACCAGGGAATGCGGAAGATGCGGGCGTGAACGCTCACAACGTGTGCTCCCCGTGAAGCAGCCCCACCCGGCGGTGATGCCGCCTAACGCGGCTGATCAGAGCGCAAGACTTTCAACCGCGCCCTATATTCCGTCTCGTCGATCTCGCCGCGGGCATAGCGCTCCCGGAGGACACCTTCACCGCCCTGGGCGGCGGCCCATCGGTGGTTCCCCCGCCACGTACGACGACCTACGAAAATCAACAGCCCGATGACCAGGATCCAGAACAGCGGAAACAGCAGGAACAGCGGCCAGTAGCCGCCGTCGCCCCACGGTCCATGCGCGACGACGCCGGCCGGCACTTGCGCGGCTGCGGTACCGATGACGGTGCTCAATGATGTCAACATGTCACTTCCAAACTCTCGACAAGCCGTATCTCGGCTCTGCTTCCAGTCTGGTTCGGGCCCGCAAAAGTTTCGTCCGACGCCGGGAGGCTCTTCGGGCATGCCTGCCTACTCCCCCGGGAGACGGCCCCGGTCCGTCAGTTACTCCAGCCCGGCCGCACCAGGCCTGATTCGTAGGCGAGGACCACCAACTGGGCCCGGTCACGGACCAGGAGCTTGGTCATGATGCGCGAAACATGCGTCTTGGCGGTGAGCGGCGTGATGAACAGCCGCTGGGCGATCTCTGCGTTGTTCAGGCCTTCACCCACCAACTGCAGGACCTCGCGTTCCCGCTCTGTGATCTGCTCCAACCGGACATCCGATGGTGCCGCGGCCGTCGGCTGCATGGCCAGCTGGGCCATGATGCGGCGGGTGACGGACGGTGACAGCAAAGCATCGCCGTCGTGCACCACGCGCACCGCCCGGAGCAGCTCTTCCGGTTCCGTGTCCTTGACCAAAAACCCCGCGGCACCGGCTCGCACCGCCTCCGCAATGTACTCGTCCAGTTCGAAGGTGGTCAGGATAATCACCCGGGTTCCCGCCAGATCCTTCGCGGCCATGATCTGCCTGGTGGCCTCCAGGCCGTCCCCGTCCGGCATCCGGATGTCCATCAGCGCCACGTCGGGATGCTCCAGCCGTGCAAGCTGCACGGCGTCCCGGCCGGTTCCGCACTCGGCCACCACAGCCATGTCCGGCTCGGCGCTCAGCAGAGCCCGGAAACCCGCCCTGATGAGGGTCTGGTCGTCAGCCAGCAGGATGCGGATCATGGGCGGGCCGCCGTTTCCCAAGGTCCGGCGGGCACCGGCAGGACAGACCGGACCCGCCAGCCAGGACGGAGCGCCGTGACTTCAAGGGTCCCGCCCAAGCCGGCCGCCCGTTCCCGCATCCCCGTCACGCCGTTCCCTTCGGGCACCCCGGTGGCGCCAGCGCCGTCGTCGTCAATTGTCACGGAAAGCAGACCGCCGGCATTGCCCGCGCCTGCCGCGCCGGCAGTCTCCAGGGCCAGGACGACGGCGGCCTTCCGCGCCCAGGAGTGGCGCACCACATTCGTGAGGGACTCCTGCACGATCCGGTAAGCAGCTTCCTGGACGGGCCCGGGAAGCTGCGTCTGGACCGGAAGGTCCAGGTCCAGCCGGACGTCGATGCCGGCCCGGCGTGCATGGTCCACGAGCTCCTGGACCCGGCCGATGGTCAGCGGCGAAGGACTCAGTGGGGCGTCGTCGCGGAGGACTCCCAGGAGTTGCCGGATCTCAGCCAGGGATTCCTTGCTCGCTGTCTTGATCGCCAGCAGGGCCGGACGGAACTGCTCCGGGTCCTTCTCACCGAGATGCAGGGCCACGGAGGCACGGACGTTGATGAGCGAGAGCGAATGCGCCACGACGTCGTGTATGTCCCGCGCCAGCGTGAGCCGGTACTCGTCGCGGGCTGCCTGCTCCCGGGCTTCGTGCTGCCGCCTCCTTTCTGCCACCCGCTCAGTGCGAAGCCGGACTCCCTCCCCCAGCAGCACGAGGATTGCCAGCCACGACGTTGCGGCAAAGGCCCGGACGAGCGAGGCTTCGTCCCCCTGCTGAAGCGACACCGCCACCAGCACGGCCGCACACACGCCGGCCACGCCCCACGTCTGCCAGCGCTTGCCCGCGGCGGCCGAGAACACAATGGCGAGGGCCAGTGACAGGAAAATGGGACCCCATGCGTACCCCATCGCCAGGTAGGCGCCCACGGCCGCCGCCGTCACGGGAAGCATGACCAGCGGGGCACGCCGACGGAGGGACAATGCCGCAGGCCCCAGAAGCAGCAGGGCGACCGCGAGGGCATCCACCGGACGGTGGTCCGGCTGCCGCGCCGAGGCGAAAACGGTGCCGACAATCTGGAAGACGGCCACTGCCACAACAATGAAGGCGGTGGGCGGTCCCCGGAAACGGCGCTGCATAGTTCGAGCCTAGCCGCGGCAGCCTTCACCGTCGTCGGCTTAAAGGCTGCTTAAGGGGCAGGGCGCCTACTCCGGCTGGAGTACGCGCCCTGCCCTTGGCTCCATGGCTGCCTCTTTACGCCTGTGCCGCCTGGCGCTCCGCGGCTTCCACCACGTTGGTCATCAGCAGTGCCACGGTCATCGGACCCACGCCGCCGGGATTCGGCGAGATCCAGCCAGCCACCTCGGCGGCGGCAGGCTCGATGTCGCCGTGAACCTTGCTCTTGCCCGTCTCGGGGTCCGTCTCGCGGGTTACACCGACATCGAGCAGGGCCGCGCCCGGCTTCACGTCCGCGGCCTTGACGATGTGCTTGACACCCGCGGCGCCCACGATGACGTCCGCCTGCCGCAGCAGCTCGGACATGTTGGTGGTGCCGGTGTGGGTCAACGTCACCGTAGCGTTGATTTCGCGCCGGGTCAGCAGCAGCCCGATGGACCGGCCGATGGTCACACCGCGCCCAACCACCACCACGTGCTTGCCCTTGAGGTCGTAGTTGTTGCGCAGGAGCAACTCGATGACGCCACGCGGTGTGCACGGCAGCGGGGAGGTGATCTTGCCGTTGACGTTGAGCACCAACCGGCCAAGGTTGGTGGGGTGCAGGCCGTCGGCGTCCTTGTCGGGGTTGATCCGTTCCAGGATGGCGTCGGTGTCCAGGTGCTTGGGGAGCGGCAGCTGCACAATATAGCCGTGGCAGGTGGGGTCCGCATTGAGTTCGTCAATGAGGGCCTCAACCTGTTCCTGGGTGGCATCCCCGGGAAGCTCACGCTGGATCGAGTTCATCCCGATCTCCTCGGACTGCCTGTGCTTCATGGACACATACAGTTGGGAGGCGGGGTCCGCGCCCACCAGCACCGTGGCGATGCCGGGGGTGATCCCACGGGCCTTCAAGGCCGCCACACGCTCGGTCAGTTCGGCCTTGATGGCCGCAGCTGCTGCCCGTCCGTCCAGGATCCGGGCAGTCTTGGTTGCTTCAGTCATGGATCACCACTGCTCGTGCTGCGGGTACAGCGGGAAGTCGGCGGCGAGCTTGTCCACGCGGGCCTGCAGGGACTCGACGTCCGCGCTGGTGCCGGCCTTCAGCGCGGTGGCGATGATCTCGGCCACCTCCGTGAACTCGGCGGCACCGAAGCCGCGGGTGGCCAGGGCCGGGGTGCCGATGCGCAGGCCGGAGGTGACCATCGGGGGGCGGGGGTCGAACGGAACGGCGTTGCGGTTGACGGTGATGCCCACGGAGTGCAGGAGGTCTTCCGCCTGCTGGCCGTCCAGCTGGGAGTTGCGCAGGTCAACCAGGACCAGGTGCACATCGGTACCGCCGGTCAGGACGGAGACGCCGGCTTCGGCGACGTCGGCCTGGTTGAGGCGGTCAGCGATGATCTTGGCACCTTCCAGGACGCGCTCCTGGCGCTCCTTGAATTCCTCGGTGCCGGCGATCTTGAAGGCCACGGCCTTGGCTGCGATCACGTGCATGAGCGGGCCGCCCTGCTGGCCCGGGAACACGTTGGAGTTCAGCTTCTTGGCCCACTCCTGCTTGGCCAGGATCACGCCGGAGCGCGGACCGGCGAGGGTCTTATGCACGGTGGAGGTGACGACGTCGGAGTACGGCACCGGGCTCGGGTGCAGGCCGGCGGCCACCAGGCCTGCGAAGTGCGCCATGTCGGTCCACAGCAGTGCGCCCACCTCGTCCGCGATGGAGCGGAAGGCGGCGAAGTCCAGGTGGCGCGGGTAGGCGGACCAGCCGGCGATGATGACCTGCGGCTTTTCGGCGATGGCCTGCTCGCGGAGCTTGTCCATGTCGACGCGGAAGTTGTCTTCCTCAACCTGGTAGGCAGCCACGTTGTAGAGCTTGCCGGAGAAGTTCAGCTTCATGCCGTGCGTCAGGTGGCCGCCGTGGGCCAGGGACAGGCCCAGGATCTTGTCGCCCGGGGTGATCATGGCGGACAGTGCGGCAGCGTTGGCCTGCGCACCGGAGTGCGGCTGGACGTTGGCGTATTCGGCGCCGAAGAGGGCCTTGACCCTGTCAATGGCCAGCTGCTCGGCAACGTCAACGTATTCGCAGCCGCCGTAGTAGCGGCGGCCCGGGTAACCCTCGGCGTACTTGTTGGTGAGGACGGAGCCCTGGGCCTCCATCACGGCGCGGGGGGCGAAGTTTTCGGAGGCAATCATTTCCAGGGTGCCGCGCTGGCGGCCGAGCTCCTGGTCCAGGACTGCTGCGATTTCAGGGTCAAGCTCAGCCAGCGGCTGGTTGCTGACGGCGATGGTTGAGGTGGCTGTAGTAGTCACGAAGAACTCCTGGCTAGGGATACGGGCACTGCTTAGGTCAGGCTACCGGCTGGCGCACTTTCATACCCTCTTGATGACAGGCATGACAGTGCGGGCATGGCGCTGCTGTACTGACGGGGCAGCCCCAATTCCGGCAAGACATGACCCTCGGCCCAGGCGTACGATCCGTGGTCTTCGTGATTGCCGCTCCCTGGTGGTTAGCCACCCAACGCCAGTTGCGACCTCCCCAGCGTACCAAATCCCGGCCCCGCTGCGCGGGTAGGCTTGTACGCGTGAGTGAAGAGCAGCTGAACCAAGCGTACGTAGTAACCCTGTCCTGCCCGGACCGCCCGGGAATCGTCCACGCTGTGGCCGGCGCCCTGCTGGTGGCGGGGTGCAATATTACGGATTCGCAGCAGTACGGCAGCCCCGCCACGGGCAACTTCTTTATGCGCGTAGAGGTCACGACGGCGGCCCCTGCCTCCGCGCTTCGGGCCGCCTTGGAACCGGTGGCCGGCGCCTTCGGGATGGAGTGGAGCCTCAACGCGGTGGGACAGAAGGTCCGCACTCTGGTGATGGCCAGCACCTCCGCCCATTGCCTCAACGACCTGCTGTTCCAGCAGCGCTCAGGCACGCTCCCCATTGACATCCCCGCCATTGTCTCCAATCACCAGGACCTTGCCGGGCTGGCCGAGTTCTACGGCATCCCGTTCCACTACATTCCCGTCACCAAAGACACGAAGGACCAGGCTGAGGACAAGCTCCGCGCCATCATCGCCGAGCACAGCATCGAACTGACCGTCCTGGCCCGTTACATGCAGATCCTTTCCGACGAACTCTGCACGGATCTCACCGGCAAGGCCATCAACATCCACCACTCGTTCCTGCCCTCCTTCAAGGGAGCCAAGCCGTACCACCAGGCCCACGCCCGCGGCGTGAAGCTGATTGGGGCCACGGCCCACTACGTGACGGCGGCCCTGGACGAGGGCCCCATCATCGAGCAGGAAGTCATCCGCGTGGACCATGCCCGCACCCCGGAGCAGTTCGTGCAGATGGGCCGCGACGTGGAAGGCCGCACGCTGGTCCAGGCGGTGCAGTGGCACGCGGAGCACCGGGTGCTGCTGGATGGCAACCGCACTGTCGTCTTTAACTAATACGGCTGTCTTCAACTCAGGAGACGTCCTGCCCTTGGGCCCGGCCTGCCCTGGCCCTAGGCTGGTGTTATGCAGGGCATTCCGGAGTCCGCGGATCACGAGGCCGACCTTGCCGTGTTCTATGACCGCCACGCCTCATTGCCCAACATCCGGCCCGCCACGCACCACCGAGTCGAATGCCGCGAATGGTTTATCCGGCTGCTAAAGGATGAACACCGGCACTCAGTGTTCGAACTCGGGTGCGGCACCGGTGAAGAGGGCCTGGAGTTCGTCCGCGCCGGCCTGCATTACTGCGGCGTTGACCTGTCCGGCGAGAGCGTCCGCCTGGCGCGGGCCAAAGGCCTTGACGTCAGTGTGGCCAGCGGCCGGAGCCTGCCCTTCCCGGAGCGTTCCTTCTCCGCAGCCTGGTCGATGAGCA
Organism: Pseudarthrobacter siccitolerans; assembly: GCF_030823375.1. Lineage (NCBI taxonomy): Bacteria > Bacillati > Actinomycetota > Actinomycetes > Micrococcales > Micrococcaceae > Pseudarthrobacter > Pseudarthrobacter siccitolerans. The sequence goes on along the minus strand of NZ_JAUSXB010000001.1, from coordinate 4,047,544 downwards.
CCCTCCTGCACGTGCCCAACAGCCGGATCCACGACGTCGTCAGCGAACTGGTGCGGGTCAGTGCACCGGGAGCGCCTATCGCCGTCGGACTCTGGTCCGGGAACGATGAGGAAGTCCTGAACCCTGAAGACCGCGAGGAGCCCCGCCGGTTCTTCAGCAGGCGCAGCGACGACGCCCTCCAGCGGATTTTCGGCCTGCACGGCGAAGTCGAGCACTTCCAGACGTGGCCGGAGGGAACCGGTGCCGAGTCGGGCCCGGGAGCCGGGCACTGGACCCAGCACTACCAGTTCCTGGTCCTGCGCATCCCGGCGCTTCCTGAACCCAACTAGGTAGCGCTAAGTGTCGCTTTGGAGGGTCAAAACGACACTTAGCGCTACCTGGTTGGCCCGGACAGGGATGTCCTAGGCTTGGGCCATGGCTCCTCTCTACCCTTTCGCCGGGAACGCCCCGGCCGTCCACGATTCCGCCTTTGTTGCCCCCACAGCCTCGATCATCGGCAACGCCACCCTGGCCGCGGACGCCAGCGCCTTCTACGGCGTCTCCGTCCGCGCTGATACCGCCGCCATTTCGGTGGGTGCCGGCAGCAACCTGCAGGACAACGTGGTGCTGCACGCGGACCCCGGGTTCCCCTGCACAGTGGGTGAACGCGTCAGTGTGGGTCACGCCGCCGTCGTCCATGGCTGCACGGTGGAGGACGACTGCCTGATCGGCATGGGGGCAACAGTACTTAACGGCGCGGTGATCGGCGCCGGCTCGCTTGTGGCAGCCGGCGCCGTGGTGCTGGAGGGCACGGTCGTCCCGCCCCGCTCGCTGGTGGCGGGCGTCCCGGGCAAGGTGCGCCGCGAACTCACCGACGAGGAGTACGACGGCGTCCGGGCCAACGCGACGCGCTACGTGGAGCTCGCCCGGGCGCACCGGGAATTGCACGCTTAGTCGAGGCTGATCGGCCCCATCTCGTCCAGGAGTTCCCCCGGTCCGGGGTTGCCGGGAGCTGAAGCACCGCCGAGGTGGTTCACCACTCCCCAGACTGCGTTCAGGCCGGTAGTGACGGCGCCTTCGGCCCAGCCGGCGGTGAAGGAAACGTCGTCGCCGGCCAGGAAGATGCCTCGTTGTGATGCGGGCAGCTTGTCCTGCTTGAAGTGGGTGAACAGCCGCTGCTGATAGCGGTAGTGCCCCGGAAGATTGGCCTTGAAGGCGCCCATGAAGTTGGGGTCCGCCTCCCAGGAGACCGTGATGGGCTGGCCCACGATGTGGCCGGCGATGTCCACCCCGGGATAGATCTGCTCCAGCGAATGCAGCATCAGCTCCACGCGTTCGTCCGCGTCCAGCGCCAGCCACTTCAGCGCGTCGTCGTTCCAGGTGTAGGAGAGCAGGATGACGGCGGGCTGGTCCGGTCCGTTGTCCAGCAGGTAGGTGGCGCGGTTGAGGCGGTCCGTGAGGGTCATCGAGAGCACCTCGTTGCCGGTGTCCGGGTCGATGTCCTTCCAGAACGGCCGGTCCACCATCACAAAAGTCTTCGAGGACTGCATGTAGTGCGAGCGCTCAATGGCCGTCCAGAGCTCCGCCGGGAACAGGGCCTCCTCGGTATGGATCCGAGTGGACAGGAGCCAGGACTGGCAGGTGGTCACCACGGCCGGGTAGCTGGCCTCGCGGCCCCAGCGTTCGCGGATCCGCAGGTTTCCGTCCGGGTCGCGGCTGATCCTGCCCACTGCGCCGCGGGGCGAGCCGGAGTGCAGCGATGCCAGTGAGGTTCCTTCCGGCCAGTGGGCCATGCCCGACGGCGCGTGCTGCCACAGTGCCTCGGGCAGTCGCTGCGCTCCCCCGCTGATGAGCCGGTGCTGGTCGTCGGCGTCCGTGTACACCACACGAAGGATTTCCAGGATGGAGTTGGGGAAGTCGGTGTCCCAGCCGCCGGTGCCGAAGCCCACCTGGCCGAAGGCTTCCCGGTGGGCGAACCCCGCCTTCTTGAAGGAGTCGCTGGCGGCGATGAAACCGTAGAAGGTCTGCTCGTCCATCAGCGGCAGCAGGTCGTTCCATAATTCCTTGATCCGGGCGGTGTCCCTGGCACGGATGGCCTGCTGCATCTCGACGAACTTGGCCCCGTCATTAACCGCCGCCTTCCAGGCATCCGCCACTTCGCGGAAGAACGGCGGCAGGTCGCTGGGCTTCTCCGCGTAGTGTTTTTGGCCCGCCAGCTCAATCACGGTGCTGGACGTTGCCGGGGACAGCGGGTTGGGAAACTCCTCGGTTTCCAGGCCCAGGAGATCAACGTAGTGGTAGAACGCCTTGCCGGATTCCGGGAAGCGCATGCCGCCGAGGTCGGCGACGACGCCCGGCGCGGCAGGGAAGGAGGCAGTGCGCAAGCGTCCGCCGATCCGGTCCGCTTCGTACACCACCGGGCGCAGCCCCAGCTTCATCAGCTCATAAGCCGTTACCAGGCCCGAAAGACCTGCCCCGATGACGGCCACCTCCGTGCCCAGCAGTTCGGGCGGCACGGACCCCAGTCCGTCGGGGTGGGCGAGGTAGTGGTCGTAACTGAACGGGAAGTCCGGGTTCAGCATGGTGATGGGGCCCGCTGCGGCTCCCCCGGCAGCCGGGACCGCGTGCGCGGCCGGGGCGGCTGAGATGCTGGACGGGTCGGAGGCCGGCAGTTCGGTGGCGATGGTCATGGAAGTTCTGCCTTCGTCGGTTCTGGGGTTTGCATAGTTGAAAGTTTCGGTCCGGACAGCCCGCGGTATTCCTCACTGCTCAGGGCCGCCACCCGGGAGTTGCGGCGTCCATAGCCAAAGTACGCCGCAACGCCCACCAGCATCCAGAGGGCGAAGACCACCCAGGTATCAGCACTGAGGTTCGCCATCAGGTAGGCGCACATCGCAGCGCCGAGGATGGGGGTCAGCGGGAACAGGGGCACCCGGAAGGTGCGGTCCAGCTCAGGCCTGGTGCGACGGAGGTAGATCACGGCGACGTTCACCAGGGCGAACGCAAAAAGCGTGCCGATGCTGGTGGCGTCCGCGAGGGCGCCCAGCGGCACCAGCCCGGCGGTAAGCGCGACGGCGGTTCCCACCAGGAGAGTACCGGCCACCGGGGTGCCGGTCCGGCGGGAGACGCGGCCAAAGACCTGGGGAATGAGCCCGTCACGGGACATGGACAGAAGGATGCGGGTTTGCCCGTAGAGCACAGTGAGGACGATGCTCGCGATGGCCAGCACTGCGCCCACCGCGAAGACCAGGGCGATCCACGGCTGGCCGGTGGTCTCCTCGAGGATCTTCACCAGGGCAGCCTCGGTACCGTCGAACCAGCCCCACGGCCGGGCTCCAATGGCGGCCACTGCAACCAGGACGTAGATGGTGGTGACGATCAGCATGGACAGCAGGATGGCCTTGGGCAGGTCGCGCTTGGGGTTGCGGGCCTCTTCGCCCGCCGTGGAGGCGGCGTCAAAACCGATGTAGGAGAAGAACACCCGGGAGGCGGCGGCCGAGACACCGGCGGCGCCCATGGGCAGCAGCGGTTCGAAGTTCCCGGCATTGAACGCGGTGAAGGCCACCGCGCAGAAGAACAACAGGATGCCCACCTTCACCACCACGATCGCGGTGTTGATCCAGGCGCTCTCCTTGGCGCCGCGGACCAGGAGGATCATAGCGAGTACCACGATCACCATGGCAGGAATGTTGACCACGCCGCCGTCGCCGGGCGGCTGTGAGACGGCGTCGGGAAGGACCACCCCGAACACCGCCAGGGCTTCATTCACGTACTGCCCCGCCCCCACCGCGACTGCGGCCACGGACACCGCATATTCCAATACCAGGCACCAGCCGCAGATCCATGCCATTCCTTCGCCCATGGTGGCGTACGTGTAGGAGTAGCTGGAGCCGGCCACGGGTACCAGCCCCGCCATCTCCGCGTAGGACACCGCGGACAGGAGCGCGGCCAGGCCGGCGATGGCGAAGGAAATCCAGATGGCCGGGCCGGCCAGCGGTACGGATTCGCCCAGAATCACCAGGATGCCCGTTCCCAGGGTGGCGCCCACGGAGATCATGGTCAGCTGGAGGACACCGAAGCTGCGGACCAGCCGCGGGCCGCCGCTGGCGCTCTCCGCCTCGCTGACCATTTGCGCGATGGGCTTCCGGCGCAGGAGTTGGGCGCCCAGAGCGGGACGGGCGGCCGGCCCGGCCGTGGTCCGTCCGGAGAGTGTAGGCACAGTCATCGTTGACGTCCGTTCTTTTCGTTGGCTGCTTGAACTGGTTTTCCCCTCAACCACAGTAGGGCTGTGAGCCGCATCTCATGCAGTGCAAAGTGACCTATAGTGATCATCCATGAGACGTAATGCACCAGCCGCGGACGGCAGCCCGGATCAGTTTGACGCTGTCACGCTGGGACAGTTCCTCGACGCGCTCCCGGCAGCGGTGACATTAGTCCACGACGCCGGCAACCGCCATGTGCCCCTGCGCTGGGTGGAGCCAAGCGAGTTGGAGGACCCCACCCCCTACCTGCTCGACGGTGAATTTGTCCTCACCGCGGGCCTGCCGTTCCGTGGGGATGGGAAAGGTGACGGCAACGGAGGCATGGACAAGGGCGGCGGTAAGGCCCGGGCCGAGGAGTATGTCCGCCGGCTCGTCAACGCAGGAGTGGCGGCGCTGGGCTTCGGCCTTCAGCCCTATTACGACGGCGTGCCGGAGCACGTGCTGGCAGCTTGCCGGCGGCAGGGACTCACCCTGGTGGAGGTCCCGGCCAGCGTGCCCTTTGCCGCGCTGGGGCTGGAGTTCTCCAAACTGCTCGAGTCCGGGAATGCGCAGGTCTTCCGGCAACTCGCGGAGACCAACCGCCACCTGATGCGGGCGGTCCTCTCGGCCCGGCCGGAGCATGAACTGCTGGCGGCACTGACGCAGCGGGTGCCGGTGTGGGCGGTCCTTTTCGGCGCGGACGGGCGCGTGCGCGCCCGGGCGGGTGCCGCCGTCGAACCGGCCCAGCTGCAGCCCCTCCTGAAGAAACTCGTTACCGGCAGCGGACCCCGGGTGGAAACCGAAACGTTCGATGCCCCCGGCTCGGCACAGGTATTCGGCCACCCCCTGCGGAGCAGCAAGGACGCAACCCTGGGCAGCCTGGTGCTGGGCGCGGACAAGTCACTGACGCCGGCGCAAAACAGTGTGGTCTCTTCCGTGGTGGGACTCCTGGAACTGCTGGTCCGCCAACGCACCAGCGGGTCGCTCGCCCCGAGCCAGCTCGCCACCGCCCTGTTGCTCCACCCCGAAACACTGGCGGGGGGCAACACCAGGCAGCTGAACGGGCTGAAGGATCTGTTGGCGCAAAGCGTAGCGGGAACGCGTTCCGGCCACGTCCGGGTGGTGCAGGGAATGCGGGCAGCGGATGCCCCTGCTGCCGACGACGGGCCGGTCCGGGAACTGCTGCAGTGGCGGCGGCTGTTCGACAGCAAGATGGTGGAGCTGACCGACTACGGCTTCACGGCCGTGACCCGGCTGAAGGTGGATGACCAGCTGGTGGCCGAGGTGGAACAGCTGGGGTGGCGCCTGGTGGTGGGTGAGCCGGCGGAGCTCCCGGGCCTGGCGGAGGCCTACCGCAGCGCCTCGTCGCTGCGGCCCCGGGTCATCGCCGCGGGCAAAAGCGTGCGCGAGGCGGAGGTGACATGGTCCGTCACCGGCCTGCTCGGCAGGGAAGCCGGCACCATGCTGGCAGCAAGGCTCCTGGCGCCCGTGCTTGAGCTGGAGCCCGAACGCCGCGACGGACAGCTCCGGGTCCTCCGGTCCTGGCTGGCGGCGAACGGAAGCTGGGACGCCACGGCGAAGGAGCTGGGCCTGCACCGGAACAGCGTGCGCCGGCAAATCAATGCCATCGCTGAATTGCTGGACATGGACCTGGGCCAGGCCCAGTCCCGTGCCGAGCTATGGATCGCACTCCAGTACGAAGAGGCCCTGCTGGCCGGGAATGCTCAGGAGTCCCAGGAACGGTAGATCTCCGGCCGCCGTTCGGCGAGGTAGGGCACTTCATCGCGGGCCCGTGCAGCGGACCCTTCATCCACCTCGGCATACAGGAGTTGGAGTTCTTCCCCGGCCGCTGCCAGCAATTTGCCGTCCGGCCCTGCAATCACGCTGCCGCCGAGGAACCGGCACCCCTCTTCGACGCCGGAGTGGTTGGCGTAGGCAATGGTCACCTGGCTTTCCAGCGCCCGGGCCCGCAGCAGCACCTGGGGAACGTCGTCGAACCCATGGGCCAGCGCGGTGGGAACCAGGAGCAGTTCGGCACCGGCGACGGCAGCGGCCCGGACCGCCTCAGGGAATTCGACGTCATAGCAGATCACCATGGAGGTGGGGATTCCATTGAAATCCACGACGGCGGGAGGTCGGGCGGCGGGACTGAAAGCGGCCCGTTCCTCGCGGCCAAAGAGATGCACCTTGTCATAGGTGAGCACGCTGGTCCCCCCGGCATCAAGCAGGGTGGCACTGATATGCCACTCCCCCTCCGGGGTGATCCGGGGAAGGCTGTACACCAGGCCAATCCGATGGCGCCGGGCGATGCCCGCGAGCTTCGCGCGAAGCTCCGGCAGGCCGGCGGGGTCCAGTTCCGCACGGACCCGACGGGGGGCATAGCCGGTGGGAAAGAGTTCCGGGGTCAGCAAAATCGCCGCACCGGCTGCGGCAGCCGCCCCTGCGGCCGCATCGATGGCGGCCAGGTTGGCATCCTCATCCATCACAACAGCGTTTGCCTGCAGGAGTGCCAGCAACACTGCGGCCACCTTCCTTCGTCGGAACGGCCAACGTTAAGAGGCCTGACTTCAGACTAACCAGCGTACTTGGACGTTCTGCGGGCCATTTGCACCGATTCTTCCCCTCGAGGGGGCAGATCATCCTGTTCTCAGCATCGGCGCCTGCGAGCCTCATTGCGTTAACTTCTTGACTACAAGACTGCGGATGGGGCAATCTTCTAAGCATGCCCGCAACATCGCGCTCAACGAGGAGCAAGCCTAAGAATCCCGGCTCCCAATCGGCCCTGAGGCAACTGAACCAGCAACGCATCATCGAGTCGCTGATGGGGGGCCCTTCCACGCAGGCGGAACTGGCCAGGCAGACCGGGTTGTCCACGGCAACAGTTTCGAACATCGTCAAGATCATGCTCGATTCCGGCATGGCATCCACCGAACCCATCACAAGTTCGGGCCGGCGCGCGCTGAATGTCAGGCTCAACAGCAACGGGGCGGTGGCGGTTGGAATCGACTTCGGCCGAAGGCATCTCCGGGTGGTCCTGGCCTCGCTCAGCTACCACGTCATCGCTGAGGAATCGGTTGCCCTGCCGCTCGGCCACCAGGCCGAGGAAGGCATCCAGGCCGCCGTGGTCCTGCTCGAGAAACTCTTGCAGGAAAGCGGTATAGCGCGCACCGCAGTGGTGGGCGCCGGCGTCGGGATTCCCGGCCCCATTGACCGGCGTTCCGGCACCGTGGCCCAAGGGGCGATCCTGCCCGAATGGGTGGGCATCAACATCCTTCAGCATCTGGAGGAGCGGCTCAATATCCCCGTGTTTATTGACAATGACGCCAATCTTGGCGCCTGGTCGGAGGTCACCTGGGGCCAGCACACCGGGGTCAGCAACCTGATGTTCCTGAAAATCGGATCGGGCATCGGAGCGGGCCTTATCCTGAACGGCGCGCCCTATTACGGCAACGTGGGAATTACCGGTGAGATCGGTCATGCCACCATCCACGAACAAGGGCTGGTATGCCGCTGCGGAAACCGCGGCTGCCTTGAAACGATCGCTTCCACCACAACCATGATCGAGCTCCTGAGCCGGGGCGAAGACCGGCCGTTGACCCCAGCCGATATCGTCCGGAAGGCCCTGGCCCGCGACTCGGCCACGCTCCGGGTGCTCGATGACGCAGGGCTGGCCGTCGGGCGCGCGCTGGGCAACGTCGCCAACCTGATCAACCCCGAGGTCATCGTGGTGGGCGGGCCACTGGCAGGTCTTGGCGACCTCCTCCTGGACCCCATCAGGAGGGGACTGGTCAGGCATGCCGTGCCGGTGATTGGCGAGAGCACAACCTTGACCATGTCCTCCCTCGGCGACCGCGCGGAAGCCCTCGGAGCAGCCGCCCTGGTGTTCCAGCACGCGGGAATCCGGAAGACCTAGACCATTTCGTTATCCCGCGATTGCGTTAAAGACTTGACGACAACAGAGGTGATCCAGTTTACTTTTGGATCAGACGGCCCTGCGCTTTGCCGGCCGGACAAAGAAGTCATTGCATTGGAGGGTTAGGGTTCATGACGTCCCAGACCACGCAAACGGAACCGATCATCCTCGAGATGCGGTCCATCACCAAGGAATTCCCTGGCGTCAAAGCCTTGTCGGACGTGAGCCTGCGGGTGAAGGCCGGTGAAATCCACGCAATCTGCGGTGAGAACGGGGCCGGCAAGTCCACCCTCATGAAGGTCCTCTCCGGCGTGTACCCGTACGGCAGCTACGACGGCGACATCGTCTATCAGGGCCAGGTCCAGCAGTTCCGGGACATCCGGGCCAGCGAACATGCCGGCATTGTGATCATCCACCAGGAACTCGCCCTGATCCCCGAACTGTCCATCATGGAGAACATCTTCCTGGGCAACGAGCCTGCGAAGCGCGGAGTGATCAACTGGGGAGAAGCACGCAAACGGACCATTGAGCTTCTGGCCCGTGTGGGCCTGCGGGAAGAACCGGACACCCCTGTCAAGGAAATCGGCGTGGGCAAGCAGCAGCTGGTTGAAATCGCGAAGGCCCTGAACAAGTCCGTAAAGCTGCTCATCCTGGACGAGCCCACTGCTGCCCTGAATGAATCCGACTCCCAGCACCTGCTGGACCTGATGCTCGGGCTCAAGGCCAAAGGCATCACCTCGATCATCATTTCCCACAAGCTCAACGAAATCGAACAGATCGCCGACGAGATCACCATCATCCGCGACGGAAAATCGGTCGAAACCCTCAACATCGTGGCGGACGGCGTTGACGAGGACCGCATCATCAAGGGAATGGTGGGCCGCTCGCTCGAATCGCGCTTCCCGGAGCACACCCCCCAGATTGGCGAGGTGTTCTTCGAAGTCCGCAACTGGACCGTCGGCCACCCGCAGGTCCCCGACCGACTGGTGTGCAAAAATTCCGCTTTTACAGTGCGCCGCGGCGAGATTGTCGGATTCGCCGGGCTCATGGGCGCAGGCCGCACGGAACTTGTCCGTTCCATTTTTGGCCGTTCCTACGGAAACTTCATCTCCGGACAGATCTTCATGGACGGCAAGGAACTCCACATCCGGAACGTGCCGCAGGCAATCAAAGCGGGGCTCGCCTACGTCACTGAAGACCGCAAAAGCCTCGGACTGAACCTGCTGGACGACATCAAGACCACCACGGTCGCGGCGAACCTCAAGGCCATCACCAAGGGACTCGTCGTGGACAAGCGGCGGGAGTTTACGGTGGCCGAGGGATACCGCAAGAGCCTGCGCACCAAAGCGCCAACCGTGAACGAAGGAGTGGCCAAGCTCTCGGGCGGAAACCAGCAGAAAGTTGTGCTGGCCAAGTGGATGTTCACCGACCCTGAACTCCTCATTCTCGACGAACCCACGCGAGGCATCGATGTGGGCGCCAAATACGAGATCTATGGCATCATCCAGCAACTGGCCGCCCAGGGTAAGGGCGTCATCGTCATCTCGTCGGAACTTCCCGAGCTGCTAGGCCTCTCGGACCGGATCTACACCATCTTTGAAGGTTCCATCACGGGCGTCCTCGACAAGGAACAGGCCACCCAGGAAAGCCTGATGCGCCTCATGACTTCAGACCCGCGTGCGGGTGCCAACGCCGCCCCCACTGCACAAAACGCCTAAGCCGAGAACGGAACAATTATGAATGCATTAAAGAGAATTTTCGGCGGTGACACCCGCCAGTTCGGCATGATCATTGCCCTCGTGGCGCTGGTGCTGTTCTTCCAAATATTCACCGGCGGAAAAGTCCTGACACCGACGAACATGATCAACCTGTTCAACGGAAACTCCTACATCCTTGTCCTGGCCATCGGCATGGTCCTTGTCATCATTGCGGGCCACATCGACCTTTCCGTTGGCTCCGTTGCGGCCGCGGTGGGCATCGTGGTGGCCATAGCCATGCGCGACTGGGGCATCCCCTGGTATCTCGGCATCCTCCTGGGCTTGGTGCTGGGTGCCGCCATTGGGGCGTGGCAAGGCTTCTGGGTGGCATACGTGGGCATTCCGGCCTTCATTGTCACGTTGGCCGGAATGCTGCTTTTCCGCGGTGCCAACCAGTTCGTCGGAAAGTCCCTGACGGTTCCCGTACCCGATGAATTCCGTGTCATGGGCGCAGGCTTCCTGCCGGAGATCGGCGACTTCGCCCGCTATAACGCCCCTACTGTAATCCTCGGCTTCCTGCTGATCGCCGTCGTGGTGTTCCTGGAGTTCCGCAGCCGCCGCATCGAAGCCCGTACCGGCGCCACTCCTGATCCCCTGTGGATCCCGGTGACCCGGCTCGTGCTGCTGGCCGGCGCAGTCCTGTACGTCACCTGGCTCTTCTCAACAGGACGCTACGGAACCTCGTTCCCTGTCTCGGGCCTGATCCTGGTGGGCCTGGTTGCCGTCTACGTCTTCATCACCAGCAAGACAGTCCTCGGCCGCCACGTCTATGCCGTGGGTGGCAACCGGCATGCCGCTGAGTTGTCCGGTGTGCAGTCGAAGAAAGTCAACTTCCTGGTCATGATGAACATGTCCATCCTTGCCGCACTGGCCGGCATGATGTTCGTTGCACGTTCAACCAGCTCCGGCCCCGCGGACGGCGTCGGTTGGGAACTGGATGCCATTGCAGCAGTCTTCATCGGCGGCGCGGCAGTGAGCGGCGGCGTTGGAACGGTCATCGGCTCGATCGTCGGCGGCCTGGTCATGGCCGTGCTCAACAACGGCCTGCAGCTGCTCAGCGTCGGCTCCGACATGCAATCCATCATCAAGGGTCTGGTGCTCCTGATCGCTGTGGCCATCGATGTCTATAACAAGAGCCAGGGCCGGCGGTCCATCATCGGGATGCTGACGAACGGACTGCGTTCGAACCAGCCAGCCACCGCGCAAAAGGAGACTGTCAAGACCTCAGAGATCATCACTCCCGCCGAACCAGCAGAGTCACCTAAATAGACCGCGACGGCGGCCGGTCAAGCCGGTCGCCTTTGGACCAGAAAGAATATTCATATGCGTAAAATCGCAAAAAGCCTGACCGTCCTCGCGGCAGTGGCCACGCTCTCCCTGACAGGGTGCGGCCGGTCCGACGTCGACGCCGAAGCTGCCAAGGCCGGCAGCGCACTCGCCGGTTTCCCGCAGGACTCCGTGATCGGCGTGGCCCTGCCAAAGAAGACCAGCGAGAACTGGACCCTTGCCGAGAACCTGTTCAACGATGGCCTCACCGCGGCCGGGTTCAAGCCAAACGTCCAGTTCGCCAACAACGGCGTTCCGGATCAGCAAAACCAGATCTCCACAATGATCACCTCCGGGGCCAAGGTGATTGTGGTCGGCGCTGTGGATGGCGCCCAGCTAGGCACCCAGTTGCAGCAGGCTAAGGACGCCGGCGCAGTCATCATTGCCTACGACCGGATGCTGACCAATACCAAGGCCATCGACTATTACGTTGCCTATGACAACTTCAAGGTTGGTGAACTCCAGGGCCAGGCGCTGCTGGAAGGCATGGCGGCCAAGAAAGCCGGCCCCTACAACATCGAGCTCTTCGCGGGCTCCCCGGATGACGCCAACTCCAAGGTGTTCTTCGACGGGGCCATGAGTGTCCTGCAGCCGAAGATCGCTGACGGAACCCTGAAGGTTGTCTCGGGGCAGGCTGACTTCCAGAAGGCTGTCACACAGGACTGGAAGCCGGAAAACGCCCAGAAACGGATGGACTCCCTGCTCTCGGGCAGCTACTCCTCCGCTGAACTGGACGGAGTATTGTCCCCGAACGACAAGTTGGCCCTTGCCGTGATCACCTCAGTCAAGAGCGCCGGCAAACCGCTACCTGTTGTCACCGGCCAGGACTCCGAAGTTGAATCCGTCAAGTCCATCTTGGCCGGCGAGCAGTACTCCACGATCAACAAGGACACCCGCAAGATCGTCGAACACACCATCACCATGATCAAGGACCTGCAGCAGGGCACTGCGCTGGAAATCAACGACAACCGCAACTACAAGAACGAGTTCAAGCGCGTTCCCGCCTACCTGTTGCCGCCTACCATCGTCACCTCCAAGAACGTGAAGACCGCCTACACGGACGATCCGGTCCTCGGCCCCATCACCAAGTAAGAGCCTTGCACTGAAAAAAGCCCGGTCCCTTTTTGGGGGGCCGGGCTTTTTCAGGGCTGGAGACGCAGGACGTCTTCCGTGATCGCCATGGCCAGGGTACTTGCAGTGGCCGGATGTCAGGATGGCAAGCACTTCACAGCCCAAGCACAGCTCCGGCCGGTTCCCGGCAGGATGCGGCATCTGAGCGGAGCCGAAGCCGGCCCCCGCGCCGGTACCTGAACCATAGGAGTTCGTGAGCGTCCTTGCCCGGAGCGTAAGCAACGCCTTCAGAAATAAGGTCCACACCGCCGCTGTCGTTGCGGTGCTGGCGGTCGCCATCGGCCTGGCCCTGTCCAGGAGCTCAACGCCTCCGTCTGCACGGTCCTGACCGTAAACCCCGCCGGCGGGCAGGGCTTTGAAGGTGGTGGCGAGCCGCTGACCACCGCGCAGGCAGCTACCGCTGCCGCCGTCCTCAACGTCAGTGCCGTCGTCGGGACCCAGTCATTTCGCCTGCGCAACGCAGCGGAAGCGGCCGGGCAGGCGGCCAACGGCACCACGGGAACCACCACGCAGCAGCCCGTCCGCTCACTGCCAGTCACTGCCACGGGGGTGGGAGCCGAAGTGGACACCACGGGCAAGGCGTTGGCCATCACTGAAGGCGCGGGGCTGGGCGACTACACCGCTGAATCAGCCAACGCCCAGCTGGGGACCACGCTGGCCGAAAAGAACGGCCTCACTGTGGGATCAACCTGCACCATCAACGACCAGACCTACACAGTCGCAGGCCTGTTCGACGCCGGCACCACCTTCGGCAACAACGCCGTCTACGTCACGCTCCCCACTGCCCAAGCACTCGCAGGACTCCCCGGCGAGCCCGCCAGCATGATCATCAGCGTGGACTCACTGGAAAACGTCGAATCCGCCAGGGCTGAACTGCAGTCCGCCCTCGGCACCGATACCGCCGACGTCACCCAGGGGCAGAACCTCGAGACCGCAGTCAGTTCCCTCGGCAGCGTCAAGAACATCTCCTTATCGCCCTTTATCGCAGGCCTGCGCACGGGCCGGCATGATCATCCTGCTGATCATGCCGGCCCGTGCGCAGGGCTGCGAGCGCCGCAGGGAAATCGGTGTACTGAAAGCCATCGGCGCACCCAACCGCACTATCGGCCTGCAGTTCGTCCTGGAAGCCCTGGTCCTTGCAGCTCTGGGCAGTGCTTCCGGCGCCGCCATCGCCTCCTTCGCCAGCGGCGGCATCGCCTCCGCATTGATCAGTACCAACAGCACCAGCACGACGACGGCCCCCACCACTGGCCGCGCGGCCGCCATGGCTGGGGCTGCTGGAGGTGCCGGCCTGCCAGGCGGAGCAGGTTTCCCCGGTGGCCAGGGAGGACCGTTCGGCGAGGCAGCCCAGCTGATGACCTCCGTCACCGCCAGTGCATCCCCCGGCGTGATCGCGGCGGGCATCGGAGCTGTCTTTGGCGTGGCCATCATCGGCGCGCTCGTCCCGGCGCTGCTCACGGCACGCATCCGTCCCATCGAAGTCCTGCGAGGAGAATAACCATGATTGAAGTCATGAACCTGGTCCGCACCTTCAACTCCGGTGACCGCACCATCAAACCGGTCAAGGACGTCAGCTTCGAGCTCGAGCAGGGAACCCTCGCCTCCATCGTCGGTAAGAGCGACAGTGGAAAGAGCACCCTGTTGTCCCTCCTGGGTGCGCTGGACAAACCGACCAGCGGGGACGTCCTCGTCAACGGCGTGAGCCTGGCCAGCATGCCCGACTCGAAGCTCACGGAGTACCGCAGGCGGGACATCGGCTTTGTCTTCCAGCAGTTCAACCTGATCCCCAACCTCTCCGCAGTGGACAACGTGATGCTGCCCATGGAGTTCGCGGGGATGCGCAAGGCCGCCCGGCTGCAGCGCGCGAAGGACCTGCTGGCGCAGCTGGATCCCCAGAAGCATGACCGGCGCATCAACAGGCTTTCCGGCGGTGAGCAGCAGCGGGTGGCGATCGCCCGCGCCCTCGCCAACGAGCCCAAACTGATCCTCGCCGATGAGCCCACCGGAAACCTTGACGAGCAAACCGGCGACCACATCATCGAACTCCTCAGCTCGCTCAGCCGGGACCACAACACCACCATCCTCGTTGTCACGCACGACCGCGCTCTCGCCAACAAAACGGACCGCCGCTTCCGCCTGCAGCAGGGCAAACTGACGGAGGAACCGGTGCGCAGGCCTGTGGTGTCCGCCTCTGTCTAGCCGTTTAGACGCACGGGCGGGCATTCAGCACTGACAAGTATGGGGAGGGTCCAGCAGCTATGGGGAGGGTCCAGCGGCGCGGCCCTCCCCCGCCGTCCGCCCGCTGCTCCAACCCTCCATCACTTTTCGTCGCGTCCCTCTGCGTCAGGCTGGTTGTGAGTCAGTCATTGATTGAAGGGAGCAGGAGCAGCCGTGACTGTTGGTCCGCGAGGTATTAGCCGTGATGAGATTCGGGAATTGGTGCATGAGTATTACGTGCAGCCGTACGGGACGAGGAAGGAATGGCTTGCCTCTCAGCCGGTGACTGAGTGGACGTTCCGGCGGTGGCGGAAGATGATTCAGGAGGGTGATCTCGACCGGAATCTGATTCCACGAGAGCATGGGAATATGGCCCGCACGAATGGCGAGTGGTCCGCGTTTGAAAAAGCGCGCGCCAAGGAGATCGCCCAACACGAGTCCGAAGTCGAACAGCTCAAGGGTCGTATCCGTGAACTTGAAGGCACGAATACAGCTCTGGGAAAAGCTATCGGGCTCTTGCACGAGTTGAGCGTGCCAGAGCCCGATACGGCCCGGACGAAAGGTCCGAAAGGTTCATCGAAGCCGAGAACCGGCTCGTCCGGGAGCTGACAACGCTCACCGGCTCGCAGCGGCAAGCCCTCGAGTTTGCCGGCGTATCCCGCTCGACCTGGCATTACCGGCAGAACCCCCGCGAACGCGTGCAGGATCCGCTCGGACAATCTGAGCGGGCCTATGAATCGCGGATCAGCACGGCGGACCGCGACCGGATCGCAGAGTACATTCTGGACGGCTGGGCCGAGCAGGTTTCTGTTGACCATTCCTATGCGGCGGCTTGGGACAATGGGATGATGCTCGCGTCCCGCCGGACCTGGTGGCGGATCGCAGCCCAGATCGAGGACCAGATGCTGCGCCCCACCATCCCGACCAGGAAAGGGAACCACCGGCCGCCACGGGAGAAGCCCGTGGTGATGACCACCGGCCCGGGGCCAGGTCTGGTCCTGGGACATCACGGACCTGTATTCACCCTGGCGGGGAAAAGCATTCAAGGCCTATTCGGTCCTTGATATCTACTCCCGCCAGATGGTTGCCTAGCGGGTTGAGGAACGCGAAGCGGACCACCTCGCCGTGGAGATGTTCGAAACCGCGATCGCACGGCACGGCGCCCCGCGCATAGTTCACGCCGACTCCGGGCCCGCGATGCGATCAAACCTGCTCCGCGATACTCTCACCAGCCACGGAGTGGAACTCTCCCACAACCGGCCCTACGTCTCGAACGACAACCCCTTTTCAGAGTCCGGGTTCCGGACCATGAAGTACCGGCCCGGCTATCCACGTGTGTTCAAAGAAGTCGAGGCCGCCAGGGCCTACCTTGCCGATTACGTGCCCTGGTACAACACCCAACACAAACACTCAGGCATCGCACTCTTCTCGCCCGCCGAAGTCCACGACGGCTCGTGGAAAGAAACCTGGAAAACACGCGACCACGCATTACAGCGCTACTACGACAAAAACCCCGGACGCTTTCACCAGCGCCCCACCACACCAACCCCCCACAGCCACACAGGAATCAACCTTCCAGCAACAAAAACACCCACATAGCAAACCCAATGACTCCACACAGCTTGACAACCTGCGCGTTCCCTTCGACCCTCCATCACTTTTCGTCGCGTTCCCTTCGACCCTCCATCACTTTTCGTCGCGTTTCCTTCGACCCTCCATCACTTTTCGTCGCGTTTCCTTCGACCCTCCATCACTTCCCGCGAGTACTACCAGCCGCTCCAGCACTGCGGTGAGAGGATGGTCCCCATGAGTGCGCCTATCGCCAAGCCGTGGCTTTCAAGCCAGCCCGACCAGGATCCCCGCTCCGCCACGGGAGCTCCCCTTCGCTGGGGAGTCATCGCCACCGGGGGAATCGCCCGCGCCGTGTCGGAGGACCTTGCCCTCCTGGTTGATGCCGAACTGTATGCCGTCAGTTCCCGCGGGCAGGACACTGCGGACGCGTTTGCTGTGGCCTACGACTTCGCCAGGGGGTATGGAGACGACGGCGGAGTGGCTGGCTACCAGCGGCTGCTCGCCGATGAGGCGGTGGACGTTGTCTATGTGGCGACGCCCCACGCCCAGCACCATGAGATTGTGCTCGCTGCCCTCAAAGCGGGCAAACACGTTCTCTGCGAGAAGGCGTTCACCATCAACGCCCGGGAAGCATCCGAACTGATTGACCTGGCCCGCAGCCGCAACCTGTTCCTGATGGAAGCAGTCTGGAGCCGCTTCCTGCCAAGCATGCAGAGGGCTTTCGAGATTGCTGCTTCCGGAGAGATTGGCGACGTCCACTGGGTCACCGCCGATCTTGGGTTTCCTGCTCCGTATTCACCGACGGCGAGGCTTTGGGCCAGGAAGGACGGCGGCGGTGCATTATTGGATCTTTCGGTCTACCCGCTGCTGTGGGCATTGGGCACCCTTGGATTCCCGCAAACGGTCAGCGCCACGGGATTTGTTAATGACGACGGCGTCGATGCGCAGAATGCCATGACGCTCGGATACAACCATGGAGCCCAGGCCCAGCTCACGTCCTCCTTGCTCGCACATGGTCCGCGCACGGCCAGCGTGGCCGGCAGCAAAGGCTTTCTGCAGAGCATCGGGTCGATCAATAATCCGCGTGAGCTGGTTATTGGATCCGGATGGGACGAACGACGTGTTGAGTCCTTTGACGTTGTGGGCCGCGGCTACACCTATGAACTGCGTGAGGTGACACGATGTATCCAGCAGGGCCTCACGGAAAGTCCCGTGATGCCGCTGGAGGACACTCTGAACATCATGCGGCTTTTCGACGGCGTACGGGCCCAGCTGGGCGTCAGCTACCCGAATGACGGCCACTAGAACACTTCAGCAGCCGCCGTCAATGCAATGACTGGCAGAAGACGCCTTGTCATGCGCCCGGCACAAGAGTTTCCGCTTTTGTCGATTTGTTTTAGCAGACCCTAGACTTCCCGCAACATCCGGTCTTACGCTGTAGGCATCGTCGAATGCAACGGTACTGGGGGTGGTACGCATGGTTAACGCTGTTTCAGCATGGCGTGCCCTGCGGCCGGTGCTCCTCGCGGGCGCTGCGACCCTTACCTGGCTGACTTTTTCATCGCCGGCAGCTTCTGCTGACGTACTTTCTGACACGTCATCGCTGCTGGGCGGCGTCACGAGCTCGGTGTCCTCGGTGACGGACAGGCTGGCCGGCCCCGCACTAACTGTTCCTGCCCCACCTCCTCCTGCCGCGCCGCCTGTGGGGCTGCTTCAGCCCTTTGTGGGTCAGGTTTCGGGCATCGCTGACAACATCGTTTCAGTCGTCCCTGTGGTGAACCAGGTGGTTCCCGCCGGTACCGTCACGGCTGTCGCTGCTCCGATCGCTTACGTTGCGGACGGAGCAACCGCAGCAGTTGTGGAAGCTGTTGTTCCACCGGTAGCCGGATCCCTTCCCGGACTCGAACCCGTCCTCCAACCTGTTTCCGATTTGGTGACAGGCACGGCACCGCTGCCGGTTGAGCTTCCCGAACTGCCTGTCCGGGCGGTCGACGAGGACGCTCCTGTGCCTGGCGCCGTAGTCCCCACGGAAGCGGCCGCGGAACCGGCACCCGCAGACACCTCGGCACTTTCGGGTTCGTCCCTTACTGCCGCTCCGGATACCGCTACTTTCCCTTATGGTTCGGTTGCCCTCGCGGGAACTTCCGCCACACTTTGGGTGGCCGCGAGCGTATCTGACTTCAGTGATGAGCAGCCAAGCACGGCGGACCCTTCGCCCGCCCCTGCCCAGGCTCCTGCTGCCCCTGGCTCCGGCGCAGGAAGCGGAGCGGCTTCAGGCGGTTCCCCGGGTTCGGCTGCATTCCTGAGCCCCTTCAACTTTGATCTGCCTCTTTCCGGTGCTGTCTGCGCCGGTGAATCCCCTGAGCATGCCCCTGCACCGGTGTCATTCGACCCCGGTTCTTCTCCTGACTAGTTGAGGCCCGTCTGCCTTTTGCGGCAGAACGCGGCCATTTTGGGTTGCTGTCACGCACCCCTAATCAACTTTCTCAGGAGACATCACCATGAGTTCCAACCTTCGCAGGGGGCTGCTTGGCACCCTCTTTGCCGGCGGGCTTTTAGCCCTCGGCTGCACCGCGGCAAATGCCGCGGACACCACCAGCGGATCGGATCTGTCCGCATCCGCCCACATCTCGGCGGCGGCGTCCGCTGACTCGGCGTCGTTGGGCCTGCTGGGTGACCCAACGCCGTCCGGTTCAACGGCCGTCGCCGCCGTAGTGGATGCCGCGGTTAACCTCGGCACCGCCACAGGCACAGGCCAAACCACCAGCCCTGACCTCGCAGCAGCAGCCGTTGTTGACCTCGGCCTCGGCAACACCGTCACCAACGCAACCGACACCTCCGCGGCCGACCTGGCCGTCGCAGCAGACGTCGCTGTGGATCTCAGCAACGGCACAGGCACCGGCCAAACCACCAGCCCCGATCTGGCAGCAGCAGCCGTTGTTGACCTCGGCCTCGGCCTCGGCAACACCGCCACCAACACAACCGACACCTCCGCGGCCGACCTGGCCGTCGCAGCAGACGTCGCTGTAGACCTCGGCAACACCACAGGCACCGGCCAAACCACCAGCCCTGATCTGGCAGCAGCAGCCGTTGTTGACCTCGGCCTCGGCAACACCGTCACCAACGGAACCGACACGTCAGCGGCCGACCTGGCCGTCGCAGCAGACGTCGCTGTAGACCTCGGCAACACCACAGGCACCGGCCAAACCACCAGCCCTGATCTGGCAGCAGCAGCCGTTGTTGACCTCGGCCTCGGCAACAGCGTCACCAACGGAACCGACACCTCAGCGGCCGACCTGGCCGTCGCAGCAGACGTCGCTGTAGACCTCGGCAACGGCACTACCGACGGACTCACCTCCGGCGGGCTCGACGCCGTCGTAGACGCAGTCGTCGACCTCAACCTCGGCAACGCCACCACCGACGGACTCACCTCCGGCGAGCTCGACGCCGTCGTGGACGCAGTCGTCGACCTCAACCTCGGCAACGGCACCACCGACGGACTCACCACCGGCGGACTGGACGCCGTCGTGGACGCAGTCGTCGACCTCAACCTCGGCAACGGCACCACCGACGGACTCACCTCCGGCGGGCTCGACGCCGCCGTAGACGCAGTGGTGGACCTTGGCACGGGCAACACCGGTGGGCTCGGTGCCGGGATCGACCTGGGCATTGACCTCGGCCTCGGTCTGGGGAGCGACGGCAATGGCACGGAGAACCCGGGCACCGGGACGCCGGGCACTGTAAACCCCGGCACGGTTGACCCGGGTGACGGCAACACCGGGGACACCGGCACCGTCGACCCCGGTACCACCGCTCCGGGTACAAACACCCCCGGCAACACCGGCAATACCGGCAATACCGGAGGCGACAACGGTACTGACGCCGGCACGGCCGGTACCGGCGGCTTCCCGGCAGCACCGGCAGGTTCCACGGCAGTGAGCGGTGCTATCGGCGTCGACACCAGCGCGGGGAGCACCGCAACCCAGCGCGGGACGGCAAACGGCAGCACTGCCCTGGCCAACACCGGCATGGATGCTTCACTGGTCCCGCTCGCCCTGCTTCTCCTGGTGGCGGGACTCCTGGTCCTCCTCCGCAAGCGCAGGGTTTCCTAGGCACCCTGCACTTGTTGACCGTGCCTGCACCAAGCGCCTGAAGCGGCAGCAGCAAGCAGGCTGAGGGAGAGGAGGACCCCGCAAAACACACGACGCAACCTTTCAGGTACACGCAAACATGTCATCAGCACACATGTCCTTGTGGCCGGTGGTCCGGCGGTGAAAGCTAGAGGTTCACCGCCGGGCCCTCGGCATGTCCCGGGAATGTAGGGCAAAGCCGCGTAGTCCTCGTACTCCACCCCCGTATAATTTGAGGTACGACAGTGCCGCAGCGCACCGGGAGGAACGGTATGGTGGCGGAATCGCCTAGCTCCATCAAGAATGAAGTGGTCGGCGGACGTTATCGGTTGGGTGAGGTCATTGGCCGCGGCGGGATGTCATCGGTCTATTGTGCCCGGGACGAGAAACTGGGCCGCGATGTTGCCCTGAAGCTCTTCGCCCCCCAGGCACCGGACGCAGACGAACTGAAACGCCAGGAAGCGGAAATCCAGCTTCTGGCCACCCTGAACCATCCCGGCTTAGTGACCCTCTTTGACGCCGGCATCGACAACCGGATTCCGGACGAGCCCAGGCCCTTCCTCACCATGGAACTGGTGGAGGGCCAGGACCTGCGGACCCGGATCAGGCACAGCCGCGTTCCCCTGGAGGAACTCTCGGTAATCGGGGCTGGCGTCGCCGACGCCCTGGCTTACGTTCACGGCCTGGGAATCATCCACCGGGACATCAAGCCCGCCAACATCCTGCTGGTCCAGATCCGGCCGGGCGAGCCCCTGCGCCCTAAACTCACGGACTTCGGCATCGCCAGGATCGCGGATGCAACCCGGCTCACCGCTACAGGAACCATGGTGGGCACGGCCGCTTACCTCAGCCCGGAGCAGGCCCTGGGCAAGCCCCTCGCCCCCGCCTCGGACATCTATTCCTTGGGACTCGTGCTGCTCGAATGCATCAAGGGCACCGTTGAATACCCGGGCGGTGCCGTGGAATCTGCAGTCGCCCGCCTGCACCGAGCACCCGAGATTCCCGAGGATCTGCCCAAGGAATGGGCCGATCTGATCCACTCCATGACGACGATTGAACCGCTGGAACGTCCCGCCGCAGCGGATATCGAGACTGCCCTGCGGCAGGCACTGGTTTCGCCCGCATCCACGCCGGGAGAACTCGTTCCCGAAACCACGCGGGTCCTGCCGGCCATGCCGTTCCACCCTCCTTCCATCACTGCCGAGGAATCGGTGGAAGAACTTCGTGAAGCCGCGGGTCCTGCGGCCGGAACCTCTTCTGTCGCCCCGGGGCTGGGGAACAAGGGCAAACAGTCCGGAAAGAAGCTGCCCGCAAAGTCCGGGCGCAGGCGGATCTGGCTGTTGGTGCTTCTGGGGATCGTTGTGTTGGCAGCTGCTGTTTCAGTGGTGCTGGTGAGCCTCTCCGCCCAGTCCACCCCCGACATCGTGCCTTACCCAACGGTAACCGGCGTCCTGGGCGACCATCTGGAGGAACTCCAGAAGAGCGTGCAGCCATGAGCCTGATGCACATCCGTGGTTGGCCGCACTCGCGGGCCATGGTCTGGACGGCGGCTGCGCTGGCCGCCGGGCTGTTGGCTGGCTGCGGCACCAATGACGCAGGTCTGCAGCCAAGCGCTGCCCGGCAACTCCAGGCACGCGTCCTTGAGGTGAGCGAGGCGTCGTCGCGGAATGATCCCGCCGCGGCACTGAAAGCCCTGGAAAACCTTGACGCTGATCTGGCGGCTGCGCAAAGCAAGGGCCAGGTTTCCGAGGAACGGCGGCAGACCATCACCACTATCGCCGCGGCCGTCCGCGCCGACCTTAACGAGGCAGCTGCGGCGGCGGCCAAGGCAGCGGAAGATGCGCGGATCGCTGAGCAGGCGGCTGCTGCCGCCCAGGCCTCCCAAAAGGCTGCACAAAACGCTGCCTATACTCCGGCTCCCGCCCAGGCACCAGCTCCGCCGGCCACCGGCAACGGTGACGATAAGAAGGGCAACGAGGACAAAGGCAAAGGCAAGGACTAAGACTTGGCCCCTGGGTCCCGCTGACGGAGACAAAGGCCAACGACGGCGGGACGCCGGCAATGTGGCCCGCGAGTCCCAGCCAAACGATGAAGAGGCGGTGCCCCGGACATCCGGGACACCGCCTCTTGCGTTGCCTGTTTTAGAAGACAAGCAAATCTGTGCTAGCTCAGGGTGGAGAGCACCTTGTTCAGCGTGGCGGACGGCCGCATCACGGAGGAAGCCTTCGCGTCATCCGGGCGGTAGTAGCCTCCGATGTCCACCGGGGAGCCCTGGACCTCTGCCAGCTCACCCACGATGGTCTCCTCCTTTGAGGAAAGCTCGTTGGCGACGGAGCTGAATGCGGCGGCCAGGTCGGCGTCGTCCGTTTGTTTGGCCAGTTCCTCGGCCCAGTAGCGGGCCAGGAAGTAGTGGCTGCCGCGGTTGTCCAGTTCACCGGCACGGCGGCTCGGCGACTTGTTCTCGAGCAGGAAGGTGCCGGTGGCGCGGTCCAGGGTGTCGGCCAGGACCTGGGCGCGGGCGTTGCCCGTGGTGGTGGCCAGGTGCTCGAAGCTGACGGCCAGGGCCAGGAATTCACCCAGGCTGTCCCAGCGCAGGTGGTTTTCCTTGAGCAGCTGCTGGACGTGCTTCGGGGCGGATCCGCCGGCGCCGGTTTCGAAGAGCCCGCCGCCGTTCATCAGCGGAACGACGGAGAGCATCTTGGCGCTGGTGCCCAGTTCGAGGATGGGGAAAAGGTCCGTGAGGTAGTCGCGCAGGACGTTGCCGGATACGGAGATGGTGTCCTCGCCCTTGCGGATGCGCTCGAGGGTGAACGCAATGGCCTTGACCGGGGACATGATGCGGATGTCCAGGCCCTCGGTGTCGTGGTCCTTCAGGTACTCGTTGACCTTGGCGATGAGGTTGGCATCGTGGGCGCGTTCTTCGTCCAGCCAGAACACGGCCGGGGTCTGGGAGGCGCGGGCGCGGGTGACCGCCAGCTTGACCCAGTCGCGGATGGGCAGGTCCTTGGTCTGGCAGGCGCGCCAGATGTCGCCCTCGGCAACCTGGTGTTCGATCAGGACGTTCCCGGCGCCGTCAACAATCTGGACAGTGCCGGCTTCCTGGATTTCAAAGGTCTTGTCGTGGCTGCCGTATTCTTCCGCCGCCTGCGCCATGAGGCCGACGTTGGGCACGGTGCCCATGGTGGTGGGGTCGTAGGCGCCGTTGGCGCGGCAGTCGTCGAGGACCACCTGGTAGATGCCGGCGTAGGAGCTGTCCGGCAGCACGGCCAGGGTGTCTGCTTCCTTGCCGTCCGGGCCCCACATGTGGCCGGAGCTGCGGATCATGGCGGGCATGGAAGCATCCACGATGACGTCACTGGGTACGTTCAGGGTGGTGATGCCCTTGTCCGAGTCCACCATGGCCAGGGCGGGACCCTCTTCGAGGCCCTTTTTGATGAGGTTCTGGACGCCGTTGCGGACGTCCTCCGGCAGGTCCTCGAGGCTGCTCAGGATAGCGGCGAGGCCGTTGTTGGGGCTAATGCCGGCAGCTGCGAGCTGCTTGCCGTAGGTCTCAAAAAGTTCGGAGAAGTAGGCCTTGACCACGTGGCCGAAGATGATGGGGTCCGAAACCTTCATCATGGTGGCCTTGAGGTGGGCGGAGAACAGCACGCCCTCTTCCTTGGCGCGGGCAACCTGGGCCGCCAGGAATTCATCCAGCGCGGCGGCGCGCATCACGGTGCCGTCGATGACCTCGCCGGCGAGCACGGGGAAGGCCTTCTTCAAAACCTTCACGGAACCGTCTTCGCGGACCAGCTGGATGGCGATGGTTCCCTCGGACTCGATGACCACTGACTTCTCGTTCGACCGGAAGTCATCCTTGCCCATGGTGGCCACGTTGGTCTTGGACTCGGGGGTCCAGGCACCCATGGAGTGCGGGTTCTGGCGTGCGTAGTTCTTCACGGACAGGGGTGCGCGGCGGTCCGAGTTGCCCTCACGCAGGACGGGGTTCACGGCGGAGCCCTTGATCTTGTCGTAGCGGGAGCGGATGGCCGTCTCCTCGTCCGAGGTGGGGTTGTCCGGGTAGTCCGGCAGCGCGTAGCCCTGGGCCTGCAGCTCTGCAATGGCCGCCTTCAGCTGCGGGATGGAGGCGCTGATGTTGGGCAGCTTGATGATGTTGGCTTCCGGCGTCTTCGCCAGCTCACCGAGTTCAGCAAGGGCGTCACCGATCTGCTGCTCGGGGGTCAGGTAGTCACCGAAGACGGCGATGATGCGGCCGGCGAGCGAAATGTCGCGGGTCTCCACCTCCACACCTGCTGTCGAGGCGAACGCCTCGATGATGGGCAGGAACGAATAGGTAGCCAGCATCGGCGCTTCGTCGGTGTGGGTGTAGATAATCTTGGACATGCGCGGGCGTCTCCCTGTGGGTCGGCTTGGTTGTGAATCCGGTCTATTCACCAACCTTTAACTTACCCGAGGACCCGCGCCCGAACCGTACCCGGTGCGTTGGATTACTTGCCGCCCCTGCGCCTCCTGTGGGGAATGTCACTTGGCCAAACCTGTCCGTACAGGGCATCCTGCCGGCGCAACTCCGCCGTCGCCGTAAACGTGTGCACGGGGTCCAGGTCCCGCAGCCGCGCGGCATCAGCAGATGCCGCTGCATCGAAAGAGACCGGTTGCGGCCCTTCCTCCTCTCTCCTGGTGTCACCGGGTCCGGCCGGCTTTGCTGATCTGCGGAAGGAAAACATCAGGGACTCACCCTCTCTCGGTGCCCGGAGCCCAGTCGGACGCGCCATTTGGTATGCCCAAGGTAACTTGGGTTTGTCGCACCACGGCTGCTTTTCCCTGGTTCTGCGGGATCTCTGTGGGTGGGCAGGGGTTTCCGCAGGCGATCCTTGAGCCGCCGGAGGCCGCTACATTATAGGTCACTACTATTTACAAATCTGTCATATCCCGATAAATTCGGGACGTCACACCCGGCTCTCCCCGGCTCATCCCCGTTACGACAGGACAACAATGACACGCACCAGGTCCCTGGCTACCGGCCTTCTGAGCCTCTCGGCCGCAGCCGTTCTGGCACTTACTGCCGCCGGCGGAGCCACCGCTGCCCCGGCCGCTTCCGAGGACAAAAAGAATCCTTCCGTGACCAGTGCGGCCGTTGAGAACGCCGGCGCAGCCGACTACTGGACGGCAGACCGGATGCTGACGGCCATCCCCGGGGACGTCCTGGCCGGCAAGGCGCTGGAACGGGGCAACCGGTCCAGCCCACTGCTGGTGGAAAAGAGCAAGAGCACCGAGGTCAAGGCCTCCCGGAGCCAGCAGACCCTCGCGCAGAGTGAAACTCCGGTGAAGACCGTCGGCAAGGTCTTCTTTACGCTTGCCGGAACCAACTACGTGTGCTCGGGCAACTCTGTGTCCGCCAAGAACAAGAGCACGGTGTCCACGGCGGGGCACTGTGTGAATGAGGGACCGGGAGCCTTTGCCACCAACTTCGTTTTTGTTCCTGCGTACGAGAACGGCGCAGCACCTTACGGCAGGTGGACTGCCACCTCCCTGCATACACCCACCCAGTGGAGCAGCGGCGGGGACATGACCTACGACACCGGGTTCGCCGTGGTAGGCAGGAACACCAGCGGGCAGTACCTGGCTGACGTCGTTGGCGCGTCGGGCGTGGCGTTCAACCAAGCGTATGGCCTGACCTACAAGTCCTACGGCTACCCGGCAGCTTCGCCGTTCAACGGTGAAACACTGAAAAGCTGCTACGGCCGTGCAAGCAAGGACACGAACAACCCGCAGTTCGCCACCCAGGGAATTCCCTGCGACATGACCGGTGGCTCCTCGGGTGGGCCCTGGTTCATCCAGAACAGCAAAACGACAGGTGCAGACGGACCTCAGAACTCCATCAACAGCTACGGCTACAACGGCTCCGCCGTCATGTACGGCCCCTACTGGGGTGCTGTCATCCAGCAGGCCTACAAAAGTGCAGCAGCATCCTAAGGGCCCTCCTTCCAGCGAGGATGCCGTCAGCCGCAGCGACGTGAACCAGACCCGCGAGGAGATCCTCGAGTACTGGACGGAGGAGCGGATGGCGGAAGCCAGGCCCCGGGAGCTTCGGCTTCCGCAGCCCGGCCCGCCTCCAGCTGACCAGGACTAAGCCCGGACATCACGACGGCGCCTGTCCCCTACGAAGGGGACAGGCGCCGTCGTTGGTGGGCCCACGGGAGGCTAGGGAGCCGGTGGGGATTAGTGGAAGAAGTGCCGGGCACCCGTGAAGTACATGGTGATGCCGGCGGCGTTGGCGGCTGCGATAACTTCCTCATCCCGGACCGAGCCGCCGGGCTGAACCACGGCGCGGACGCCGGCGTCGATCAGGATCTGCAGGCCGTCAGCGAACGGGAAGAACGCGTCGGAAGCCGCCACGGCACCGCGGGCCCGCTGGGGCGCCCCGCTCGCACCTGCTTCTGCCGTCGCGACGTTGCTGGCACCGCCGGCACCTTCGACGTCGGACTCCACCTGCACGCCAAGGGTGTTGGCCCGCTCCACGGCCAGGCGGCAGGAATCCAGGCGGTTGACCTGCCCCATGCCGATCCCCACGGCAGCGCCGTCCTGGGCAAGCAGGATGGCGTTGGACTTGGCGGCGCGGCAGGCGGTCCAGGCGAAGGCGAGGTCCGCAAGCGTCTTCCCGTCCGCGGCCTCGCCGGCGGCCAGGGTCCAGTTGGCGGGGTTGTCGCCGTCGGCATCAACCTTGTCGCTGACCTGGACCAGGACGCCGCCGGACACCTGGCGGAGCTCCGTCGGATAGCGGCCATAGCCCTCCGGAAGGGCAAGCAGGCGGATGTTCTTCTTCTTGGACAGGATCTCCACGGCCTCGGGCTCGAAGCCCGGGGCGATGACAACCTCCGTGAAGATGTCCTTGACCGTATTGGCCATGCCGGCGGTCACGGTGCGGTTGGCGGCGATGACGCCGCCGAAAGCTGAGACGGGATCGCAGGCGTGCGCCTTCGCGTGGGCGTCGGCGATGGGGTCCGCAGCATCTGCAGCGCCCACTGCTACGCCGCAGGGGTTGGCGTGCTTGATGATGGCGACGGCAGGCTCGCTGAAGTCGTAGGCCGCACGCAGTGCTGCATCGGCGTCCACAAAGTTGTTGTAGCTCATGGCCTTGCCGTGCAGCTGGTCGGCCTGGGCGATGCCCGCCGGGGCGGCCTTGTCAACGTAGAGGGCTGCCTGCTGGTGCGGGTTCTCGCCGTAGCGCAGCACTTCGGAGCGCTCAAGGGAAAGGCCGGCGTAGGCGGGCCAGTCGATGACGCCGTCGCCGTCTTCATCCAGGAACTGGCTCGCGGTCCAGGTGGCCACGGCGTTGTCGTAGGACGCGGTGTGGGCGAACGCCTTGGCGGCCAGCCGGCGTCGGGTTTTCAGGTCGAAGCCGCCCTCGGCGGCAGCGGTGACCACCTGGCCGTAGAAGGAGGGGTCCACCACAATGGCGACGGCGGCGTGGTTCTTCGCGGCGGAGCGCACCATGGCGGGGCCTCCGATGTCGATCTGCTCCACAACATCGTCCTGGGCAGCGCCGGACTTCACGGTCTCGACGAACGGGTAGAGGTTCACCACCACCAGGTCGAAGGGCTCGATCTCCATGCTGGTCAGCGTTTCCATGTGCGCCGGGACCCGGCGGTCAGCCAGGATGCCGCCGTGGACGCGCGGGTGCAGCGTCTTGACGCGGCCGTCCAGCATCTCGGGCGAGCCGGTGACTTCCTCGACCTCCTGGACGGGAATGCCGGCCGCGGCGATCTTCTTGGCCGTGGACCCGGTGGACACCAGCTTCACTCCTGCTGCATGCAGGCCCTGGGCGAGCTCCTCCAGACCGGTCTTGTCGTAAACCGAGATCAGGGCCCGGCGGATGGGAACACGGTCAATGGATACGCGCTCATGCTGCGTGAAGCTCACAAATGTCTCCGTCTTATGTCGCGGAACAGTGCCGCGGTTGGTGGGGATACGGCCAGTTTATCGCGAAGTGCACTTTGCCCCCTGTGCAGGCGGAAGTGTGAACGTCAGCGGCCCGGGATAAAGTTCTTCCAGGAGGCTGCGATGAATACTTACACCACTGTGCCGAGCGGCGAGCAGGTGGTCCAGGAACTGCCATGGCGATGGAAAGTCCAGGGCAGGATTTTCGTGATCGGCGGCCTCGGTTTTATGTTCGATGCCTGGGATGTGACCCTGAACGGCATCCTCATTCCGCTGCTCTCCACGCACTGGGCCCTGTCCCCGGGCGACGTTGCGTGGGTGGGAACGGCCAACCTGATCGGCATGGCCCTGGGCGCTTTTGTGTGGGGAACCATCGCGGACACCATCGGGCGCAGGAAGGCCTTCACGGCCACCCTGCTGATCTTCTCCCTCTTCACCGTGCTGGGCGCCTTCTCCCCCGACTTCATCTTGTTCTGCCTGTTCCGGTTCATGGCCGGCTTCGGCCTGGGCGGCTGCATTCCTGTGGACTACGCGCTGGTGGGTGAGTTCACTCCCCGCAAGCAGCGCGGCAAGGTCCTGACGGCAATGGACGGCTGGTGGCCGGTGGGTGCCGCCCTGGCCGGTTTTGTCTCCGCCGGGCTCGTCGCGCTGTACGGAGACTGGCGGCTGACCATGCTGGTGATGGTGTTGCCTGCGCTGCTGGTGTTCTGGGTCCGCCGGAGCGTTCCGGAGTCCCCGCTGTTCCTGATCCGCAAGGGCCGGCGTGAGGAAGCAGCCAGGGTCATTGACGATCTGGTGGCGGCAACGGGGGCGGAACCGCGCGCCTACAGCCTGCCCGACACCAGGGAAGTGCCCAGGCTTTCCGCCGGCAGCGCCTGGCATCAGCTGCGCCTCGTGTGGCAGTTCAACTGGAAGATCACGGCCGCGGCCTGGTCCCTGTTCTTCACCATCCTGCTGGTCTACTACCTGTCGCTGACGTGGATGCCACGGATCCTGATCGGCGCAGGATTCGCCGAGTACAAGGCGTTTGTCACTACGGCGTCCATGGCCGCCGTCGGGCTTTTAGGCGTTATTGTTGCGGCCCTGCTGGTGGAGCGGGTCGGCCGCAAATGGATCCTCGCCATCACCGGTCCGCTGTCAGCGCTGACCCTGGTGATCGTTGCGATCGTGGTGGACATCCCCACGGCGGCGGTGTTCTGGCTTCTGGTGTTCGGCTTCGTGGTGCAGGTGGCCATCCCGGTCCTCTACGCCTACGTTTCCGAGCTCTACCCCACCGAGTTGCGCGGTACCGGTTTCGGCTGGGCGTCCACGTTCTCCCGGCTGGGTGCCGGCTTTGGCCCGCTCATTTTCGCGAACTACTTCTGGCCCGAGCTGGGCCTGGCCATCTCCTTCGCCCTGGCCGGAGGGCTGGTGCTGCTTGCCGTGCTGTGGATGGCGTTCTTCTCCCCCGAGACCAGGCAACGCCGCCTCGACTAGCCCTCCCCCCACCCAACTAGGTAGCGCGAAGTGTCGTTTTGAAGCCTCAGAATGACACTTAGCGCTACCTAGTTTCGTATACGTCATTCTCGGGACCAGCCTCGGAGCAGCAATGCCCGTCTCACTTTCGCTACAGCGAGCCCGGCATTGTTTTGCATGTGCCGTTTGGAGATTCGAACCAGCACCCATCCGGCGCGGCCGAAGTCCTCTTCGCGGGCAATGTCGCGGACCACCTGCTCCGTCTCGGAGTGTCCCGCGCCATCGTATTCCACGGCTACCTTCTGTTCGGGATAGCTTAGGTCAGGTTGGCGTACGACGCCGGGACGCAGCTCGGTGGGCACGTTCAGCAGAGGTTCCGGCAGGCCGGCGTCTTCCAGCGCAAGCCGCAGCCTGGTTTCAGGAGCAGAGTCCGATCCCACTCTCGCCAGGTCAAAGGCCAAGCGCGCCTTCTGTATGCCGGGAGTCCCCTTATGCCGGTCGAGCATCTCGGCGAGGTCCTCCCGCGATGCGTAGGGCTCGGACCTTCCCTCAAAGTCGGGCCGCGGAATCCGTAGCAGATGATCCGCGACGACCGTCAACTCTTCGATGCTCATCTTGCGGGAACAATCCAGCCACGTGCGGGTCCGGGAAGTGACCAGTAGGCCGTGATGGCTGACTATCTCGTCGTCGAAGAACTGCCCGCGGTGTCCTTTCACCCCGGGTCGGCGCATGATGGAAACGGTGTCAGGACGGGAGACGTGAAGCAGCGGTTCGTTGCTGCCCGGCAGGAATCCGGGAAACTGCCACAGCAGAAAGGCGGATGCATGCGAAGCTGCGGCAAAATCGGTGACCAAGGTGTAGGGCCGGATGCCAGGGGCGAGATCGTCCTGGTTGTACGCGTCCGGCACCCGCACTCCCCTGCTTGGCCGCTGCAAGCCTCGGTGACGGAGCCGGCGTCGGCTGATCCCGGCGTCGAGCGCTTCCTGGAAGGTGAACGGCAGGGAAGCCAATTGTTCGGGTAGTCGGCTTGGAACCTTCATCCGCCCATCGTGGCAGGCCTGCGGGAGCGCCGCTGGGGTTATCCACAGGCCGCCCCCATCCGCTCAACTAAGTAGCGCTAAGTGTCGTTTTGGCGGGTCAAAACGACACTTGGCGCTACCTAGTTGGGTGGGGGCCGGGGTTAGGTGGCGAGCTGCGCGCGGTGGGCGGCGGCGAGGGATGCCAGGGTGGACACCAGCAGCCGGCGCTCCACCACCTTGATGCGCTCGTGCAGGGTCTCCTCGGTGTCGGACTCCTCGATGGCCACGGCTTCCTGGGCGATGATGGGACCGGTGTCCACGCCGGCATCCGCCCAATGGACAGTGCAGCCGGTGACCTTCACGCCATACGCCATCGCATCCCGGACACCGTGCGCGCCCGGGAAAGCCGGAAGCAAAGCGGGGTGGGTGTTCAGGTACCTGCCGTTTAAAGCGTCGATGAATCCCGGGCTCACGATCCGCATAAAACCTGAGGAGACCACCACATCCGGCTCAAACGCGGCAACGGCCTCAGTCAGGGCAGCGTTCCAATCAGCCCGGTCAGCGAAGGCCTTGAAGTCCACAACAAACGTGGGGATGCCCGCGTCGGCAGACCGTTCCACCCCGTAGGTCCCCGGGCGGTCGGCCCCCACCGCGGCGATTTCGACGTCGAGGTCCCCTGCCTTCACCGCGTCAATAACTGCCTGGAGGTTGGACCCGGTTCCGGAAACGAGGACTACGATGCGCATGGCTCTAGCTTATGGGCACGCTCGCGTAGGCTGGAAAACATGAACACCACACCGCAACCGGCTGGGCAGCAGCGCACAAAACCGCCGCTCAGCGAGGCAGCCAAGGCCTCGCTCGCCAAGACCCACACCCTGTTCCGGATCTTTGTGGTTTCCGTGCTCGGCTCTTTCTTTGTGTACCAGCTCGATGTCAGCTACCTCTGGTTAACGGCCCTCCTGACGGTGGCCAGCCTGGCCCTCGGCGTGATGCTCCTGATCAGGGCGGCCCGGTTGAAGGAGTCCCGGCTGGTCCTCATCGGCACCATTTCGGGACTGGTGGTGTCCGCGATCATGGTGCTGCTGATCCTGATCACAGCCCTGTTTTTCGACGAAGTCCGCGAGTACCAGGCGTGCGTCGGCCGGGCTTTGACGGACCAGGCACAGTCGGCGTGCCGGGTGCAGCTGCAAGGCTCGCTGCCCTCCCAGCTCCCTTAGGCACGAGGTCCTACCGGACCAGCTCCGCGTCCTCTTCCTCCGCGGCTTGCTCACGTTCCAGCCAAGGCCCGGCCGCGTAGCCAATCACGACGCCGGCAGCAGCTTCCACAGCCACCCAGACTCCCGTCCACAGCGGGTCAGGACCAATCGCCGTCAGGCGTCCGATCCCTGCCGATCCGCGCGCCACCCATGCCAGGCCGGCGGTGAGCAACCCGGCAGCCAGGCCGCACAGCACCCCGAGCACCAGGGTGGAAACCGTGGCACTGAACCAGCGGACCCGGACTTTGATCGAGAGCCACTCGTCGAAGTGGTTTTCGCCTTCACGGAGGAACCACCAGCCGGCCAGCACACCCGCGAGGACCGGGACGATCAAGGCAACGAAGGCATAATCCTGGGGCCCGGCCGGGATGGCGGCCAGCACCGGGATGGAAGGCAGCGGACCCACGGCGGTGCCCAGCGGGCCCACCTGGGATCCGACGCCCATGGCAAAACCTGAACCCGACGCCCAGGCCAGGGCAAACACCACGAGATTGGGCAGGAAGCCCAGCTGCGCGATGGTGAGGGCGGCACCTCCCACCGCCCCGGCGTCGAGCGCTTCATAGACCGCAACCACGAGGTTCCAGTGAATGAACAGGTCAACGGCCAGCAGCAGCGCGGCGAGCGCCAGGGCTGACAGCACCGCCACAGAACCGGCCTTTGCGGCGGAGCCGAGGTAGGACCCCGCCCAGCGCGAATGCTGGCTGGTGCGGGAGAGCCAGTCCACGGCGTCGACGCCGATCAGCCTGCTCCAGGAGCCTGCCTCGCGGCGTGCGCCGATCACCATGCCCAGGGCATAGGGAATGAGTGGGATGAACATGGCATGCCAGGGGTTGATGACGACGTCGGGCGTGCGGCAGACGAAGCCCGTTGCCGCCCCGAAGGCCGCGTACACCAGCCAGGAACCGAGGAGTGCCTGCCATAGCTGGTCTGTATAGGAGGCCCGGGCCAGCCGGCGCCCTGCCCGCCAGGCGAGCAGGAACGGGATCAGGGTAAGGCCAAGGGGAATCAGCGTGAGCAGCCCGGACCCGGAGCTGGCCCCGCCCGTGGAGCCGGCGGCCTTAAGTTCCAGCGGCACCCCATGGACCAGCAGCCAGGACTGCCCGGCCAGGCGCGCCAGGAACTCGACGGCGCCGTCGTGGAATCCGGCCGTAGCCCACACCGCCAGGACCGGAGCGATCACCACCAATGCCGAGATGATGGCTGCCTGGGCCGTTTCGAGGGCACCCTGCAGCCACAAGGGCATGGGAAGGCCACGGTCTCCGGTCTGATCAGCGCGCAGTTTCATCGTTGTCCATGGTGTCACGGCGGCCCCGCCCGGTCTGTGACCGACAGGCACAACCGCCTGTGGCACCGTCCCACGACCCCTTGCACCGGCGCTTTTCGCAAGGGGCGGCCGTAAAATTGAACTGTCCACATGAGTGGCAGGAGGCAAGAATGACTACCGCATCCCCACATGCACACGGCGTTCACTTTGGGCGGGCAGACGTCCAAAACGCTGGCATGGGAGTGGGAATTGTTTTGATGCTGGTGGGTGTCCTGGGCTTTATCCCGGGCGTCACCACCCAATACAGCGAACTAATGTTCCTCGGACCGGCTTCGCATGCCGTGTTCCTTGGTTTGTTCCAGGTATCCATGCTGCTCAACATTGTGCAGCTGGCCATTGGCGCAACGGGTCTGGCCATGTCACGCACCGAGCATGGCGCCCGTAATTTCCTTCTCGGAGCAGGCGCACTGTATGTCGTCCTGGCCATCTTCGGGCTCATTGTCGGTGTTGATTCGGCGGCCAATTTCCTCTCGCTGAACATGATGGACAACTGGACCCACCTGGCACTGGGCGTCGTGATGGTTGCTGCTGGCTGGCTGTTCTCCAGGAACATGGCGTCCGACAGGGCATAGCCCGGTATTCGTAACCCGGGACAACAGGAGCCGCGAATGGGTGAAGAACACTAAGTTCTGAAGAAATTCGTCCTACTGGCTGGTGCAGTCGCCGCTCCGGCACGGCTGCACCGGCATTCCGCGGCCATACCGCCACCAGCGGGAACCAGCCGCGGCAACAGAACAACAGTTCCGCATGCACAACGACGCCGGGAGCCCCCAAGTGGACTCCCGGCGTCGTTCGCTGCGTGGTTGCCTCAGCGCCGGTCCGTTCAGCGGCGCGCGGCACGACGTCAGCGGTGATTGTCAGCGGCGCTGGTTGCCGTCGACGCCGTCGGCGTCGATGTGCTCCTTGCGCACTTCCTCATTGACGGTGACGTCGTCCTGGACCACGTCCTTGTCCAGGCGGACCCGCTCCACGGGGACAGTTTCCTTCTCCACCACGGGGCGCTCCTCGTGCAGAATCACCTCATGTTCTTCCTCGCTGATGTCCGGCCCGCTCAGGGCAGCACCGCGGTTCGCATCAGTGATGGGCTCCCGCTCCAGGCGGACCTCTTCACGCCGCACCGGAACCGTCTTGGTGACGTTTTCGGTGGTGACGTACTTCCGGAGCCTGGCGCGGCCAGCGGCCTCGCGTTCGGTGCCAACGTGGAGCCGCTCCTCCGAGCGGGTCATGGCGTCGTCGGTGGTGGGGCCGGAGGTATCGTGGCCAACGGTTTCACGGCCAGAAGCGTAACCGGCGGCACCGGTGTTCGGAGTGCCGGCGTTAAGGTCCGCGTCACCCTGCAGGTCCACGTCGCCCCGGGTGTCGGAGTACGTCCGGGCACCGCGCTCGTAGTAGGTGTAGAGCCGGTCTTCTTCCTCGGGGGTGAGGTGTCCGTCCACATCTACGCGGGGGGCGTCCTTGACGTGGTCCTTGGTGTAGGGGACCACCAGGTCACCGCCCTGGTCGTGTGCACCTTCGACAGGCACGAAGGACTGGGAAGTGCCGAAGAGACCGGTCTTGACCGTGACCCATGTGGGCTCGCCCGTGTCGTCGTCCGCGTAGAGCTGGCCGATTGAGCCGATCTTCTCGCCGTCGGAACCGATGACGTTGCCGCCCTTGGTGAGCAGGCTTTCGATGTTTTCCCTGTTAAGCATGACGTCTCCTTGGATGTGTCGTTGCGCTGGGTCTAGCCAGCAATGGAGTTCCGGTGACGGAGTTTCCCCCGGCTCCGGCCTCCGCCCCCTTTGCTAGAGGCTTCGGGCTGACTGCCCGTCTACAGTAAGCATGCTTAGCATCAAAAGGAAAGTTTACTTAGTAATTTTTTTCGCGCCGGATGTGCCAACCCCAATCTGACGAGGCACTTTGTCCTGAAATTGGTTCAGGCTCCGTGTGCGAGTGAAACGTGTCGGTGTGGGATGCCCACCAGTGATGCCGCGGCCTTGATGTCGGCCGCCCGGTGCCCCAGGCACAGAGCCCAGTGGTGGCCGGTTCCGGTTTGGCTCCAGAGGTCCACCCAAAGGCCGGGATCGCCGCCGAAATCCACGCGTGACGTAGTGTTCCCGATGGCCAGCAGGGGGCCATGCACCACCGCTCCTTCGGAGGTGACAAATACGTAGCCGCCGTCCGGGTCCTGGCCCAGGGCGAGGGTGGTGACCGGTCCGGGCCGGACGTCGAATTCCACGGACACTCCCCAACCCCGTTTGCCGTGATAGATACCCAGTCCGCGCAGCAGCGGGTCCTTCGCCGAGACCGCGAGATGCGCCGGCCCGTCATGGCCCATCTCCACCACGTTGTCAAAGAAGTTCAGGGCCTGGATTTCGGTGAAGGAGCCTCCCGCGCCGATGGCCTGGGCAGTCAGCATGGCAATGGAGGTCCGCAGCTCATACTCCCCCGCCATGGGAATTCCACGCGCTGTGAGGATGGACGAGCCCAGGATCATCCCGGCGCCCAGCCGCTCGTGCTGCTCTCCCGCCAGGCCGCGGTGGTAGTAGGCCACCGAGTCCAGGTCGAAGTCCTGCACGAGCCGGTCCAGGCCCACCGAGACCCTGGCACCCCAGGCGAAGTCGTCCTCGTTCACGGACTCATCGAGCACAAACAGCTCCCTGGCCAGGGCCAGCCGCTCGGACACCTCATCCCCGGTGACGGCGTTGACGCGCTCGCGCAGGTCATCGAACTCAAGCACCTCTACGTGGGACCCGAACGTGGTGGACACGGTGGTCAGATCGGTGGCAACGTCAAGCATGCCCGGGTAAAGGTGGCCCATGAGGCCATGGCGGGCGTTGCGGAGACGGGCGCGGACGCCGGCGGCGTGGACCCACTGGCTGATCCGTTCCCAGGCGGCGTCCTGTTTCAGGTGGCCGGAGACGGACCGGAACTGGATGCCCGCCCGGCGGAAGACATTGGCTACCTCGGGCACGGGGCATTGGCCACAGTAGGCCAGCCAGGCTCCGGTATCGAAATTCGCGTGGTCCATCGCTTCGGTGGGCTGGAGATCGATGACCAGCACCGGGCTGCCGGAACGCTGTGCCACGGGCAGGACCATGGAGGACGTCAGGTAGGTGGCCAAAAAGATGACGATGAGGTCGCAGTCGGCCTGCCGCAGCTTTTCTCCCGCTGTCAGGGCTTGGGCGGCATCAGAGATGAACCCCGCATCGATGACCTCGGCGTCCATTTCCCGAAAGCGTGAGGTGACGTACCGGGCCGATTCCTCCAGCTGCGGCAGGAGGTCCGGAAACTGAGGCCAGTAGGCCCCCAGCCCCCCGGACACCAGGCCGATCCGGGTGGGCCGGCGCTTGTGGGGTTCCAGCAAGGCAGCAGCAGAATTCTTGGTGGGCAGCATGGGCAGCCTTTCCGCGGTTCAATCAGTGCAGGGGCGCGGAAGGCCGGGCGGGCCGGAGAGGCCCGCCCGGCTGGGCTTCCGGGCTAGAAGTTGTACTTGTCGATGTTGCCCGTGTTGAAGACGGTGGGCGGGCCCACAATGACCTTTCCGCCTTCCTCAACAGTCCGGTCGCCGAGGTTCCCGGCAGTGAACTTGTCACCGGCCTTTCCGGTGATCTTTCCCTCAACCAGCGCCTTCCCGGCGAACGCTGCAACGTAGCCGAGCTGGGCTGGATCCCAGAGCGCGAACTCCTTCACCGTTCCGTCCTTGACGAACGGCCGCATCTCGTTGGGCAACCCCAGCCCGGTCAGCGCAACCTTGCCCTTGTAGGCAGATGTGGAGAGGTACCTGGCGGTGGCGGCAATACCCACCGTGGTGGGCGAAATGATGCCTTTCAGATTGGGGTGTGCCTGCAACAGGCCCTGGGCCTCCTGGAAGGACTTGGTGTCGTCGTCGTCGCCGTAGACCTTGGCCACGAGCTTGATATCCTTGTAAGCCGGATTGGAGGCCAGGTCCTCCTCCATGAACTTGATCCACTCGTTCTGGTTGGTGGCGTTTGCCGTGGCAGAGAGGATGGCGATCTCACCGGAGCCGCCGATCTGCTCGGAGATCAGCTTGGTCTGGATCAGTGCCACATCTTTGGCCACCACCTGGCTGATGAACACGTCGCGGCAGTCGGGGTTGGCGTCGGAATCGAAGGCCACGATCTTGGCGCCGCCAGAGCGGGCCTCGCCCAGGGCCGTGCAAACGGCGTCGGGATCATTGGCGGCGATGACAATGACGTTTGTTCCTGCCTGCGTTTCAGCATTGATGAATGACACCTGGCTCGACGCCGATCCCTCCAGGGGGCCGACCACCTGGGAGGACGCGAAGCCTGCTTCCTTGGCACCGGTTTTGCCGCCACCCAGGACCACGTCCGTGTAGGGGTTGTTGAGCTGTTTGGGGATGAAGGTGATCTTCTGGTCCTGCACAGCGGCGGACGTCTCGCCCGAGGTTCCGGAGCCGCCGCCGCATGCCGTAAGGGCCAGCGCCGCAGCAGCCGTGATGGCGACGAGCGGGGCCAAGTGAGGCGGCCGGCCGGGGCTTTTTCGGTTCTTCATCATTGTTTTCCTTCTCCCTAGTTGTAGTCCGGTTTTGATTGGTCCTGATGGCCGGTTCAATGGACACGGTCAGTTGAAGCGCCGGCGCCTGTGCCCCGGCTGAAGCTCTGGCGTACCCTGCGGAGATGCCGCCATTCGCGGACCGCGGCGCCGATGCTCGGTGCCACCACGGAGAAGATGAGCAGCAGGCCGGTGACGGTGATGAGGACGACGTCGGACACCCTTCCCAGGCGCAGGGCATAGTTCAGGCTGCCGATCAACAGGACGCCGGCTACCGCACCGGGAATGGTGCCCTTGCCACCGAAGATCGAGACGCCGCCAAGCAGCACGGCAGCGATGACGGCCAGTTCCAGCCCTGACGCGTTGTCGCTGCGGGCGCTGGTGTAGCGCAGCGTCCAATAGATCCCGGCCAGGGCAGATACGGCACCGGAGGCCGCATAAAGCCAGAACTTGCTGCGGGCTACCTTGATGCCCACGAAGTTGGCCGCTTCCTTGCTGTAGCCCATCGCGTACAGCCCCCGCCCGAAGGGCGTGAAATGGAGCAGGATTCCGAAAAACAACACAATAAGGACGACGCCGATCATCACGGTGGGGATGCCGGTGGCGCCGAGCTTGGAGGTAAAGAAGGCAGTCAGCGGCTTGGGGAAGTTGGCTACAGCGTTGTCCCCGATCACCACTAGTGCCAGTCCGCGGAACAGCGCCAGCGTACCGATGGTGACGGCCAGGGACGGCAGGCCCAGGACAGCGATCAGGAAGCCGTTGAACATGCCGGCCGCTACTCCTGCCAGCAGGCTGATGGCCAGTACCAGCCAGATGTCCAAGCCGCCGGCCCAGAGGACGCCCATCAGGGCGCTGCTTAGGCCCGCGGTGCTCGCCACCGAGAGGTCGATCTCGCCGGTGACGATGATCAGCGTCATCGGCATGGCGATGAGCAGGACGGGGATGACGTCCAGCAGCAGGAAGCCGGTGGTGACCGGCGAGGCGAAGCGCGGGATGGAGATCGCTGCGAAGACCAGGAACGCGAGAAGGGCGTAGATGGTGACGGCGTCGCGGCTGGCGAGGATGCGCGCGGCACCGGTGCGTCCTTTTGGCTCGGTGGCCAGCGGCTTGGTGCTGTCCGCGACGGGCGGGGCCGCGGGGGTGCTGCTGGGAGTGGTGGTCTCAGACATTCCGTGCCTCGCTTATCCGCAGTTTCCTGGCCGTGCGCAGGCTGGCCAGGCGGTCGATCACGATGGCCGTGAGGATCAGGATGCCCACAATGGCCTGCTGCCAGAATTTGTCCACCCGAAGGGCGGTCAGCGAACTGGTAATGGTGGTCAGCAGCAAGGCACCCAGGGCTGCACCGGCGACCGTCCCGCTTCCGCCGAAAATCGCCACCCCGCCCACTACCGCGGCGGCCACCACGTCCAGTTCCATCCCGGACCCGGTGGTGGCGCCCACGGAGTTGAAGCGGCTTGCGTAGAGGACTCCGGCGAGGCCGGCGAGGGCACCGTTGGCCAGGAAGGCCAGGAACACCCGCTGGGATACCTTGATGCCCAGGACTTTCGCCGCTTCGGGGTCGGAGCCGATGGCGTACAGGTCCCGGCCGGGGCGGGTGCCTGCCATATAGACGGCGACGGCGGCCACCACGGCGATGGCCAGCAGGGTGATGATCGGGAAGCCCAGCACGGTGTCCACGGACAGCGCCCCGAAGGCTTCCGGCCGGTCCCCGGCGAAGTACTGCTTTCCGCCGGCCCAGGCATTGTTCAGCCCGCGGAACACGTAAAGGGTGCCGAGGGTGATCACCAGCGCCGGGACCTTGGCCACGGTGACCAGGAACCCGTTGAACATGCCGAGCAGGGCGCCGAAGGCCATTCCGAGGAGCAGCACCACAATGATCGGCAGGCCGGGCGTGGCAACGAAGATGGAGCCGGTGCCGAAGGCGACCAGCCCCAGCATGGAACCGACGGACAGGTCGATGTTGCGCGTGATGATCAGCAGGGTCTGTCCGGCCGCCAGGATAACGATGATGGTGGCGTTCAGGAGCAGGTCCTTGACTCCCTGCGGGGACAGGAACAGCGGGTTGTTGATGTAGGTGATGAGCACCAGCAGCACCAGCGCAACCAGCACGGGGAGTTCACGCAGGCGCAACAGCCCGCCAAGTCCGCCGCTGCCGCCTCGGGCGGGTGCCGCCGCCGCACCTTTTTCCTCGTGTTTGACCGTGGAACTCATTCCATCACTCCTGCCGAGGTTGCCGCGTGCATGACCGACTCGGGGTTGGCGTCCGCCCTGTCCAGCTGCGCGGTAATCCGGCCCTCGCGCATTACGAGGACCCGGTCCGCCATCCCCAGGACCTCGGGCAGCTCGGAGGAGATCATCAGGATGGCGATCCCGCGGCCGGCGAGGTCGGAGATGAGTCTGTGCACCTCGCTCTTGGTGCCCACATCGATGCCGCGGGTGGGCTCGTCGATGATGAGCAGCCGTGGATCGGTGGCCAGCCACTTGGCCAGCACCACCTTTTGCTGGTTCCCGCCGGAAAGTGTTGAGACGGCATGCTCCTGGCTTCCGGCCTTCACCTGCAGCCGCTTGCTCCACTCCTTCGCCGCCGCCCGTTCCTTGCCGCCATTGATGAGCCCGGCGGTCACAAACTTGTTCCGCAAGGTGAGCGTCACGTTCCGTGCCACCGACAGGTTCATCACCAGGCCCTGCTTGCGGCGGTCCTCGGGCACAAAGCCGAGGCCGGCGGCAATGGCGGCCTGCGGGTCGCGGGCTTTCAGCGGTTTTCCTTCCACCTGGATCTGCCCTGAGTCGTAGGTGTCGATGCCGAACACGGCCCGGGCCACCTCTGTCCTGCCGGCACCCACCAGGCCGGCGAGCGCAACTATTTCGCCGGCACGGACTTCGAAGCTGATGTCCCGAAAAACACCGGACCTGCTGAGCCCGTCCACCTTCAGGACCGTATGCCCGATCTCCGCCTCGGCCTTGGGAAACAGCGTTCCGATGTCCCTGCCCACCATTTCCCGGACAATCTGTTCAACAGTGACGTCGGCGGTCCGGTGGGTGGCGATGTAGCGGCCGTCGCGCATCACCGTGATCCGGTCGCAGAGATCAAACACTTCGTCGAACCGGTGCGAGATAAACAGGATGCCTGTGCCTTTATCCCGCAGGGCGCGGGCCACGGCAAAGAGCCGGTCCACTTCCACGCCGCTGAGCGCGGCGGTGGGCTCGTCCATCACCAGCACCTTCGCATCGAGCGAAATGGCCTTGGCGATCTCGATGATCTGCTGGTCGGCGATGGACAGCCCCTCCGCCACGCGGGATGGATCAATGGGTACTCCCAGCCGCCCGAACAGCTCAGCTGCCTGCCGCCGCATCCCGGCACGGCTGATCAGCCCGGACCTCCCCTTGGGTTGCCGGCCGATGAAGATGTTCTCGGCCACGGTGAGGTCCGGGAACAGGGTGGGCTCCTGGTAAATGACGGAGATTCCGGCGGCCTTGCTTTCTGCCACGTTCTTGAAGTGGACGGGTTCGCCGCTGAGCCGGAAGTCGCCCGAGTCCGGATGGTGCAGGCCGGCGAGGATCTTCACCAGGGTGGATTTGCCGGCGCCGTTCTCACCTACCAGCGCATGGATTTCGCCCGCGCGGATCTCCACCGTGCCGTCCGCCAGCGCCACGACAGGGCCAAAGGTCTTGGCGGCACCGGCCAGCGACAGCACGGGCTCGTCCCCCTGGACCGGATCCTGACTCTCATTGCGTTCTTGCTGCATAAATGAACCGCACCTTTGGGGTCTATGCGAAAAACAATGAATCGTTTCATAACACCTGAGTGACTTGAATCATAAGTCCGCTGACCAGCACGGTCAATAGAATTGGCGGCCCGCCGGGCATTCGTGATTCATCCGTGTTCAAAGCTGATGTTTCCCTAACCTTTCCCCCGGCGTCACATCTGGTCCCCCGCCCGGCAACGAGGTCCGCCCACGGTGGAGGAGTGAGGATCGCAATTGTTGCTGAATCGTTCCTGCCCCTGATGAATGGCGTGACGCATTCGATCCTGCGGGTGCTGGACCATCTGCAGGGCCGGGGCGACGACGTCCTGGTCATTGCGCCGTCCACCCAGGACGGCGAAGCGCCGGACCGGGTCAAGGGCGCCGAAATCCACCGCCTGCCCGCGGTGCCGCTGGCCGGCTATGCGAACGTCCGGGTGGCGATGGGCGGTGTGTATCGGGTCAAGCGAATCCTTGCCGACTACGCACCGGACGTGGTCCACCTGGCCTCGCCGTTTGTCCTCGGCTGGCGGGCAGTCCAGGCTGCGCATCAACTGGGCATCCCCACCGTGGCCATCTACCAGACCGAGGTTCCCAGCTACGCGGCACGGTACGGTGTCCCGTTCCTGGAGAACTGGGCCTGGAATCGGGTGGACAACATCCACCTGCTCGCCAGCCGCACCCTGGTGCCTTCCACGTTCGCGCTGAACCAGTTGCGCGGCCGCGGCATCCCCCGGCTCCGGATGTGGCGGCGCGGCGTGGACACCAAACGCTTTTCGCCGGAAAAGCGCGACGACGGCTGGCGCGCTTCAGTTGCTCCCGGCGGTCAGCGGATTATCGGCTACGTGGGCCGGCTGGCCGTGGAGAAGCAGGTGGAGGACCTGGCTGTCCTGGCGGGGGTGCCTGGGACCAGGCTGGTGATTGTGGGTGACGGTCCGCAGCGGGGGGCACTGGAACAGGCCCTGCCGGATGCGGCCTTCACCGGATTCCTGGGCGGCGAAGAGCTTGCCCGGGCGATGGCGTCCTTTGACCTGTTTGTCCATCCCGGCGGGTTTGAAACGTTTTGCCAGACTATCCAGGAGGCCATGTCCTCGGGGGTGCCGGTGGTCGCCACCGGCCGCGGCGGCCCCCTGGACCTGGTGGAGAACTCCCGGACCGGCTGGCTCTACGAACCCGGGGACCTGCCCGCCATGCGCGCCCACGTGCTGGACCTGATGGGCGATGACGCCAAGCGCCGCGCTTTCGCAGCAGCGGCACACGCCTCGGTGCAGGACAGGACCTGGCCTGCCCTCTGCCAACAGCTGGTCCGGCACTACGAAGAGGTCATTGCCGGCATGCCGGTTATGGCGCTGGGCCCACGCCCGCCGGCTTCCCTGGCCGGGCCTGCGAGGTCAGGGCGAGGGTGGGGAGTGTGAAGATCTCCATCATCGGCTGCGGCTATCTTGGCGCCGTCCACGCCGCCACGCTGGCGTCCATGGGCCACACGGTGACGGGCATCGACGTGGATCCCGCCAAAGTGGACCAGCTGTCCGGCGGCGTGGCGCCGTTCCATGAACCCGGCCTGGAGGAACTGCTGCAGGACGGCCTCGCCACGGGCCGGCTGAACTTCTCCACGCGCGCGGCCGCCGCCAGGGGCGCGCAAGTGCACTTCCTGTGCGTGGGAACTCCCCAGCACAAAACGTCCGACGCCGCCGACCTCACCTATCTCACCTCTGCCGCGGAGGCGCTGCTGCCGCACCTGGCCGCGGGCGCCGTCGTCGTCGGAAAATCGACCGTGCCCGTGGGCACGGCGGACATGCTCCGCGGCGTGCTGAACGCCCGGCCGGATGTCCTGCTGGGCTGGAATCCGGAGTTCCTCCGGCAAGGCACCGCGGTGAAGGACTCACTGGTGCCGGACCGGCTGGTCTACGGGGTGGACGGCGGCCGGGCCGCAGCGTTCAACCCCCGGACGGGGGCACCCATGGGGGTGACCGCCGCACTGGATGCGGTCTATGAGCCGCTGCTCGCCGCCGGAATTCCCCGTGTGGTGTGCAACTTCGCCACCGCCGAACTCATCAAATCGGCCGCGAACGCCTACCTGGCCACCAAGGTCAGCTTCATCAATGCCGTCGCCGGGCTGTGCGACGCCGCCGGCGCGGACGTGGCGGAGTTGAGCGAGGCGATGGGCATGGACCCGCGGATCGGCGGGCGGTACCTGCACGCCGGGCTCGGATTCGGCGGCGGCTGCCTGCCCAAGGACATCCGCAGCTTCCGGTCCCAGGCCGCCGGCCTCGGCGTCACGGCGGTGGCGGACTGGATGCAGCTGGTGGATGCCGTCAACCTCGGCCAGCGCGTGCGGACCGTGAACCTGGCCGCCGAACTCTGCGGCGGCACCCTTGCAGGGCGCTCCGTCACGGTGCTGGGCGCGTCCTTCAAACCGGATACCGACGATATCCGCGATTCCCCTGCCCTGGACGTCGCGGACCGCCTGTCGGCTGCCGGGGCGCACGTGACGGTTACCGACCCCAAGGCAGTGAACCATGCCTGGCGGCGCTACCCGCGGCTCCGGTTCGAGGCCTCCACCCTGCGGGCACTGGAGGGCGCGGAGCTGGTGTTGCTTCTCACCGAGTGGGATGAGTATCGCCGGCTTTCACC
Organism: Pseudarthrobacter siccitolerans; assembly: GCF_030823375.1. Classification (NCBI taxonomy): domain Bacteria; kingdom Bacillati; phylum Actinomycetota; class Actinomycetes; order Micrococcales; family Micrococcaceae; genus Pseudarthrobacter; species Pseudarthrobacter siccitolerans. The sequence goes on along the minus strand of NZ_JAUSXB010000001.1, from coordinate 4,003,394 downwards.
TGGCGTTGCCGGGGCGCTGGTACGACGGCGGCTGGTGCTGGATGCGCGCAACGCTCTGGATGCGGCCGCCTGGCGGGCCGAAGGCTGGGAGGTGCGAGGCCTCGGGACCTCCGCCGGCGCGGCGCCTGCAGCAGAAGAGGTCAGTCCAGGAGGCCCAGTTCCGCAAAAGCCAGCGCCACCCCGTTACCGCCCGGTCCGGCGGTGAGCCGGTCAGCGACTGCCAGCACCTTCGGATGGCCGCCCTCCACCGCGATGCCAATGCCTGCATACTCGAGCATCTCGATGTCATTGGCGCTGTCGCCGATCGCCACCATGTCTTCCCGCCTCAGGCCGAGGCTCTTCTCCACCACCTGGATGCCCACCGCTTTGTGGGTTCCGGCCATAAAGATCTCCCCGGCGGTGTCGCCCAGGGCGGACAGCGAACTGGGGATGAGTCCCACTCCCGCGCCGAGACCGTCCATCAGGCCGGTCAGCGGAACCGGGGAGTCAAAGCAGGAGATCTTGGCGAAGGACACCGTCCGCAAATCGTCGCTGTACTGCACCGGACCCAGGATGTCCTCCACCGGATCAACGTCAGTGCTGAGAACGCCATCATGCCGGGACCTGCCGGCAAAAACGGGCGTCAGCACCCGCCGCAGGCGCTCGTCCACACCGGTCCTTCCATACAGCGCCTCCGGCGCCTCAAGGATGTAGGCAACGTCATTGGCGTCAAGCGCGTCCACGATACGTGCCGCCAAGTCCGGGCTGAACCTCGCGTCCTTAAGTACCTCCCCGTCCAGCTCCACCCGCGCACCGGCACCGGTAATGATCCCGTCAAACCCTGCGTCAAGGATGTGTTCGGGCACCATGGACAGCGGCCGGCCAGTGCAGACAAAGACCAGGTGTCCGCGGCGGCGCACTTCCTGGACGGCGTGCACATGCGCGTCGGGGACCACTCCGTGGTCAGCATAAGTGCCGTCGATATCGAGGAAGATGGCACGCGGCCGGACGTTTTGCTGGCTGGACATGCCGAAGCTCCTTGGTTTTTGGCCGGGGACAGTCAACTCTATCGAAGGGTCCGCAGGAGGGCGGGAAACCCCGGATTTTCCTGCCGATGCCCGCACCGGTTGCAGGAGCGGCGCATTCTTCCCGGGAAAACTGACAGTCATCCCGTGATATTCAGGTCTTGAAGTGTAGTAAGCATGCTGATTGAATTAGGGAACCGGATATGGGGGCACGGCACAACTTACGGATTAAGGAGTGACAACATGGGTATTCTCGGATTTCTCATTTTGGGCCTGATCGCTGGTGCTATTGCCAAGGCCATCCTGCCGGGACGTCAGGGCGGAGGCTGGGTAGTCACCATGGTCCTCGGCGTTGTCGGCGCTATCCTGGGCGGCTGGATCGGTTCGCTGATCTTTGGTGGCGGACTGGCTGAATTCTTCGATATCCGCACATGGCTGCTGGCCATTCTCGGATCGATTGTCGTCCTGCTGATCTACGGCGCAGTCACCAACAGGAGCAGCCGCCGCGTATAGCCGCAGCTACCTATTTCCTCACGGAAAGCGCCGTTCTCCACACAGGGAGGGCGGCGCTTTTGCATGCCCTGCCCCTGTCCGTCCGCTGCATTCAGGCCCCGCCTGGGCAAAACCCGTCTCCCCTCAGCCATCGATTTTCGGGGCAGGCACTTTATGATGTGCGAGGGGGGTGGTGTCATGGCTGATTCTCGAAGCCACAGCAACGGTTTAACAGCACCGGCATTCGGCGCGGTCCTGGACGCAAGCCCGGATGCACTCCTCGCGGTGGCTCCGGACGGCACCATCACCATGGCCAACGCCGCCGCCGAGAGGCTTTTCGGGTTCAACAGGAACGAATTGGCAGGCCGGAAACATCACTCGCTGTTCACAGCAGGCTTCCGCACCGAAGTGGAGCGGCTCATCCAGCAACTGCTCACAGCGCCGGGGGAACACCCTCCGCCGCGGGAGGTGTTCGGCGTGAACAGTACGGGGACAGAGTTTTCGGCGGAGGTGGCAGCGTCCCTGCTCCATAACCCGTCCCCGGCCGGCGGGTCCACAGGCGGGGGCGCACCCCAGCTGCTGCTCTCGGTCCGCGGCACCTCGCACCGGGCAGCAGCACAGGAGGACCTGCGCGAAGCAATGTCCCTGCTGACGGCCACCCTGGAATCCACTGCGGACGGCATCCTGGTGATGAGCAACGAAGGGCACGTTGCCGGCTTCAATGACCAGTTCCTGACCATGTGGGGCATCCCGCCGGAACTCCTCGAGGGCGACAGCGAAGAACCGATCATGCGGCTCGTCGTTTCCCAGGTGGCGGACCCGGTGGCCTTTATGGGCCGGGTCACGGAACTGGAGGACAACCCGGCAGCGGAAAGCCACGACATCCTGGATTTCAAGGACGGCCGCACCTTCGAGCGGTATTCCCGCCCGCAGCGCGTGGGTGACAAGGTTGTAGGAAGGGTCTGGAGTTTCCGGGACGTCACCCCGCGGCGCAAGGCCCAGGAACAGGCCCACCAGGCCATGCTGGACCTTGCGGCGCAGGCGGAAAAACTGCGGGCCATGGCATTCCAGGATCCGCTGACAGGCCTGGCCAACCGGGCCGTGTTCAATGACGGACTGGCAGAGGCCCTGAAGGAGCCGCGGTTGAAGGCCGTAGACGTCTTCCTGCTGGACCTGGACGACTTCAAGGAAGTCAACGACATCCTCGGGCACCAGGCCGGGGACGACATGCTCATCGAGGTGGCGCGCCGGCTCCGCGGCTGCGTCCCCACCGCTGACGTGGTGGCCAGGCTCGGTGGCGACGAATTCGTAGTGCTGCTGACAGCCTGCCCGAATGCTGATGAAATCGCCGCCTGCATCGTCCGCTGCCTGCACGTTCCCGTCACCATCGACGGCACGGTGCTGCGGCCCAGCCTCAGCCTGGGCCTCGCGTCCCTGGGCCCGGACAACGTGGGCGCCTCCGAGCTGCTGCGGCACGCGGACATCGCCATGTACGCCGCCAAGGCCGCCGGAAAGAACCGCTTCCTCCGGTTCCACCCCGACATGATGACGGCCCTGGTGCAGCGCACCGACATGGAGAGCGGGCTGCAACTGGCGGTGTCCCGGGGCGAGATCTCGGTGGACTACCAGCCGATCGTGTCGCACAGGATGGGCCAGGTGGTGAAGTTTGAGGCACTGGCACGGTGGGACAGGGACGGCGAGCGCGTACCGCCGTCGGTCTTTATCCCCTTGGCTGAACGCACGGGACTGATCAACGAAATCGGTACCGAAGTGATGGCCCTCGGCATGGTGCAGCTGGCCTCGTGGCTAAGCGAAGACCCGTCCCGGTCCCTGTCCGTGAACGTTTCCGGCGTTCAGCTGCAGGACCCGGATTTCGCCGCTGAAGTCCTGCGCCTCGCCGACGCCAGCGGTGTGGCGTCCTACCAGCTGGTGATGGAGGTGACGGAGTCCGTGTTCTTCGACGCCGACTGCAGCCTGATCAAACAGCTCAGCACCCTGCGGGACGTCGGCGCCCGGGTTGCCCTTGACGATTTTGGTACCGGTTATTCGTCCCTCGGAAGGCTGCAGGACCTGCCGGTGGATACGGTAAAGATCGACAAAAGCTTTGTGTCCATGGTGCGCACCGGCACCGAGCGGCTGCCCATCCTCAGCTCCATGATCAACATGGCCCACAGCCTTGGCCTGACGGTGACCGCCGAGGGCGTGGAGACGGCGGCCCAGGCGGACTACCTCACCGCCCTGGACTGCGACTCACTGCAGGGGTACCTCTTCTCGCTGCCTGAGCCGGGCGCACGGCTGGAGCATGCCCTGCACCATGCGGAAGAGGCCCTCAACGCCCTCAAAGCGCGGTAGCGGCAGGCCTCAAATCCGGCCGCCTTCGGCACCGTGAGGGATATCATGGGAAAGCGTCTCCACCCAGGTCTCGGGCGGACTCCGTGACCGGTTTTCCCAGCAGGCTTCCGGGGTTTCAGGGCGCACCTATGGGGAGGATTCCGCGTGTCTCAGACTGGTCTCCTGCAGCACCGGCGCGCCGGCAGCAGCAAGACATTGCCTACGAGGCCGGTGGCCGGGCTGACGGCCCTCGTCCTGGCCGCGCTCGGCCTCTTTTTCACACTTAACAGCGGAACTCCGGCGGCGCTGGTAACCGGCGACTTCGTCATCTTGGCGGCCTCGCTGCTGGCGGGAGCAAGCTGCGCCCGGGCGGCACGGCGCGGCGGCGCCAACGCCAGGGCATGGACATTCATGGCCGGGGCGGCCTTCATTTGGGCTGCGGGGATGGCGGTCTATGCGTCCCTTGGCCTGGCCAACAACCATGTGTACCCGTTCCCCTCCCTGGCAGATGCCTTGTTCCTCTGCTACGCGGTGCCCGCCGTCGCCGCGCTTTTTGCGTTCAGGAGGCGCGGCGGCAACCATGTGGCGCTGTACCGGGCGGTGATGGACGCGGCAGTGATTGCCGGCTCCGTGCTGGTGGTCAGCTGGTACATCGTGCTCGGCGACGCCTTCGATGCGGAGGGTGATCCGCTGGCCCGGCTCACCGGGATGGCCTACCCCGTGGTCGATCTGGTGATCACCTCCCTGGTGCTGGTCCTGGCGATGCGGCGGCAGCCGGGCGAACGGCTGCCCTGGCTGTGCTTCGGCGGGGGCCTCCTGGTGCTGGCCGTGACGGACAGTATTTACGTGCGTTTGACGTTCGACGGCGTCGCCGGCACCACCGGTTCGCCCCTTGCCCTCGGCTGGATCCTCGCCTTCCTCCTGATCGCCCTCGCGCCGCTGGCACCGCATCAAGAGAGCGCCGGGCGGGACCGGACCGGCTACACCCTCGCGCTGGAGCTGCTGCCCTACGTGCCACTGCTCGTGGCAGTGGTGCTGTTCGCCGGTCCCCACCTGGCCGAACTCAATCCCTTCCTGCTGGTGGTGGGCGCTGCCGTGCTGGTCTTCGTGATGGTCCGGCAGGTTCTGATCATCCTGGAGAACATCACCCTGACCACGGGGCTGGAGCATGAGGTGGCGGTCCGCACCACGGAACTTGAGGCAGCCCGCGGGGCGGCCATGGAATCCAGCCGGTTGAAGTCCGAATTCCTGGCCACCATGAGCCACGAGATCCGTACCCCCATGAACGGCGTGGTGGGGCTGACCGCGCTGTTGCTGGAGACCCCGCTGGAGCCCACGCAGAAGCAGTATGCGGAGGGCGTCAAGGGCGCTGGCGAGGCACTGCTGGCCCTGATCAACGACATCCTGGACTTCTCCAAGCTGGAGGCCGGAAAGGTTGACCTGGATGTGCGGCCCTTTGATCCGCGCGTCCTCGTGGAGGAGGTGGCCGGGCTCCTGGCCGAACCCGCGCAGGCCAAGAACCTGGAACTGATCGCCTACTGCGAACCCGGGGTCCCTGCACGGCTGATGGGCGATTCCGGCCGTATCCGGCAGATCATCCTGAACCTGGCTTCCAACGCCGTGAAGTTCACAGCATCCGGGGAGGTGTCCATCAGGGTCAAGACGGAAAGCCCCGGCGCCGCCGACGGGAGCACCGCCGCGGTGTACTTCGAAGTCCGCGATACGGGCATCGGCATCGAGCCGTCCCAGCACGGCAGGCTCTTCCAATCGTTCTCGCAGGCGGACGCCTCCACCACCCGCAGGTACGGCGGCACCGGGCTTGGCCTGGCCATCTGCAGCCGGCTGACGGACGCGATGGAGGGGCAGATCGGCCTCGACAGCATCCCCGGGAAAGGCAGCACCTTCTGGTTCCGGCTGCCCCTGCCGGTGGCGCCGCCGTCCACGGACCCCGTTCCGGCAGCCGGCTTCCTCAACGGCCTGCGGGTATTGGTGGTGGATGACAACGCCACCAACAGGCTGGTGCTCGAATCCCAGCTGCGCGGCTGGCGGCTGCAGCCCGAAGCGGTCACCGATGCCGCCTCGGCCTTGGTCCGTGCCCGCGAGGCGGATGCTGCCGGGGAACCCTTCCACCTGGCCGTGCTGGACTTCTGCATGCCGGACACGGACGGACTGGAGCTGGCGCGGCGCATTAAGGCAGATGCCCGGCTGGCGGACATGGAACTGATCATGCTCACGTCCACAATGCAGGTTGACGCGGCCGAGATCAGCCAGGCCGGCGTGCGCGAATGGCTGATGAAGCCGGTCAGGAGTTCCGAGTTCTACAACCGGCTGGTCCGGCTGATGTCCACCCACGAACCGGCCGTTCCGGCCGCCGCGCCCGCCCAGGTTCCGGCTGCTCCGGACGGGCCGTCGCGGGGCCGGATCCTGGTGGTGGAGGACAACGAGGTGAACCAGCTGGTGGCCCGTGCCACCGTCAGCAGGCTGGGTTACGCGGTGGACGTGGTGTCCAACGGAGTCGAGGCCCTCACCGCCACCCGGGAAGCCCGGTATGCCGCGGTGCTGATGGACTGCCACATGCCCGTGATGGATGGTTTTGAAGCCACCCGCCAGATCCGGCGGCGGGACGCAACGCACCCGCGCCTGCCCATTATCGCCATGACCGCCGGGGCGCTGGACGGCGACCGGGAACGGTGCCTCGCTGCGGGCATGGACGATTACCTCGCCAAGCCGGTGGACGCCGCCGCCCTGGAAGCCACGCTCGCCCGCTGGGTTCCCGACCCTGAGGCCCGGCGTGTTCCCGGGCCTCTCCCCCAGCCGCTGGCTGTCACCGGCGGAGCCCCCGCGGCGGACCCGGATACCATTCCTGCCCTGGACCAGGACCGGCTCGCCATTCTGCGGGAGCTGGGACCGGACGACGGCCGGGGCCTGCTGCCCGAGGCAGTGGCCGCGTTCCGGCGGGGCCTGCCCGCGCATGTTGCCGCCGTGCAGGCGGCCGTGGACGACGGCGACGGGCCGGCTTTGGCGCAGTCATCGCACGCGCTGAAGGGGGCGGCGGCCAACATCGGGGCCGCCGCCGTCGCAAGGATCTGCGCCGGGCTGGAGGCCCTGGGCCGGGATGGAACGCCCGACGGCGGCAATGCCCTGGTCGGCAGCCTTGCGGCCGAACTGAACCGGCTCGATGCGGAATTGGACGCGGCGCTGGAGGTGACCCGATGAAAGTTCTGGTGGCCGATGATGACCCGGGGTCACTGATGGTGGCGAGGGCCGCCGTCGAACGTTCCGGCCATGACTGCCTGGCCGCCGCGGACGGCGACGAGGCCTGGGCGCTGTACCTGGAGCATCAGCCGGACGTGGTGGTTACCGACTGGATGATGCCGGGTATGGACGGGCTGGCCCTCTGCCGGGCCATCCGGGCGCGCGAGCAGGACCTGTACACGTACGTTGTGCTGCTGACCTCGCAGGGGTCCCGGGATGACGTGCTGGCCGGGCTGGAGGCGGGCGCCGACGATTACGTCACCAAGCCGCTGGACCCGTTTGTGTTGCATGCCCGGCTGCTGGTGGCGCGGCGCATCACCACCCTGCACGCGGACCTGGCGCACTACCGCCGGGTCTTGTCCCGGCAGGCGCGGACCGACCCGCTGACGGGGCTGCACAACCGGCTCAAGCTGTCGGAGGACCTGGAGCGGCTGCACCTGCGGAGCGGGCGGTACGAGGAGCAGTACAGCCTGGCCATGTGCGACGTGGACAATTTCAAAAGCTACAACGACGTCTATGGTCACCAGGCCGGAGACCTGGCACTGCGGGCGGTGGCGGCAGCGCTGCTGGGCATCGTCCGGAAGAGCGACGGCGTGTACCGCTACGGGGGCGAGGAGTTCCTGCTGGTGCTGCCCCACCAGTCAGTTTCAGGCGCGAAAGCGCTTATGGAACGGGCGCTGGATGCTGTCCGGGATCTGGCGATTGTGCACGCCGGTGATCCTTCCGGTCAGTTGAGGCTCAGTGCCGGCATAGCTTCGTTCAGTGCCGGGCACCGGGTGGATGCCGAAACGCTGGTGGGTGAGGCGGATGCCGCTTTGTACGCAGCCAAGGCTGGGGGACGGAACAGGGTGGAACTGGCCCGGTAAACCCGGCTCAGGCAGCCTTCTTCGGGCCTGACTTTTTCTGGATCGGCTTCTGCTGCTGGGCCGGGCGCTTCTGCTGTGCGGGCTGCTGTGCCGGGCGTTCCTGGATAGGCGCTGGCCGTTCCTGGATAACCGCCGGCTCGGGCGCATCTGCTTCTTCGGCTACGGATTCGGCTTCCACTGCCCAGGTTTCCCCCTGGGCGTCGTCGGCGGTTTCGGCAGCACGGTTGCGCTTCCAGCGTCGGACCAGGTCCACGGCGGCGAGGATGCCGGCCAGCGGGGTCAGTACGGCGGCCAGGTAGACGAAGAGCATCCAGGTCAGGGTGGTGAGCGGAGGCTGGTTGTTGTTCAGGAGGGAGAGCCCGCCCAGGAGGCCAACAGCCCAAAAGAGGACCACTGCGGTGAGCACCGCGGCGGCCGGAAAATACTGGTTGGACACAATTTTTTTCAAGGTTTCCATGCAATTCCTCCTGCCTGGCCGGGGCACGGCATCAGCCGCTCAAGACCAGTATGGGCCTGCCGGAGCCCGAATCCCGGCAACACGCAGGCGGTGGTGACGAACCTAACGTCCGGCCCCACAAGGGTTGGCTGTTCTCCCCTCTTCCCTGCCACACGCCCAGCGAATACCGTGGACCTGACCGGCGCCGTTGCCGGATTGCCCGAACCGTTGGCGCCACTGGAGGTCCTTCATGCGTAAAGTCACTGCCGGCCTGTTTCACTCCGTCGATGGGGTGGTGTCAGATCCCTTCAAGTTCCAATTCGACAGCTTCGATGACGAACTCGGTGTGGGCATGACCAGGATGATGGAAACAGTGGACACCGTGGTACTGGGCCGGGTCAGCTACCAGGAATGGGCTCAATATTGGCCGAACGCCTCAGCGGACCAGGACTTCGCGGCCTTCATTAATCCCGTGGAAAAGTTTGTGGCCTCCCGGTCTCTCAAGGACCCGCTGGAATGGCAGAACTCGCGACTGATGGACGCGCCGCTGGACGAGTTCGTGGGCAAACTGAAGGAGCGCGACGGCGGTGAGATCGCCGTATGCGGCAGCATCTCCGTGACCCGGCAGCTGCTGTTCGCCGGCCTGCTGGATTCGCTGACCCTGATGACCCACCCGGTGATCGCCGGCACCGGCCGGCGCCTGTTCGAAGACGGCGATCCCATCACCCGGCTCGAGCTGCAGGACCAGTACCGCACCAGCAAAGGCAACGTGGTCAGCGTTTACGGACGCCGGGGCGAATAGGGGCGCGGGGCCCCTGGTGAACGCAAAAAATGCTTCCTTTAGTCCGCAGATTTAGGTCCAGGAGCCAAGAGGGTATCTTTCAGCGGACAATTAGGTAGCGAGTACGCCTGAATAGGTAGTTTGTGATCTGGTCCTTGGCTTTTAAGCGGAATACGATGACTGCACTGCGTCGGCGAGGCCGGCCAAGCGGCTCAATATCGGGTCGCAGTCAGGGCCACCGCCCGAACCGCTCCAAGCAACGGTTCCTTCTGCGTATTCTGATGCCTCCCAAGGCCCCGGATTGCGCAATTGAAAGCCCTTCAACCAGGACCCGCTAAAGCAGTGGCTTGCGGCTTTTGAAAGGCAAAAAAAATTAAAACCGCAAGGACCGCAAAATAGGAATGAGGTTAGGGCGCGCAGCCAATCTTGGGCTATCCATCCAAAATACACACCGAGAAGGATTATCACATGAAAACAAGTGTTATTCGTATGGTGGCGCCAGCAGTACTGGCGGCAGTCGTCCTGGTATCGCCGATTCACCGGCACTTGCGCAAGACCCATTCATTCTCCCAGCGGGTCCGGGCTGTGCTTTTAAGCTTGGCTTCGCGCAGAACGGCGGCAACCTTCACACCAAGACCTTCTACGATGCTAAGGGCAATCCGGTCCGAGTCCTCGAAGTGGGCAAGGATACGTCAATACTTATACAAACTACGGAGTTAGTCCCGAAAACCCCGTCCAAGGTGAATCAGTCTCCATTGGTACCGACGCGTCGGTTAAGAGATCGTAACGAATACCAGTGACTGCCCGGCCACATTTCCGCGAGATGTGCCACCCGGACCTTCGACCATTCAATACATAGGAAAATTGTCTGGACCAATGGCACAGACGGCGTCCTCGCTCTACTGACTACCCCTGAATAGAAGATCGACGTCTGTGCTGAGCTGTTTAGCCAATTCTTTAGTCCGCGTTCCGGTCCAGCATTTCCCCGATAATACGGGCGCCTTCGGGAAAGGCGCCCGGATTCGTCCCGGAGTAGTTGAGCCGGATGAAGGGGCCGGCCGGTTCGGCCGGGAACCATTCGTTGCCGGGAGCGATGATCACGCCGGCGGATTCGCAGTCCCGGGTCAGCCGCGCCAGGTCAGTCCCGTCCGGCAGCCGCACCCATACATTCAGGCCGCCCTTGGGCACCTGCTCCAGGTGCCCGGTGGGGGCGTGCTCGCGCAGGCTGGTGACCAGCAGGTCGCGCCGGGATTCAAGCTGGTGGCGGAGGCTGCGCAGGTGCGTCTGCCACCCCGGCTGCGTGACGACGTCGAGCGCGGCCGCCTGCAGCAGGCCGCTGACGTACATCGACTCGGCGGCGCGGTCCGCAAGGATCCGCTCCCGCGCAGGACCGCGGGCGATGAGCGCGGCTACCCGGATCGACGTCGACACACTCTTGGTGAGCGAGCGCAGGTAGACAACGTGGCCCGAGTCGTCACGGGAGGCCACCGGCACCGGACTGCTGGTGATGCCGAAGTCGTGCGCCCAGTCGTCCTCCACCAGGAACGCGCCCTGCGCACGCACCACCTCCAGCACCTGCTCACGCCGCTCCGCGGTCCACTGGGCGCCGGTGGGGTTGGCGTAATTGGGTTGCGCGTAAAAGACCCTGGCCCCGGACTCCTCAAAGGCCCGGGTCAGTTCCTCCGGGTCGGGACCGTCAGGTCCCGCGGGAACCGGGACCACCCGGACACCGGCCTGCGCCGCCGCCAGGATGGCGCCCCAGTAGGTCGGCGACTCCAGGAGCAGGGGCTGCCCCCTGCCTACCAGAGCACTGAAGATTGAGCTCAGTCCGCTCTGGCTGCCAGGAAGTACGACGACGTCGCTGGGGTTGGGCGGTGTGGTCCCGGCCGGCGTCGATGCACCCAGCTCGTGCGCGAACCACGACTGCAGTTCCGGCAGGCCGGCGGCGGGAGGCCGGGATAGGGCAGCATCGCCGCGGGCAGCCCGGGTGAGGGCGGCCCGTACCAGCCGCTCGGGCAGCAGCTCCCGGGCGGGGTAGCCCGAGTGGAAGGAGATGGCATCCAGCGGCAGGTCGCGCATGGTGGATGATGCCGTGGGCAGCGCCGCCCGGGGTGAGCGGAGGGCAGCCGTCTGCCAGCCGTAGTCCGACGGCTTCGCCGTCCTGGCAGCGCGCACGAAGGTCCCTACGCCGGGCCTGCTCTCGATCAGGCCCTGCGCCGTCAGTGTTTGCAGCGCCTTCTGCACCGTCACCGGGCTGGCCTGGTACTCAGCCACCAGGGAGCGGGTGGACGGAAGCTTCGCACCAGGCGGGGCTGCAGCCATCCATGTTTTCAGGTGCGCCGCGATCCGCGAACTGCTATCGTTGCTCATGAGAGACAATAGTAGCGCTACCCTTCTTGAGCGCACAGTGATACTGCCATCGAAGGCCTCGGGAATATGGCTGGGGCTCGTCGGAGTGGTTGCATTCTCGTTCACTGTCCCGTTCACCAAAGTGGCGGTGGCCAGCCTATCCCCGCTGTTCATCGGCTCGGGGCGGGCCGTGGTGGCAGCGGTGCTGGCAGGTTCAGCCCTCGCACTGACCCGGCAGCGGTTCCCCCGCGGAGTGCAATGGGCACGCCTGGCCGTAGTGGCGGCCGGCGTCGTGGTTGGCTTCCCGCTACTGACCTCCTTTGCCTTGACCGCTGCACCCGCCAGCCACGGGGCCGTGGTGATCGCTCTGCTGCCGGCCGCTACTGCAACAGCAGCCGTACTCCGCGGGCGGGAACGGCCGCCGCTGGCGTTCTGGCTGGTCACCGCGGCCGGCGCCCTCGCAGCTGTCGCCTTCGCTTCCCTTCACTCCGGCGGTTTCGGGCAGCCGCACTGGGCGGACGTGCTGCTCCTCGGTGCGGTGATGGCCGCTGCCATCGGCTACGCCGAGGGTGGCCTGCTGGCCCGCGAGGTTGGCGCCTGGCAGACGGTGTCCTGGGCGTTAGTGCTCGCGGCGCCGCTGATGGTGCTGCTGACAGCCGTCTCAATCGCCCAGCAACCGCCGACCGCGGCGCCCATGCAGTGGCTGGCGTTCGGCTACCTCGGCGTGGTCAGTATGTTCCTGGGGTTCTTCGCCTGGTACCGCGGCCTGGCCATCGGCCCCATCGCCTCGGTCAGCCAGATCCAGCTCGTCCAGCCGGTCCTGACCATCTGCTGGGCGGCCCTCCTCCTGGGCGAGAGCCTGACCTGGCCAACGGCCCTCGGCGCACTCGCGGTCATCCTCTGCGCCGGGGCCGCCGTCCGGGTCCGGCTCCAGCCTGCACCGGTCCCGCCCACAGTCCCTCATCCCGCCCGAAGCCTCCAGCCAGCAAAGGACTAGCCCATGTACACCCCGGCCCATTTCCTACCCAATTCCGAGACGGTCCAGCACCTCCTTGACCACCCCGGCGCGGCCAACCTCGTCACCATGACGCCGCAGGGCCTCCTCGCTACGCTCCTGCCGGTTGTCTATGATCCCGACGTCGGAGAGCACGGCGCGCTGCAGGGGCACCTCGCGCGGAACAACACGCAGTGGTCCGAACCCGCAAGCGGGGAGGCCCTGGCCATCATCCAGGGTGCGGACGCCTACGTCTCGCCGTCCTGGTACGCCTCCAAGGCTGAACACGGACGGGTTGTCCCCACATGGAACTACACCACCGCCCACGTCTACGGCAGGCTGGTGATCCATGACGATCCGGTCTGGGTTTCGCGCCAGGTCCGGCGGCTGACCGGGGTGCACGAGGCCGGGTTCGACCACCCGTGGAGCGTGGACGACGCACCTGAGCGCTTCATTACCGGGCAACTACGGGCCATCGTCGGCGTGGAACTGGTGATCACCCGGATCGAGGCCAAGGCCAAGCTGAGCCAGAACCGTCCTGTTGCCGACATTGACGGCGTGGTGGCCGGGCTCAGAGCGCGGGGGCAGTCCGAGGCGGCGGCCGACGTCGAGCGGGCGCGCTGACCGGCACAGGCCTAAGAAGCAGCCCTGACCAGCTCTTCGCTCTTGTCCCACAGGCCTCGGGCCAGTTCTGCGTCGTAGGCCTGCGGGTTGGCCTTGGCCAGGGCGCGCTTGGCGTAGTAGGCGCCGGAGATCCAGTCCTTGCCTGCGGTGCCGTTGATGAGCCACAACATGGTGTCCGCGCCCTGGTCCGGGGTGAGCATGAACCGGTTGAGCAAGGTCTTGTAGGCGTGCCGGAAGGGGCTGGTGGACTCCGCCGCGAAGTTGGTGCGGACCACGCCGGGGTGGAATGCCGCCGTCGTTATGCCTTGGCTGGCGTAGCGCCGGTCCAGCTCCGAGGTGAACAGGATGTTGGCGAGCTTGCCGGTGCCGTAGGCGCGGTTGGTGGAGTAGCTGTGCTCGGCGGTGAGGTCGAACAGGTCCAGCTTGCCAAAGCCGTTGGCGGCGCTGGCCGTGTTGATCACCTTGGCGTTGCTGGTGGTGAGGGTGTCCAGCAGCAGTGTGGTGAGCAGGAACGGTGCCAGGTGGTTGATCTGGAAGGTGGATTCGTTGCCGTCCACGGTGAGGGTGCGCCTGCCCATGATGCCACCGGCGTTGTTGGCCAGCACGTCGATGCGCGGGTAGTCGGACTTCAGCTGCGCGGCGAGGGTGCGGACCTGGGCGAGCTCGGAGAAGTCGCTGACGAAGTAGTCCGCGTCCAGCTCCTTGGCAATGGCGCGGGTCTTCTCTTCGGACCGGCCGACGACGACCACCTGCTCCCCTGCCTTCGCCAGGGTCCGCGCGGCTGCTGCCCCGATGCCGTCGCTGGCGCCGGTGATCACGATAGTGCGAGGAGTCAAGGGAAAGTCCTTTGATCGAAGGTAGATGAGGCACCCGCTGGAAGCGTGCTGCCTTTGGCACAACGACGGCGGGCGGCAGGGTGTTCCCCGGCGCACCCGGCAGGGCATATCCTGCACAGACAGCCGAGCCGGAAAGGGAACCAGCATGGAGATGCCGAAAGCGTCAGACGCGGACAAGGAGCGGTTCAGGTCCCTGGTCCCGGACCACCAGGACGTGGTGGTCAAGCCCATGTTCGGCAATCTGGGCGCGTTCGTGAACGGCAACATGTTCGCCGGGCTTTTTGGACCCACCATCGGCATCAAGCTCTCCCCGGAGGACCGGGAGGAACTCGAAAGCGCGGAACGGACTGTCCCCTTCGGGCCGGCTGAGCGTCCGATGGGCGGTTACACGGGACTGCCGGAGATGTGGAACGAGGAAGGCGACGGCGATGACGCCCGGGCGAAAGCCTGGATCCACAAGGCCTTCGAGTACATTTCCACGCTCCCGCCCAAAGAGCCAAAGGCCACGAAAGCCCGGGCAGCAGGCAAGTGATCAGTGGGCCGGTTCGAGCGCGAGCTTGAGCCCGAAGCCCACAAGGACCGTTCCGGTGATGCTGTCGATGATGCGGATGCTGCGGGCGCCCTGGAGCCAGCGGGAGGCATAGCCCGTGCCGAAGATCAGAAGCGTGAACCAGGCCATCGTCAAAACGCAGTGGACCCCCGCCAGCAGGACGCCCATCAGCAACGGCGATTCCCCTGCCGGAATGAACTGCGGGATCGTGGCGATATAGAACACGCCCACTTTGGGATTGAGCAGGTTGGTTCCGGTCCCGGTCAACCAGCCGGCGAACAGCTCGTTCCGGCCGGGCACCGACGCTTCCGCCCCAGGAGTTGCAGCGGCTTTGCCGTGCCGCAGGATCTTCCAGAGCAGGGACAACCCCAGCCAGATCATGTATGCCGCCCCGGCGATGGTCAGCAGGCGGTAGGCGGTCTCCGACGCTGCCAGCAGTGCTGATACACCCACGGCCGCGGCGGCGCCCCAGATCATCGCCCCGGTACTGATGCCGGTTGCGGTGGCAAAGGCGAACCGGCGGGACCTGGAGATGGACGAGCGCACCACCAGGGCGGTGTCCATGCCGGGCACCAGCGTCAGAAGTCCCGCCACCATGGCGAAGGAACAGACAGCTTGAAGAAGGGTCACCGCTCAAGGATATGCGGCCGGGATCCGGTGTTGAGCCTGTCGAAACCCGATTGCTCCTGTGCTGAATCGTTCACTTTTGATTCACTTAGGCAACAACCCCTGTCCAACCGGCCTCCCTAGCGTCGAACCCATGGACAACATTTCACGCAGATCCCTGATTTCAGCTGGCCTCGGGGCGGGCCTTGTCGCCGCCCTGCCGGGTGCCGCCGTCGCCACATCAATCGCGGACGACGCCGGCCTTCGCACCGATCCGTTTATGCTCGGCATCGCCTCGGGCGAGCCGTGGGCCGACGGCTTCGTGATCTGGACCCGGCTGGCGCTGGATCCCCTCGCCGAAGACGGCCTGGGCGGCATGCCGGCACGCCAGGTTCCCGTGGCCTGGGAAGTCGCCGAAGACCCGAACATGCGCTCCGTGGTAGCCCGCGGCATCGAACAGGCCCGGATCGAAACAGCCCACTCCGTGCACGTGGAGCTCAAAGGCCTCAAGCCGGGACGCGAATACTTCTACCGGTTCCGCAGCGGCCGCCACATCAGCGCGGTGGGACGCACCCTCACGGCCCCGGCCCTGCACGAGACGCCCGCCGCCTTGGCCATGGCCTTCGCCAGCTGCTCCCAGTACGAGCACGGCTACTTCACCGCCTACAGCCGGCTGGCGGAGGACCACCCGGACCTGGTGCTCCACCTGGGCGACTACCTCTACGAATACAAAAAGGGCAGCTACGTAATCGGCGGCGGCAACCCGCGCGACCACCAGGGCCCCGAGACCACCACGCTGCAGGGCTACCGTCAGCGGCACGCCCAGTACAAGGCCGACGCCGACCTGCAGGCCGCGCACGCCATCGCACCCTGGCTGGTGGTGTGGGATGACCACGAGGTGGACAACAACTGGGCCGACGACACCCCGGAAAACCGCGACGCCGGCCAGCTCAACGACACCACCGAGCGCTTCCGCCAGCGCCGTGCCGCCGCCTTCCAGGCCTACTACGAGAACATGCCGCTGCGGGCCTCCTCCGTGCCGGCCGGGTTCGACATGAAGATCTACCGCACCATCCAGTGGGGCCAGCTGGCCAACTTCCACATGATGGACACCCGGCAGTACCGCGACGACCAGCTCGCCGGCGACGGCTGGCGGAAGAACGTGGCCGGGCGCCTCGCCGAGGACCGCACCATCACCGGCGCCGGGCAGGAGAAGTGGCTGCTGGACAGCTTCCGGAACTCCACCCAGCGCTGGGACATCCTGGGCCAGCAGGTGTTCTTCGCCGAGCGGGACCGCGACCAGGCCCCGGACGTGGACGACGTTTCCATGGACGGCTGGGACGGATACGCCGCATCCCGCCGCCGCATCACCCAGGGCTGGCTGGACGCGAAGGTGCGCAACGCCGTCGTACTCACCGGCGACGTGCACCGCAACTGGGCCAACGACCTGAAGGTGGACTACAAGGATCCGGCCGCGCCGGTGGCGGGTTCGGAGCTGGTATGCACGTCCATCACCTCCACCGGCAACGGCACGGGCTCCACCACGGACCCCACCATGGCGTGGAATCCGCACCTGAAGTTCTACAACGATTCGCGCGGATATGTGAACACCAGGATCACCAAGGACGCCATGACGGCGGACTTCCGGGTACTGGATTACGTCACGACGCCGGGGTCCCCGGTCAGCACCAAAGCATCCTTCCGGATCCAGGACGGCGTCCCCGGCCTCCAGGCGTAGGGCCCGCCCTTAAAAGTAAGTAGCGCCAGGTGCCGTTTTGAGGGTTCAAAACGGCACCTGGCGCTACCCAGTTGGGGAAGCTAGCCCGCCAGGCCGGCCACCAGGAAGATCGCGGCCGCGATGGCGAAGCCCATCACACCGATCAGGGTTTCCATCACGGTCCAGGTCTTCAGCGTGGTCTTGACGTCCATGCCGAAGAACCGGCCCACCAGCCAGAAGCCGGAGTCGTTAACGTGGGAGACCACCACGGAGCCGGCCGCGACCGCGATAACCAGGGCGGCCACCTGCATGCCGTTCAGTCCGGCCAGCGCCACGGCCGGTGCGATGAGCCCGGCGGTAGTGGTCAGTGCCACGGTGGCGGAGCCCTGGGCGATGCGCAGGATAGCCGAGATGAGGAAGCCGGCCAGGATGAGCGGGATGCCCAGGTTGCCCAGGACGTCGGCCAGTGCGGCGCCGATGCCGGAGGCACGCAGGACGCCGCCGAACATACCGCCGGCACCGGTGATCAGGATGACGGAGCAGACCGGTCCCAGGGAGGATTCGAGGAGCTTCTCGAGTGCGCCGGCATCCTTGCCCCGCCTGGCGCCCAGGACGAACATAGCCACGATCACGGCGATCAGCAGAGCCACCGGGGTTTCACCGATGGTGCGCAGGACCTGGAACCACTGTTCTTTCTTGACGGCTTCGCTGAGCACTCCGGAGGATGCCAGGGTGTTGAGTCCGGTGTTCATGAAGATCAGGACCAGCGGCAGGAGCAGCAGCCCTACGATGGTGCGGAAGCGCGGCGGGTGGGACTCGGCGTCGGCGCTGGCGTGGCCGAGGAGTTCCGGCACGGGCAGGACCAGCTTCCTGCCGGTGTAGAGGCCGTACAGGTAGGCGGTGACGTACCACGTGGGGATGGCGGTGATCAGGCCGGCGATCAGAACCAGGCCGATATTGGCGTCGAAGAAGGCGGCGGCGGAAACCGGGCCCGGGTGCGGAGGCAGGAAGATGTGCATCACGGAGAACGCACCGGCAGCGGGCAGTCCGTAGCGGAGAACTCCCCCGCCCAGGCGGTGGGCCACGGCGAAGACGACGGGCAGCATCACTACCAGGCCGGCGTCGAAGAAGATGGGGAACCCGAAAATCAGCGAGGCCAGGCCCAGCGCGAAGGGGGCGCGCTTCTCACCAAAGACCCCGATCAGGTAGTCGGCCAGGACCTTGGCGCCGCCGCTGGTTTCGACGATCCGCCCGAGCATGGCGCCGAGGCCCACGAGCAGGGCCACGGTGCCGAGGGTGGTGCCGAAGCCATTGATCAGGACGGGCACCACTTGGTTGGCAGGGATGCCGGTGGCGAAGGCAGTGGCGAGGCTGATGACGATCAGGGCCAGGAGCGCGTGCATCCGCAGCTTGATGATCAGGAACAGCAGCGCAACGATCGCTGCCGCTGCGATGAGCAGCAGGGGGCCTGCGCCCATCGTTTGGGTCCATCCTTCGATGGTCATGGTTCTCCTTTGAAACAGGATTGTTGGGGATTGGGGGAATGCCTAAGGCGCCTGGTCTGCGGGGAGCTGCAGCGCGGCGATGACGGTTTTGACCAGCTCTTCAGGCGACTTGGAAATATCCAGGCGGAGACTGCCGGCGGCGATCTCCTCGTCGCTCAGCGGCTCAAGGGTGGCCAGCTGGCTGGGCAGGAGCGTGGGCGGCATAAAGTGGCCTTCGCGGCCCTGCATGCGCTGGCCGATCAGGTCCGCTTCGCCGTGGAGGTGCAGGAACAGGACGCGGCCTTCGGCCTGGGCCAGCAGCCGACGGTAGCTCTGCTTGAGGGCGGAGCAGGTGAGCACTGTGCTGTTGCCCGCCTGGGCCTGGGTTGTCATCCAGTTCTCGATTTCCTGCAGCCAGGGCCAGCGGTCCTCGTCCTGCAGGGGAATGCCCTGGCTCATCTTCTGGATGTTGGACTGCGGGTGGAATTCGTCCGCTTCGGCGCAGAGCCATCCGAGCTGCCGGGAGAGAGCTGCGGCGAGGGTGGATTTGCCGGAACCGGCAACGCCCATCACCACCAGGTGCGTGGCTGCATACTGCATGTTTTACCTCCGAAGAAGACGCCGTTGGCTTAGGGAAGAACTCTCTTTGCGCATCCTTGGCGGAAAACGCACAGGAGATAAGGTATCACCTTTCTAGGCCACAGATACTATCTTTTCGTGTCACAAGTCATACCTTTGGCTGATCGTTCGGTAAGCTGATACCGCGCGCAGGCGCGCAAAGGAAGGCAGGAAGATGTCGACGGCGACACCACAGGACCAGGACAGGGCGGACGACGGCGGGACCTCCCCCGCCATGCAGGGACGCGTTGTGGAGGCACTTGGCGTAGCCATCGCCTCCGGCGACCTGCCGCCCGGAAGCCGGCTCACCCTCGAAGGGCTCCAGCACGAGTACGGGATTTCGCGCACCGTTGCGCGGGACACCATGAAAGTCCTCGAATCAATGAACCTGGTGTACTCGCGGCGGCGGGTGGGCATTGTGGTGCAGGAGCGCCGGTTCTGGAATGTCTTCGACCCCAAGCTGGTGCGCTGGCGGCTTGCCTCCGACCGGCGGGACGTCCAGTACAGCAGCCTGACGGAGCTGCGCATCGCCGTCGAACCCATTGCCGCAGCCGGGGCCGCGCGCCGCGCAAGCGCCGCCGAGCGGGCCAAGCTCACTTCCCTTGCCGCCGACCTCCGCCGGCTGGGCGAGGCAGGCGAGCTCGAGGCGTTTCTCGCGGCCGATATCGAGTTCCACTGCCTGCTGCTGGAGAGCTGCGGCAACGAAATGTTCCTCGCCCTGGAAGGCATGGTGGCCGAGGTGCTGACCAGCCGGACCCAGCAGGGGCTCATGCCGTTCAAGCCCAGGAACGAAGCGCTCCAGGCACATGAGGATGTGGCTGCCGCCGTGGCCGGAGGAGACGCCGTTGCCGCGGAAACCGCCATGCATCACATTCTCGACGAAGTCCGGAACGCGATGGGGCTGCACTAGACAGGCGGCTGAGCCTGTCGGTGGTTGAGCCTCCCGGGACCCTCACCGGTGGTTGAGCCTGCCGGAACCCGCCGGAGCCAACCCTCCCGGGACAACCCTTCGCATCAAGCCGTTGTAGCACGGCCGGGTTAAACAAAAGCAGGGCCGGTCAGTGACCGGCCCTGCTCAAAAATTGAAACCCAAAGGCCCCAGTTTCCCTAAGAAATTAGAGAGCCTGGATGTTGGTGGCCTGGGGACCCTTGGGGCCCTGCTCGGTTTCGAAGGAAACCTTCTGGTTCTCTTCGAGGGAGCGGAAGCCGTTGGAGTTGATCGCAGAGTAGTGTGCGAAAACATCCTGCGAGGAGTCATCGGGGGAAATGAAGCCGAAGCCCTTTTCAGCGTTAAACCATTTGACGGTACCAGTAGCCATTATTTTTGTCCTTCGTGAAGGTGGAGGAAAAGTCCCGACTTTCGGGTCCTCCGGTGTGGGGTGTTCAAAACCGCTACTTCAGAAGAACGCGGACTTTCGACCGCGCGTACTGCCTGAACTACCAACTGCATAAACACAACAACAGGATCAACACTACAGGAGTTTCGGGACACTGATTACCACAGCGGCGGGACGGGCGTATCCTGCCAACAGATTCACCCCCTCCTGACCAGGAGAACATCATGGAGAAAGCACGAAGCGTCAACACCCTGGTGATTGGCGCAGGGCAGGCGGGGCTGGCCACCAGTTACTGGCTCACGCAGCACGGCGTGGAGCACCTGCTCCTGGAGCGGCGGAGCGGGCTGGGCGGGGCCTGGCAGGACCGGTGGGACTCCTTTTACCTGAACACGCCCAACTTTTTCTGCAGGCTCCCGGGGCTCCCGTATGGCGGCTCCGAACCGGACGTTTTCATTCCCCGCGATGCCGTCATCGAGCTTTTCCGCCATTACGCCCGGCGGATCGCCGCACCGGTGCAGCTGGAGACAGAGGCTACGAGGATCAGCAGGACAGACGGCACCTTCACGGTGGAAACCACCAGCGGCCCGCTGGCCGCGGCGAATGTGGTCCTCGCGAACGGCGCGTTCCAGCACGCGCGCGTCCCCTCGGCCTCCGCGGACATCCCCGCTCACGTGCATCAGCTGCACAGCCACGACTACCGCAACCCGCGGCAGCTGCCCGATGGCGCTGTCCTGGTGGTGGGCACCGGCCAATCCGGCGGCCAGATCACCGAGGACCTGCTGGACGCCGGCCGCCAGGTGCACCTGTCCGTTTCAACCTGCCCCGAGGCCCCGCGCCGGTACCGTGGCCAGGACGTCCTCCACTGGATCCTCGAGCTGAACCTCCACGGTCCGGAGTACGGCTTCAACGGGCTCCAGGTGGAGAACCTCCCCTCCCCCGCCGGCCGTTTCCTCTGCAATCCGCTGATCTCCGGCAACGGCGGCGGACACAGCATCCACATGCGGGAGCTCGGGCGCCGCGGAGTCTGCCTGCACGGCCGCTTCGAGGGAGCGGCCGACGGCGTCCTCACCTTTAGTGACGATCTTCCCGGACGCCTGGCGCTGGTGGAGGCGGGGTTCAGCCAGCGGCTGAGGCTGGCGGACGCCTACATCCAGGCGGCTGGCATCGAGGCGCCAGCTGCCGACCCTGTCCCGGACGATCCGTGGCTTCCCGCGGAGTCCGGCGCCCGGCTGGACCTGGAGACGGAAAACATCAGGTCCATCATCTGGGCCACCGGCTACAGCCTGGACTTCAGCTTCCTGGACATCCCGGTGCTGGATGAGTGGAATTACCCGCGGCACAGCCAGGGAGTCACTGAGGTCCCCGGCCTCTACGCGGTAGGACTGCCCTGGCTGACGAGGCACGCCTCCGCGACGGTTGGCCTGGTGGGCGACGACGCCCGGTACGTGGTGGAGCACCTCGCGGGCCGGCGCGCATGAACCCGTCTTCTCAACGGCAACGGCCCCTCAGCCGAAGCGCTGACGGGCCGTTGCGGTAGGTCCAGATGGAGAGTATTGGCTACATGATGCCGGTGGGTACCAGCAGGGCCCAGGCCAAAGCCGGAGCTACCAGCACCACGCCGCCGGAGTACATCATCAGCTGCTTGTAGACGCGCTGGCGGTCGTTGTCGCGGGCGTTGGCAACCACCAGCGCGCCGTCGGTGGAGAAGGGGGAAACGTCAACCACTGTCGCGGCGATCGCCAGGGCCGCCACCGTACCCGAAGCGCTCAGCGAACTGGACGCCAAGAGAGGGCCTGCGAGCGGGATGAACGCGGTCAACAGGGCGGTGGAGGAGGCGAAGGCGGAGCCGACACCGATGACGTAGCAGAGCACCAGGGCGATCAGCAGGGGCGCACCCAGTGCCAGTGCCTGCTCGGCGAGGGTGTCGATGACGCCCACGTGCTGGAGGAGGGAGACGTAGGTGATCATGCCGGCCACGAGTAGGACGGTGGACCAGGAAATGCCGCCGATGAAGGTCTGGTGTTCTTTGATGTTCACGAATGCCAGCAAGAGGCCAGCGGCGAGGGCAACGAAGCCGATGGGCATGTGGAAGCCCAAGGTGCACACCAGCATTGCCGCGATCAGGACCAGGGTGAGGATCTGCTGGCCGTGGGGGCGGCCGGTGCTGGTGGTGTCGATGTCGGCATGCTGGCCGCCTTCGCCGTCACGCAGCTTACCCAAGAGGGCGAACAGGGCCACCGTGAGGGCGGAGAGGATGAGGTTCAGGGCGAAGCTGGCCGCGAAGAGCGAGCCCTGGTCAATGGGAAAGCCGTTCTTTACCGAGATGTCGTGCACCAGCACGCCAGCGACGGACAGTGGTGAGAAGCCGCCGGCGTGGGCGCCGTTGATAATGAACGCGCCCATCACAACGGGGTGGATGCGGGACTCGTACGCAAAGCCGAGGGCCGCGGGTGCCAGCAGGGCGACGGCGGCCGGCGAGAAGGTGCCCAGCGACGTCAGCGCGGCAGCGATCAGGAAGAAGACCCAGGGCAGCAGCATCGTCTTGCCCCGGACAAGGCGGACGCAGGTCTGGACGATGATGTTGATGGTGCCGTTCCGCTGCGCCATGCTGAAGAAGTAGGTGACGCCGATGATCGTCAGGACGATGCTGGCCGGGAATTCCTCGAGGATCTGCTTGTCGCTCATGCCGAGCATGAAGTAGCCGACTCCGAAGGACGCCACCAGCCCCATCACGCCGATGTTCAGCGGCCATTTGGTGGCGACGACGAACATCACCACGAGGATGACGAGCGGGATGATCTGTACGGCGGTCATGGTGTGCTCCGGTTCCGAGGTGGCAGCCGGGTTAAGGATGCCACCTCCCAGCACAAGGGCAGCCAGGCTCAGGAGGGTGAGGCCGGCCACCACCATGAGTAGGATACGGCGGCGGTTGGGGCGCGGTGACTGTTGGTCCCGCGTCTCTTCAACAGTGTCGGTGGGGCGTTGCGCAGTCTTAGTCATGGTGCTTACTCCTCATTGAGTGGCTCCCGCGAGGGCGGCAGCTGCTGGGCGGCCGGAAACCTCGGGGAGGTGGATGATGGTGGTGGCGATAGTGCGGGCAGTGCGGTCGACGCCAACGAGCAGGCTTCCGTTGTGCTCCTCGCTCCAGGTTTCAATCACCCCGGCGGGGGTCCGCAGCCGCAGGGTGGCCCCTACGGTTCCGCCTGTGAGGGCGTGCATAACGGTGCCCGTGGTGCGGGCGGCCAGGGTCAGGGCGATGCTGCCGGTGATGGCCAGGGCCGGGTGGGGCTTGCCCATGGAGAGCATCATGACGTTGACGTCGGAGCCGCGTTCGGCGTTGCCGGGGGCGGCCACGATGGCGAGCTTGGGGATGGCCCGGGCAGCTTCGGCGGTGGTGGGGGCCAGCCCCATCCGCACGGCTGCCTGCCGCCGGATCTGCTCCAGGGTGTCCAACTGCAGCTCCACCCCTGCCCGCCAGCTCTCGTAACGGGTTGGGTCCAGGCCCAGCTCCTCCGCGCGGACCATCACCACCGGTGCTCCGGCGTCGACCATTGATACGGTCCAGGAGGTTCCGCCGGCTGCGATGGTGTCCGTTGGGGCGCCGGTGGGAAGCAGCGCCCCGGTGGTTTTGCCGGCGGGGTCCTGGAAGCCGAGCCCTACGGGGTAGCCGGGGAACGGCACGCCGGGCATCTCCCCTTCGGGAATGCCGGGCAGGGCACCTGCAGGAGTTGGTACGCGCTGGACGATGATTTGGTTGGTGTTCGTGTTGCGGGTGACGATCCGGGTGATGTCTCCGGTGGGGACCACCCAGCCTTTCTCGATCGCGTACAGGCCCACGACGGCGGAGCCGTTTCCGCAGTTGCTGCCCCAGTCCACACCGGCTTCTTCGATGCCCACCTGGGCGAAGGTGTATTCGACGTCGATGTCCCCGCCGGCGGGCCGGTGCAGGATTATTGCTTTGCTGGTGGTGGAGGTCGCGCCGCCGACGCCGTCAATCTGGCGCGGGTCGGGACTGCCGAACAGCCGCGGCAGCAGCACATCGAGGCTGGTGCCGCCCTCCCGGAGGTGCTCTGCTTCGAACACCCAGCACTTGCTGGTACCTCCACGCATCCATTCCGCTTCGATCTTCATCGACTTCCACCTCTCCTTCGCCCCAATAACTTTTGGGGGCCTGAGAAAAGATTGAGCCAGATCACACTTTAGGACAATGTTGGATTTGTGAAGAGGAATGTAGAGTTGCTTCATTCACTGCTACCTATGGGCCATCAGATTGGCTCGAGCACCGATGAAGGCTCGTGAAGCACCGGGCCAGCTCCGGTTTCACTGGCTTCCTGCAGTGAATGAACGAAAAGCAGAGAGAGGCAAACCGATGCTTAACGAAGAGGATCAGCCGCTGTTCGATATCCGGCGGCTTGCCCTGCTCCTGGAGGTGGTGGAGCAGGGATCCATCACCGCTGCCGCCGAGCTGATGATGTATACCCCTTCGGCCGTTTCCCAGCAGTTGCGGAAGCTCGAGCAGGAGGTGGGGCAGCCCCTGCTGAACCGCCGCTCCCGCGGGGTGGTGCCCACTGAGGCCGGCCAGGTACTCGCCGGTCATGCCCGTAAGATCGTCCGGCAAATGAAGGCAGCCCAGTCCGACCTGGGCCAGATCGCCGGCCTGAAGCGCGGATCGCTGACGGTAGGCACCTTCCCCACCCTGGCCGGGTCCTTCCTGCCCATCGTCATTCGGACCTTCAAGAAGCGCTACCCTGCCATCGGCCTTTCACTGCGCAGCGCCCGCTTCGACGAGCTGGTGGGGGACCTGGAATCCGGCGTCACGGGACTGTGCCTGCTCTGGGACTACCCCTGGAACCGCTTCGAGGACGAGTCCATCCGGGTCACCGAGGTCTTCCAGGAGAGCACGGTGATCCTGGTGGCCCGCGGCCATAAGCTGGCAGGGCGGGACCAGGTCAGCATGGAGGACCTGCGCAACGAGTCGTGGATCGTCCGGGCGGAGGCCCATCCGGTGGTGGAGGTCCTGCAGCGCTCGGCCCACGACGCCGGCTTCGAACCAACCATTGGTTTCCTGGCCAATGATTACCAGGAGGCGCAGGCCATGGTGAGCGTCGGCATGGGCGTGGCCATGGTGCCGAAAACCGCCGTGTCACTCCAGCATCCCGACGTGAGGGTACTCAGCCTCGGGCCTGGCGCACCGCTGCGGCGGATACTGCTGGCGCAGCGCCAGGACAAGGTCTACGCCCCAGCTGAAGTTGCCTTCCATTCCACCCTGTTGGAAGTTGCTCGTGAGCGGGCGGGCGACTACCTCTAGTTACTGCTCCTGAAGCAGACCAGGTTGCTACGCTTTCTGTGGAGACCGTTCGCTCTGCCTCCGCGGAAATTGTCGGAGGCAACGTGTAGCTTAGGCCTCATCGGTCATCGTCACGCCTATTTCCGTCCAGAGGACCCCATGGACTACTACGCCATCAATTCCCTGCGGGAGAACCATGCAGGATGGTCACTGCTTCGTGCCCAGAACGCCCCGCTGGCCCTGACCTTCTTCATGGCGGCATTCACCGGCCCTAACCAGCGGAACCTGGGCCGGCAGGAACTTATTGATGTGCTGGATGACGTGCTGTTCGGGCTGCGGGACAATGACGGCCAGGACAAGTTCCCCCGCCCCACCGGAGAATACCTCGATGACTGGGCGGCGGACGGCCGCAAATGGCTGCGGAAGTACTACGTCCCGGGTGTGGACGAGCCCCACTACGACTTAACCGCAGCCGCCGAGGACGTAATCCGCTGGGTGGAGAACCTGCGCGGACGGGATTTCGTGGCCACGCAGTCCAGGCTCACCAGCATCTTCGCGGTCCTGAAACAGCTGGTCCAGCA
This sequence comes from Pseudarthrobacter siccitolerans, assembly GCF_030823375.1. Taxonomy (NCBI): domain Bacteria; kingdom Bacillati; phylum Actinomycetota; class Actinomycetes; order Micrococcales; family Micrococcaceae; genus Pseudarthrobacter; species Pseudarthrobacter siccitolerans. Next base: position 3,977,246 of record NZ_JAUSXB010000001.1, on the reverse strand, counting down.
GTCCGAGACGGACCCGGAAGTCCGGCTCGCGGAGCTGCAGCGGCAGCGGGACGGGATCGACGCCGAGATGCAGCGGATCCGTGACGGCAACATCCGCGTCATGACCGGCCCGGAAGCGCTGGACCACCTCCAGCAATTGACCGCCCTGGCCAGGGACCTACTGTCCGATTTCCGCGAAGTCGAACAGAACTTCCGCAAGCTGGACCGCCAGGTCCGGGAGCAGATCGCCACCTGGGACGGAACCCAGGGCGAACTCCTCGAATCGATCTTCACCAACCAGCAGGACATCAGCAGCTCCCTGCAGGGCCGCACGTTCCAGGGCTTCTGGGATTACCTGATGTCCCCGCAGCTGCGCAGCGAACTGCAGGACCTGCTCCAGCGGGCCACCCGGATCGAGGCATTGGCAAAAACCGACAGCCTGGACGCCGTGGCGAACCTGCACCAGGACTGGCTTCCCGCTGTGGAGCAGACGCAGGCCACGGTCCGCCAGCTGTCCCAGCAGATGCGCCGGCTTCTCGATGACAAGGTGTTCCTGGAAAACAAGCGCATCATGCAGCTGATCCGCAGCGTCGAATCGGGCACCCTTGCCACCAGGGAGGCACCGCCGTCGGGCGTCTTCATGGAGATTGACGCACCGTCCGTGGACGTGGTGCTGCCGTTCGAGCGGCCGCTGTACGAGCCCAGCCGGAAGGTGATGGTGGACGACTTGATCGAAACAGCCGACGACGGCGATGTTGACGCCGCCGCCCTGTTCAACCAGTTCCATGTGGACAAGGAACGCCTGAAGGCCAACATCGACGCCGTCCTCGCCGAGGCGGACCAGGCCACCCTTGCCGACCTCACGGCCGCCTACCCGCTCTCCCAGGGCCTGGCGGAAATCGTCGGCTACTTCCAGCTGGCCACAGAATCCGATTGGGCCACCATCAATCCGGCGCGGTCCCAGCACCTCTCCTGGCAACTGGCGGACGGAAGCGTCCGCGAAGCCACCGTTGAACAGATCATCTTCGGAAGGCCGGCATGAACCCCTCCAACCCAGCCAGCACGGATACCGAAGCCCGCACGCACGAGGAACTTCCCGCCGTCGTCACCCGCCTCTTCAAAGGCGTCCTCTACGCAGAAAACGACGAGAAAGTCTGGCAGTCCCTGCTCGGCCTGACCTCACACGTGCGCGATTACGTTTCCGTGCTGGGCCTTGACCTGATCCTGGACGAATCGGAAGGCTACGCGTTCCTCCGGTCACGTGAAGATCCGGACGGCACCCTGCCGCGGCTCATCGCCCGCCGGACCCTGACCTTCAACGTCAGCCTGCTGCTGGCACTGCTGCGCGGCCGCATGCTGGAGTTCGACACCAACAGCAGCGAACTCCGGCTCATCATGACCGGGCAGGACATCGCCGACATGGTTTCGGTGTTCCTGCCGGAATCCAGCAACGAAGCGAAGATCCTGGACAGGCTGGGAGCGGACATCAAGAAAGTGCAGGAGCTCGGTTTCCTGCGCAAGCTCACAGGGCAGGCGGACACCTATGAGGTGGCGCGCATCCTCAAGGCATACGTGGACGCGCAGTGGCTCGAAGAGTTCGACGCGCGGTTGGCCGACTACCGGGCGACGCTCGCCGGAGAGCCGCCCGCCGCAGAACGGGTCGCTGGAGAGCGCCGGGCCGAGGCACAGGAGGAGGAAAAATGACAGCAGACCTTGAAACGGACTTCCAGGACAGCCTGTTCAGCCTCGATGACGCGGCGGCGAGCGGCGGCACTCCCCCTGGCTTCCGGCTGCACCGCCTCGAGCTGCTCAACTGGGGCACGTTCCACCAGGGGGTGCGGACGTTCCTGCTGGACGGGGCGAACAGCCTGCTCACCGGCGACATCGGCTCCGGCAAGTCCACGGTGGTGGACGCGATCACCACGCTGCTGCTGCCCGCACACAAGATCGAGTACAACAAGGCCGCCGGGGCGCAGAAAAAAGAACGCTCCCTGATGTCCTACGTCAGGGGCTTCCACAAAAGCGCCCGGAGCACCGGCGGCGAGTACTCCAGGCCGGTGGCCCTGCGCGGAACCGGGCAGCTGACCGTGGTTCTCGGGATCTTCCACAATGCTGTCCTGGGCAAGTCCGTCACGCTGGCCATCACGCTGTGGGCCACCCAGGAGGCCGGGACGCCCAACAGGTTCTACTCCCTGGCGGAAGCGGACCAGTCGATTGCCGCGGACTTCGCCAACTTCGGCCAGGACCCGATGAAGCTGAAGAAGAAGCTCCGGGCCGCCGGCGTGTCTGTCCATGACAGCTTCGATCCCTACGCAGCGGCCTTCAAACGGCAGTTCGGCATCAGCGGCAACCAGGCAATGGAGCTGTTCCACCGTACGGTGTCCATGAAGCAGGTCGAGAACATCACCTCCTTCGTGCGCACCAACATGCTGGAGGATGACGACGTCGGCGAGCGCATAGCCAAGCTGATCAGCCACTTCGACGACCTGAAGAAAGCCCATGACGCCGTCCTGCGCGCCAAGGACCAGATCACCTTGCTGACGCCGATCAAGTCCGGCGCGGACCAGCACGCGAAGCTCAGCGCCGACGACGAACTGGCCCGGCGGCAGCGCGACCAGCTGCATCCCTGGTTCACCGACCGGAAGCTGCAGCTCAGCCTGGAGCACCAGGCCGAGCTGGAGCGGACGGGCCTGCGGCTGCAGGAAGACTCCGCCCGGCTCGGCGGCGAAATCAAGCAGCGGCGCCGGGACCTCGCCGGATTGGAGCAGGACATCCGCACCAACGGGGGCGGCCGGCTGACCGCGATCGAGGCCGAGCTGTCCGCCCTCGAAGCCAAGTCCGCCGAACAGCGGCAGCGGTTTGAGGCTTATTCCGCCGCGGCGGCCGGCCTGGGCCTGCAGATTCCCGAGGACCGCGTCCTGTTCGATGCCAACCGGGCAAGGCTCACAGAGGTGGAACAGGACCTGGCACGCCGGTCCGGTGCTCTGCAGGAGGACCGCACAGCACTGTCCATCCAGCAGTCCGAGCGCAAGGCCAAGGCTGCGGACATCGCCGCCGAACTCACCAGCCTGCAGGCCCGGCGGAACCTGATCCCGCTCCCCCAACTGGACATCCGCCGCCGGCTTGGCGAAGGAACAGCGATCAATGAAACCGAGCTGCCCTATGTGGGTGAGCTGCTCAAGGTACGCGACGGCGAATCGGCCTGGGAGGGTGCCGCCGAACGGACCCTGCACGGTTTCGCCCTCTCACTCCTGGTCCCCGCGGAGCACTACGCCGCCGTCAGCGCCTGGGTGGACGCCAACAATCTGCGCGGCAGGCTGGTGTACCTGCGGATCGGGGATTTCGGTTTCGACGGGCTCAACCACCGGCAACCTGAGCCGGGAACTCTGGCAGCAAAGATCGCCATTAAGCAGGGGACGCCCTTCAGGGAATTCCTGCAGGACGAACTCAACAACCGGTTCGACTACTTCTGCTGCGACAACCTGGCTGACTTCCGCCGCTACCCCAAGGCACTGACCGTGAACGGCCAGCTTAAAGGCGGGCGGGGCAGGCACGAGAAAGACGACCGCAAGGACCTGGCGGACCGGCGCAACTACGTGCTGGGCTGGGACAACCACGACAAAATCGCCCGGTTCCGCGCCGAACAGGACGAGGTCCAGGGCCAGCTCAAGGTGATTGCCGGCCAGCTGGACAAGGTCAATGCAGAACTGGGGGCGCTGGGCCGGTACAACCAGCAGCTGGGGACCGTCCGCTCAGTGGCAGAGTTCGGCGGGATCAGCTGGCAAGCAACTGCCCGCAGCATCGAGGACCTGAAAGCGGAGAAGCGCGCGCTGGAGACCACCAGCGACGTCCTGCAGCAGCTCATGGCGAAGAAGGCCGAGGTGGGTGCCCAGCTGGAACGGCTGGAGGACAAAGCCGGGAAGCTGCAGCAGCGGCTGGGCGCCAACGAGAAGGATGCCGGGGACATCGCCGAGGCCATCGGGGAGTGCCGGGGCATCCTGGCGGAGACCCCGGTGACGGACGACGCCGCGGTGCTGGCCGCCGTCGAACGCCTCACCGATGCGGCACTCGGCGAGAAACCGCTGACGTACCGGAACACAGGCACCGTGGAGAGCACAGTCCGTTCGGGGCTGACGGACACCATCGACGCCCTGTCCAAGCGGATCGCCCGGGCGGCAGAGGGCACCATCCGGCAGATGGCGGACTTCCGCAACAAGTACCCGAACGAAACCACTGACTTCGACGCGTCACTGGAGGCCGCTGCAGACTACAACCGGCTCCTTGAACAGCTGGTGGGCAATGATCTGCCCCGGTTCGAGGACCAGTTCAAGAACCTGCTGAACCAGAACACCATCCGCGAGGTGGTGGCGTTCAATGCGTTCCTGGACAGCCGGCGGCAGAACATCGTGGCCCGGATCGGCGAGATCAACGAGTCGCTGGCGGGGATTCCGTACAACACCGGCCGTCATATCCAGCTCGAGCACCAGGCCACCTCCGACCAGGACGTGCGCGAGTTCGGCAGCGACCTGCGGGGATGCTCGGAGGGGACCATCGGCGATGAGGACCAGTACTCGGAGCAGAAGTACCTGCAGGTGGAGCGGCTGATCGACCGGTTCCGGGGCCGCGAAGGGCTCACCGACCTGGACCGGAAGTGGACCGCCAAGGTCACCGATGTGCGGAACTGGTTTACCTTCTCTGCCTCCGAGAAATGGACCGAAACCGGCGAGGAGTACGAGCACTTCACGGACTCCGGCGGCAAGTCCGGTGGCCAGAAAGAGAAGCTCGCCTACACCATCCTCGCCGCGGCCCTGGCGTTCCAGTTCGGGCTGGGATCCGGCAAGGGTGCGGGCAGGAATGCCGGCAGCGGCCGGAGTTTCCGGTTCGTGGTGATTGACGAGGCGTTCGGCCGCGGCTCCGACGAATCGGCGCGGTACGGGCTCGAGCTGTTCCAGCGGATGAAGCTGCAGCTGCTGATCGTCACACCCCTGCAGAAAATTCACGTGATAGAGCCGTTCGTTTCGCATGTGGGGTTCGTGGCCAACACCAACGGCGACGATTCCCAGCTGCGCAACATGACCATCCAGGAATACCGTGACGAGAAGGACCGGCACGAAAAGGACCGGAGTGGCTAAGCGGCGTCCCGAGGGCCCCGAACCGGGCTTGCGAGCTTTGGGAAGGGACTCCCGCGCTGAGTCCTAGACCACGCTGGCTGACCTGCGGGCGCTCTCGCTGAAAGCGTGGAACAGCGGCTCGCTCCTCCGCGAACTGCTGGATCCCGCCGGCGCCTACCCCCGCCGTCGTGCCCTGAAACGTCCGACGGCGTCAGCCCTCTTGCGCGATTATGCTGCGGCCCGTGTGTGGGCGGCCGAGTTGTTTGCCGCCGTGGGTCCCTTCACTTTGGAGACGGCCGAGGTGGGCCGCAACACGATCGGTTCGAACCAGTTGCCTGCGGCGGCGGTGTTCGCATCGGCGGAGGATGAAATCGCCTTTGCGGGCAGGGCGAAAGATGCCGCCCGCTTCGTGGAGCTGGCCGAAGGACTGTCGGGGCTGGACCCGGCCTTCCGCGCGTGGGCGCTCCGGCGGCCGCTGAAGCTGGTGGAACTCGGCGCCGACGCTTTGACTGCTGCCCGTGTTGCCCTCTGGCTGCGGGATAACCCGGAGCCGGGGGTGTACGTCCGGCAGCTCAGCCTGCCGGGGGTGCATACCAAGTTCGTCGAAACCCACCGGCGGGTTATCGACGAACTGGCAGAGGCACTCTCTGCACCGTCAGCAGGCAACAGCTCCAACGGCGATGAACAGCTGGACGATCAGGTTGATCCTGGTTCGCTGCTGGGGCAACCAGCACGGACTCCTGCCGCCCGTTTCGCAACACGGCACGGGTTCCTGCATCCACCCGAACTCGTCAGATTCCGGTCGCTGGATCCAAGCCTGCCGCTGCTGGGCCAGGCGCGGGACCTGACGGTCACCGCCGAGGCCTTCGGCAGCCTGGAACTGCCTGTCAGAAGAGTGGTGATCACCGAGAACCTGGTCAATTTCCTGGCCCTCCCCGAGCACGCGGACACGCTGGTGATCTACGGTGCAGGTTACGGCTTCTCCTCATTGCGGGATGCGGCATGGCTGCGGAATTGTGAGGTCTTGTACTGGGGCGATCTGGACACGCACGGTTTCCAGATTCTTGACCAGCTTCGGGCGGTACACCCACATGTGGTGAGCCTGATGATGGATGAGGCAACGCTGTTGGCGCACCGTGATGCGTGGGGCAGGGAGCCTGCGCCGTCCAAGGCGGCGCTGAACCGGTTGACGGCGGATGAGTCGGCAGTTTACGGAGGGCTCGTAAACGATGCGTACGGTCCCGCGGTCCGCCTCGAGCAGGAGCTGATCCGGTGGGACTGGGCAGTGCCGAGACTGGAGATATCCTTTCCGCCCCACGATCTGGACGTTACAATAGGAGCGTCAGAAACGTCTCCGAGGTAGGAAGCTGACCGTGGTCACCACCCAGCATCGGATCTCCGGCCGAGCACATCACTCGCCAGAAATGCCGGCCCTGCGCGCATCGGAGGAGGCCCCGAGCCTCGCGGAAGCCCTGGAAAATGTTCAGCGCAGCATTCGTGCCCTTGGTCCGGCCATGGCTGCCAACCCCGCTCCTGCCTCGCCGCAGTTGGCCCGCAGCCTTCAAGCGGCCGAGAATGTGTGGCGACGCATTGGCGCGGAGTTCGGGTTGTTTTCCAGTGTCGAAGTCGGCGCCATCCTCGGGGCCAGGAAGCCGAACCGGAATGCCGCTTCGGAGAAGCGGTCCGCCGGCCAACTCATAGGCATCTTGCGGGGCAACTCCTACCGCTACCCTGGTTTTCAGTTTGACCGGGAGCGCGGCGAGATCCTTCCGGTTATTTCGAGGCTTATCACTTTGGCCCGGGAAAATGGCCGATCCGATGAAGACTTGGTCCACTGGTTGATTTCCCCGAGTTCCTACTTCCAGGAGGCCCACCGCCCTGTGGACTTTATCCGGGAGGAAGACCTTCTCCTTGCTGCCGCCAAAGACCAGTTCGAGGCATCTTGGTGACAGCGGGCAATTCGGAGACACCAGATCCTCCGAACCCCTTCCGGCCGCGGGAGATCGCGTTAGCTGCCGGAACACGGATGCACCGGGTTTACGACAATCGATATGCCACATTGGAATTCAATCCAGGGCCGAAGGGGGCCGGCCGCTTCCACTTCTTTGGAGAACCCACGGTTCCAGTGCTCTACGCTGCCGAGACGAAGGAAGCGGCCGTGGCTGAAACCCTCCTGCGGAATATCCCTGTTGCTGGAGGCTTGCTTGCGTATGGCGACTACAAGTCGAAGGTCATGGCCGCTTTCACCAGCCGGAGGGAGATTCGGCTGGCCTCATTCTTGGGATCCGGCTTACGGACCCTGCGCGTGGAAGCACGCCAGCTCACGGATACACCTGGTGAGTCCTACCCACAAACCAGGAAGTGGGCCGAAGCTGCGCACGGTGCCGGATATGAAGGAATCGCGTGGATGTCGAGAAGGAACAACAGCGACCGGGCATACATGTTCTTCGGCGACCGTCTCACGTCCGGTGATTTCGAGGTAGTCCCCGGCAGTGGACGAATTTTTGCTCTTGGCCCCGGCCATGACTGGCTGATAGACCTCTGCAGTCCGATGCATATTGACGTGATGCCGGTGCCTGCCCTGTCACCCTAATCCAGCGCGGGCGAGTATGCGGCGAACCCTTCCCTCAGCCGGACACCCTGCGCACCGATCATCGCGACGTCTTCCCACAGCACCAGGAATGAGCCCCGGTGCCGCCACCTCAGCAGAGCGGGCAGCGGCCACGGCTGCCGCAGTTCGGTCCGCTCGTAGCCTAGGAACGAGGACGCACTGTGCGGACTGACCACCAGCCCCATCAGGCGCGCCTCGGCCAGAAGCTGCCGCGGGGCACCGTCCACCACGAACCGCGCGTCGGCCACCCTGCCCAGCCGCGTGCCGCCGTCGTTATAAACAGGAACGCCCAGGAGGTCACCGAGGATCATGGCGGCCTCCCGGGATGCGGGCGATGACCTTGTCCCGGATCCAGCGCTCCACCCAGGTGGCGTCGAGGTTCCCGCTGCCGACGCCGAGGCGGACTACAACGCCCACCTCGGCAACGTCCTTCCACGGGATGCGGATTAGCCGGGACGACGGCGGCCTGCCGCCGAATATGCGCGTCCCCAGCACCGGGCCGGTCAACAGCGCGGTCAGGACGGGGGCCGGCGTCCCCGGCGCCAGCTCCACATCCAGGGCAGGCCCGCTCAGCTCGAGGTCGTCCACGGTGGTGACCGGGACGCCGTCGTTATCCATGACCTGCCGGTCCAGCAGGTGCAGCTGCGCATCCAGGAGGCGTCCTGCCAGCGGAGGTGGCGGCGTGAGTGCCCGCATGGCGTTCATGATCCGGCTCCTGTCACGATCATGAGGGGTATTGCTGCCAGGGAGGCCACCAGGATGATCACCAGGTAGGCCATGGCCAGCACGTTGACCGGGCGGCCGTTGACGTGCCGGCCCATGTATTGCGGATCGTTGGCCACGATGAGGATGGGCAAGTACGTGAGCGGAAGGGCGATCGCGGAGAACACCACGGAGTATTCGGTCACCAGCACCGGGTCCACGCCGGTGGCCAGGACCGCCAGTCCGATGAACAGGCAGATGATCATGGCCAGGTGGAAACGGGCGGCCTGGGCTGGGCGGCGGAACTTGCCCCAGGACCAGCCGAAGAACTGGGCCAGCGTATAGCCGCTGGAGAGGGTGGTCTCCAGGGCCGCGCCGAAGGTGGCCGCCACGAGGCCCACCAGCACAAACGCCAGCCCCACCTTCCCCGCGCCCTCCGCGACCGGGAGGATCACCTGGGAAAGGGACGTCACGGCGATCCCGGCGGGCAGAAGCACCACCGCGGCGCAGCCGGCGATCGCCACGGACAACAGGCCGCCCAGCGGGAAGCCGACCAGGACGTTGATCCTGGACTGGACCAGGTCCTTGATGGACCAGCCTTCCTCCACCGCTCCGGAGGAGAAGAAGAACACCTCGTAGGGCGTCATGGCCGCGCCGAACAGGGCGATGGCGTAATACCAGTAGGTGGGCGCGGTTTCCTCGGCCGGCACGGCGGGGGCCAGGGCCTGCCCGGCGAGGTTTCCCCAGTCCGGTTTGAGCAGGAACAGCGCCACGGCAAACACGATCAGGGCCAGTCCCAGCAGCCCGGTGACGTTCTCCATGACGGAAAACTTGACCCGCCACACCACCAGCCAGACCGCGAGCGCGGCCACCGGGATCCACAGCAGGTAGTGCACGCTGCTGGCCAGCTGGAGCGCCAGGGCCACCCCGCCGATTTCCGCCGTTACCGTCATTAGGTTGATGAGGAAGGAGGCGGACAGGTTGGCCAGTCCTGCCCGCGCCCCGAGACGTTCGCGGATCACCTCGAACGTTGCCCGGCCTGATGCCGCGGCCACCCGCCCGGACATATTGGCGAACAGGCAGATGCCCACCACGCCCACGCCCACCACCCACACCAGCGAGAGTCCAAAGCGGGAACCGACGACGGCGTTGGTCACCAGGTCGCCGATGTCCACGAATCCGCCGATCGCCGTCAGCACACCGAGCGCGACGCCGAGGAGCCGCTTCACTTTCCGCCGTCCTTTGCACTCAGCTGGGACAGGCGGTCCGCCGCTTCGGACAGCTGCTGGCCGCCGTCGGACAGGGACGGGGCGCCGTCGGACAGGGACGGGCCGCCGTCACCGCCGTTTACGGCGTCGCGGGCGGTGGTGAGGCTGGAGGTGCAGGCGTCCAGGACGCTGAGTGCCTCCTGGACCGATTGCCGGTCCTCTTCGCTTGCGGGCGAGAGTTTCAGCACTGAATTCCGGCTGGTTGCCAGCTCCTTGAGTGCGTCGTCCAGGGCAGTGGACGTGGCCGCACCGGTCAGCTTGCCCGCGGCATCTAGGCTCAGGGCAAGCCGGGCCGTGGCGATGGCAGATGCGCTGTCCTCGACTGCTGTGGAGAGGGTGCTGCCGGTCCCGCTGCAGCCGGTAAGTACAGCGAGCGCGCCGAGCCCGGCGGCGAGGCAGGCGGCCAGCCCTGGGCGGGGCCGTCGATCTATGCGGGGCAGCTTTATGGTTGGCCCGATCGGCGCTGGTCTTCCCAGCACTGCGCCTCCAGCCTCCGGGCGAGCCCGGGTGGTCTTGAACGCCCCTCAGCAAACCGCCGCAAATTTGGTTGCCTTAGGTCAGGTATAGCACTCAGGCACTGGTTTGTGGATGGCCGGGCAGGACGTTTTCGCAGGTGGCAGCGGGGTTGCCGGTACGGCGCTCGAAGCGGCGATCGCCTTAGTGCGCTGCAGGCACCTGTGCTGTCTCCAAACCGACCGTGGGGGTGGCCCTCAAGGCGTTAACAGCCCTGTCCGCGACCACCTGGGCGTCACTGCCGGAATCAAGGATCGTGTTCCGGACCGATTCGGAATCCACCATGACGGCCGTGACGGCGAGGGCGTCCGAGGCCCCGGTGGTCAGCAGGGCGTCCACCTGGGCTTCGAAGCAGGAATCGCTTGACGAGGAGTCAACATTCATGGCCACCACGTGGTTGTTGGAGACGAAGTTACCTGCCCCCGCCATCAGCCGGATGATGACCGGCTTTGCACCTGCCGGCCGGATGCTCTGGGAGTCGATGACCTCGGAGAAGTGGTTGCCGATGACCGAGTTGTTGCCGCCGCTGACGCAGAGAAGGCCGGTGAGGTCGTCCAGTCCGTTGTCCACTCCCAGGAAGGGCGTCCAGGGCTCATGGTCACGCAGGAAGTGGTTCGTGGCTACCAGGTTTTCCGAACTGTTCGCTGTGAGCATCACCATCCCGGGGTAGAACGAATGCAAACGGTTGTTGGTGACGCTGGAACGGGTGACGCCCTCGAGATGGACGCTGCTGGCACCACGGGGAAAGACGTTGTTCGCGGTGATCAGCAGGCCGCCATGGTTCTGGGCGTAGATCGAGTGGCCCTTGAAGCCTGCTCCCACCAGGTTGTCAGTGATTTTGGATGCCTGGCCCCACCCGCGGAGCTCGATGCAGCTCCCGCATTCGGCGATGAAGTTGCCGTGGATGGACAGCGCGTCTGCATGGTAGATGGTGAGGGCGTTTTCCAGGTAGACGAACCCCATGCCGGTCACGCGGAAGGAGTCATTGGCGCTCGCCACATAGATGCCGGTCTTCCCGTTGACGTAGGTGTTCTCCGCAGGCAAACCCGAGCCGTCCGGTCTGAAGTGCAAGCCGTCGATGCAGAAGTTGGAGAACTCCACCGAGCTGATCCGAGGGCTCCCACTCCGCTCAACGTAGAAGGCGGCTCCCTTGGATTCCTCCGCGTCTTCGTCGAGGGGGATGTCGACGATAATGCGGCTCCCCCCTGGCCACAGCTCATGCAGGTCGGGCCATTCGTCTTCGGGCACGTTGAAGCGGATACTCGACGACGTAAAGCCGTGTCCCGAGCCCTCGATCCGGAGGAAGCTGACGTCGATCATTACCTGCGTACGGAGGTGGTAGTCCCCAGGCGGAATGTAGATCACCGCACCCGGCTTTCCGCCGTCGCTCACATCGGTGGCGGCCTGCCGTTCCTTGACGTCAGCGATGATGCTGTTGATGACTTCACCGACGTCCTCGTACGGATTGCCGACGGGCCACGTCGTCACGTCGTAGCAGTTGTTGCTTGCCATGGGTTTTTCCCTTTCGTTGTCGGAAGTCGCTGCAACAGTGTTCACTGGGCCACCGGCTGATGCTCAGGGAGTTCCGCCCGGAGTTCCTCTGATGTTGGAGGGTGCGCGCCCGGGCGGCGCACCGTGATCGCGGCTGCTTTGGATGCCATGCGGCCCAGCGACTCCAGCACGGACGGTGCCAGCCCATCCGCTCCGCGCATCAGGAGTCCGTAGATCAAGGCAGAAATATACGACTCGCCGGCCCCGATGGTGTCCACCACAGCAGACCTAATCGGGGGAACGGCTACCTGCGCGCAGTGGGTTGTGAGCAAGGATCCCTCCGCTCCCCTGGTGAAAGGTGCTTCTCGATAGCGGCGGCATGGTGGTCGTCTCCGATCGACGTCAACAATGCGGTGTCCGCACCCAGCCGCCCAAGCCCGTAGGCAACGTTAGCGGGTGATCCGCCGGGGTGCTCCACAGTCCCTCGGGGAGAGACCACGATGTCCACGAGTGCTTCACCCACAACGAGGACATCAATGCCCGGCTTGGGATCATCGCCGGTGTGCTGGAGTGTTGCCATTTGTGGACCTTTCCTGGAGTCAAGCACGTTGGATACAACCGGGATTAAGTGAGTGTTGAGACGGAGAGCTTCAGTACTGTTGCTGGGCCGCCCTCGGCCGACAGCCAGTTCTCCCGGTTTTCGGCTTCGGGGAAGATGAGGTCAGTCAGGACCACCTTGCCGCCCTGTGCGAATACCTCGACCGAGCAATGGTCGACGACGATCTGCAGCTTGAGCACGCCGTCCTCAAGGACCAGCGGGGCCGACTCCAGGGAAGGAAACTTTTCGTGGAAGCCCGTGATGCCTGAGCGCCTGCGATCCAGGGTGAGCTGGGCGCTGGCGGCGTTGTAGCTCAGAACGGTGCCCTCGCTCCCGTCGCCACCTCCGAACAGCCGGAAATCGACACGGTCGGCGCGTCCGGGCAGGATCTCCGCCTCGATAACGTGAGCACTGCCGCGTACGGCATCCGGCAATCGGCAGGCTGAATCTCGCAGCTCAAAAGTGTCCGCGTTCATCTGGTTCTTGCTGGTAGGCACCACTCCCCTTGCGCCCGGAGCGGCCAGGACCGGTTGCTGGATCAGACGGGCGGAGCCGTTGACTGCCGTGAGGCGCAGTTCCCTGGCGAGGGTCATCGAGGACCGCCAGGGGGCGGTGGGCAGCTGGTTGGCGTAGTCCCAGTTGTTCATCCAGCCAATGATGATGCGCCGGCCATCCGGGGCATCGGTGAAGGATACTGAGGCGTAGCAGTCGCGTCCCCAGTCCAGCCACAGGCATTGCTGCAACGCTGCCGAGCGCATCTCGGGGTCGGGGAAAGAGCTCAGCCCGGCAGGCGCCACGAGTGAACCAGGCTCCGGGACGAACCGGACGCCGTCGAAATCCCCCACGAAGTACTGGCCGCCGGACCCTCCTGCCACGGCGCCCGGATTGACGTTGACGATCAGTACCCATTTGATGTGGTTCGGGTCCCCGTCCACTTCCAGGGGAAAGAGATCCGGGCACTCCCATTCACCGGCGTCGGCGTTGGCCGGGCCAAAGTCGCTGAGGAACTCCCAGGTCTTGAGATCTTCCGAACGATAGAGGACCACGCTTTGGTGCTGCGCCTCGACGGCGACCATCACCCAGTAGTCGCCAGCGTCCCCCTGATAGCGGAAGACTTTGGGATCCCGGAAGTGCGCGGAGTTCCGGGTGAGGACAGGGTTTCCGTCGTACTTTTGCCACGTCAACCCGCCGTCGGTGCTGTAGGCCAGGGACTGGGCCTGGGTGCCGCGGTGTTCGGACGCGGCTTTATAGGCACTGGTGTAAATGGCTACGAGGGCAGGTGCGCCCGCCGTCCCGAAACCGGACGTGTTTCCCTGGTCCACCACCACGCTGCCGGAGAAGATGTCCTCTGCCTCGTCGCAGGCAATGGCAACAGGGTGTTCCGTCCAGTGCAGCAAATCGCGGGAAGTGGCGTGCCCCCAGGACATGTTGCCCCAGACATTGCCGAACGGGTTGTTCTGGAAGAAGAGGTGGTAGAGGCCGTCGTGGAAAACCAGGCCGTTGGGATCGTTCAGCCAGGTGTCCCTTGCCGTGAAGTGGATGGCAGGCCGGAAGCCGGAGGTTGCCGCCGGGGCTGTTTCCGGGCGTGCGGCATCAAGGTAACTGGACATGTGGTGCGTTCCTCTGGGGAAGTGGAAGGGGTGGCTGCCTAGTCCCGGGGAGCCGCGATGGAATCGCGGGTCACGAGGGGGCAGCTCAGAATGGTCGGGTGAAGTGCCATGAGGGTAAGGTCGGTCTTTCCCTCGATGGCGTCGATCAGGTGCTCGGTGGCCCAGGCACCCATCTCGTAATGCGGCAGGGCCACGGTGCTGAGGCCCGGGTGAAGGTTGGCGGCGATCAGTTCCTGGTCATCGAAGCCGACGATTGAAAGGTCAGCAGGGATGGTGAGTCCCAACTCGGCAGCGGCACGGTAGGCTCCCATCGCCATCCGGTCGTTGTAGCAGAACAATGCCGTAGGCATATCGGCGCGGTCCTCGCGTGCCAGGATCCGCCGGGCCGCTTCATAGCCGCCGTGCACCTCGGAGACCTCCGACTCGACAGGTGCCGCGCCGCCGTCGAGCCCTGCTTCAGTCAGCGTGGCCCGGAAGGCCTGGAGCCGCTGATGGGTTGCGGGGACGTCATCGGTGTTGTTGATGAAGCCGATCCGCCGGTGCCCGGCCGCGAGCAAAGCTTCCACGGCGGCGCGTGCGCCGCCTTCTTCATCCGGGATCACGGCAGTGATGTTTCCGCCGGCGGCCACCGAGTCGACCAGGACGGCGGGCACGCTGCCGAGATTGGCCGGCAGCTCCACGTTGCGGTGGTACATGGTGGCGTAGAGGATTCCGTCCACCCGGCGTTCCAGGAGGGCATCGACGTCGTCCCGCCGGGATTCAAGGCTGGCTGAACCGGACGTGTTGATGATCATGAGGTTGTACCCCCGGGCTTTGGCAGCCTCCTCGGCGCCGAGGATGATCCGGCCGGCGTGGGGCGTGGTGGCGATGTCCTCGCTGACCAGGCCCAGCATGCCGGTCCTCTGGGTGCGGAGGGCCTGGGCCAGGCGGTTTGGCCCATAACCAAGTTGTTCCGCTGCGGACCGGACCTTGTCCCTGGTTTCAGGGCTGATCCGTGCATAGGCCACCTCATTGAGGACATGGGAAACAGTTGTCACGGACACGCCGGCAGCGGTGGCCACGTCCTTGATACCGATGTTCTTGTTGCTCATCTGTCTCCCACGTCCTTATGGTCGGTGATGCCCCTGGGCGTCATCAGTAGGCTACTCGTTGTTGGTGGTCTAGCCCTTGACCGCGCCGAGCGTCATGCCTGCGACGATCTTGCGCTGCAAGAGAAGGGTGAGGAGGATGACCGGGATGGAGTACACCGCGGCCAGCGCCGTCATGGATCCCCAGTCCAGGCCGAACTGGGTCTGGAAGTTTGCGATCACCACGGGTGTTGTCTGGGAGCGGATCGCCGTCATCAGGAGTGCGAAGAGGAACTCGTTCCAGGAGGCCAGGAAGGCGAAGATCGCGGTGACCGCGATGCCGCCGGAAACCACCGGAATCACTACCCGCCACAGGGCTCCCAGCCTGCTGCAACCGTCCACAGTGGCAGCTTCCTCCAGGTCTTTGGGCACCGCCTCGAAGAAGCTGGACATCAGCCAGATGGAGAGCGGCAGCGAGATGGTGGTGTGGGCGATGGACAGCGCGATCGGTGTATCTGACAGGCCCATGGACGCCATCATCGAGGCCAGCGGAATGCCGATCGCTACCGGCGGCACCATGCGGGTGACCAGCGCAGCCATGATGAAGACCCGGCCGCTCAGGGTCTTGTACCTGGTGATGCCGTAGGCTGCGGGGACCGCCAGCACCAGTGAAAGCACGGTGCTGATGATGGCCGTCTGGATGCTGTTGATGAAGGACGCCACCACACCGCTGCGGCCCAGTGCGTTGATGTAGTTCTCCAGTGTCCATTCCCGCGGGAGGATGGTGGGGGGCACCGCGATGGTATCGATCGGGGTCTTGAAGGACGTGAAGAGCAGGTACAGGAACGGGAAACCGTAGAGCACCATCGCTGCCGCCAGGAGGACCCACAGCAGGGTCCTGGTGCTGCGGCGGCCCGCTTCCAGGCCTTCACGGTTGACGCCCCGGCGCTTGCGGCCGCTGCTGCTTCCGGTGGCTGGCACGGAAGGTCCCGCAACCGCTGCCGGTGACTTCCCGGCGTCGTGCATTGTTTTTTCGGCAACGCGCATCAGTTGTCCTTTCCTGGCCGCCAGATGGTGGACACCGCGACGAACGCGACGGCGAGCATGGCCAGCAGATAGAGGGTTCCCATGGCGCTTGCCAGGCCGGGATCACCAAAGCGGATCATGGTCCGGTAGATCAACAGGCTCATGGTTTCCGAGGCGGACTGGGGGCCGCCGTTGGTTTGGATGAGGATGGTGTCGAATGCCCGGGCCGCATCGATTCCGCGGACCACGAGGGCGACGGCGATGACCGGCCGCAGGAGGGGCAGGATGATGCGGAACAGCATCGCCGGTGCGCGTGCGCCGTCCAGCCGCGCGGCTTCGATCAGGTCCCCCGGAATGTTCTGCAGCCCGGCGAAGAGCACCAGGCACATAAACGATGTGGTCAACCAGATGTCCGGAATGGCAACCGAGAACAGCACAATGTTCGGGTCGGAGAGCCAGCCGATCTGGTTGGGGTTGGACAGGATGCCTGCCTGGTGCAGGAGGGTTCCGATGAGGCCGAAGTTGTCGATCATCAGGAACTTCCAGAGAAGGCCGGCCACGATGGGCGCGATCATCAGTGGATACATAAAGACGGTCCGCCAGATCTGGGAGCTGCGCCCGAGGGTGGTGAACAGCAGGGCCATTCCCAGTCCCAGGGCGAATTCGAGGGTGACCACCACAAGCGTGTAGGCCAGGGTCCGCCATCCGGCACCTACAAAGGCTTCGGAGGCGAAGGCCCGAAAGTAGTTATCCAGACCCACGAAGTCACGGGGGCCGCCCGCTATCGGTGAGATCTTGAAGAAGCTGTCCGCTACGAGACGGAACAGCGGGAAGGCGACAAAAACTGCAAGGAACAGCGCCGCTGGTGTCATCAGGAACAATGCGAAACGGCGATCGGAGATACGCACGGTTTTCTCTTCCGCTGGTTGGGGGCCACGGCCGGCACCGGTGTTGCTGTGCCTCTTCGGCAGATGCCGGCCGCGGAGCTCTTACTTGACGAGGTCCTCGATCTGCTTCTTGGCATCGGCGAGGAGTGTTGCGGAGTCACCGCCTGCAACGGCCTTCTGCAGCATGGGAACCAGGACCGTGTCCACGATCTGCTGCCACTTCTCGGTAGCCGGGCGGGTGGCCGTGGCTTTACCGTTCAGGGTTTCGATCAGCGGGCCGAAGCTTTCGTAGCCTTCCTTGTCCTGGTACTTCTCAAAAGCAGAGATACGGGAAGCCAGGCCGAGGCTGGATTCGATACCCATGCTGTTGTTGTCGTAGGCGCACTTGATGAACTTCTTGGCGGCGTCAGTGTTCTTGGTGGCCTTCGGGACGGTGAGGTACCAGGGTCCCGGGACACCGCCAACACCGGCGGATCCGGCGATCATGGGAGCAGTCCCCACCTTGCCGGCAACCGGTGCGTCCTTGGGGATCTGCCGGTAGGCGTGGGCCCAGAAGCGGGTCATTGCGGTCTTGCCCTGGTTGAACAGGTTCTGGGACGCGGCCCAGTCAACCTGGGCGGCACCGGACGGAGCGGACTTGACGAGGCTGACGTAGAAGTCGAGGGCCTCCTTGTGCGCGGCGTTGTCGATGACCACCTTGTTGTTCGCGTCCAGGACCATCGGCGAGCCGGCCTGCAGGACGTGGGCGAGCCATTCGGTTTCTACCCCGCCCTTGACGTCGGTGCCGTACATGCCGTCCCTGGTGAAGAATTCGGAGATGTCCTGGTACTGCTTCCAGGTGGTGGGCGCGGCGAGGCTGTACCCGTACTTGGCCTGGAAGTCGGCCTTGTTCTTGGCGTCCTCGAAGAGGTCCTTGCGGTAGAGGATGATCTCGGCATTGGTCCATGCCGGGAGCCCGATGAAGTGCCCGTCCACGTTCGCTTCCTTGACGAGGGCGGGGAAGATGTCCTTCTTGGCCTCGTCAGTAAAGATTTCGTCGATGGGCTGGACTGCGTCCTTGAAGCTGGGCAGCCAGACGGAGTCCAGGGCTGCGACGTCAAAGGAAACGTTGCCGGAGGAGAATTCGCTGGAGAGGCGGTTGAACATGCCGTCGTAAGGCAGTTCGACGAAGTTGACGTTGACTCCCGCGTCCTTTTTGCACTGTTCGGCGACGCCGGTCAGCTCGGCGTGGCCGCCAGCCTCGACCAGGACGTTGACGGTGTTGGTGCCGGCGCTACCCGTGTTGGACGGGCCCCCTGCGCCGCACCCGGTGGCTGCCAGTGCGACGGCGGTGCAGACGCCGCCGATGGTGACGAACCTGTTGATGGTCTTTCGAGTGGACATCGCTGTCGACTCACTTTCTCTCGAACGGAAATGGCGAGACAATGCTTGGGGTGAAAAATCGTTTTGCTAAAACGACTTGGCACCAAGATAAGCGCATCGCTTGCAGGGTGTCAAGCATCACTTTCACCATGAAGAAACGTTTTGGCATTTTGGCACCGAAGGACGCCGTCCGTCGGGGCGGCAGGCCGTGCTGCCTCTCCCGTAACCCGCTGTCGTGAGGTTATCTTGCTTCACCTTGCACGACGCGGACAGAGGTGTGGCCCACAGCGCAGGTGCGCCGCGACCGCCGTCATACTCCCCACCAGCCATGGCCATTGTGTGACATACGGGCACCCGGTACGATGCACCCGGGGAGAGGTCCTGGTCTCGCATGACGAGCCGTTAGGGGCCATCCAATGACCGACTTCTTCACCATGCAGCCCGGCGAAACCGCAGCTCCGCTGCCATCAGGACCAGTGCTGTGCACAGGGACCGCGGGCATGCGGCGCATCCACCGCTTTTTCCTGTGGGCCTATGACGAGGCGCCCGGCCTGGTGCGCTCCGCTGCGGACGGAGACACCGCCCGCGCCGCCTACGTGGGCGAGGTGCTGGGGAACTTCGACAAGGTGCTCCATATTCACCACGAGGGCGAGGACCTGCTGATGTACCCGCAGATGAAGGACCGGGCACCGGCCTGCGCCTTGCACATCGGGCAGATGCTTGAGCAGCACCGCCAGGTCACTCAACGCCTCGGGAGCATCGAGCCAGTCCGCCTGCGCTGGATGGAGACGGCGGACGCAGAAACCGGCCGGGAACTCGCCGAGCGGTACGAGGACCTGAAGGCTGTCCTCAACGTTCACCTGCGCCGGGAAGTCACCGAGGTGATGCCCGTGGTGGACAGGATCCTGACCGAGAAGGAGATGCAGGAGGCCGCCCAGCACGGCATCGATCAGCTCGACAAGAAGTTCCTGGTGGGCTACCTCGGGATGGTGCTGGCCACGAACCCACCCCAGGACCGGAGGGAGATGTTCAAGGAGATCCCTCCCCCGGTGCGGGTTGCCTACCGCCTCTTCGGGCGGAGAATGTACCGGAAACAGTACGAGACGCTCTTCCCCGGACGCCCGGTTCCCGAGACACTGTAGCGGCGCAGCGGGTTTCGACTCAGCCAACCACCGGGCGAGGACGCCTTTCGACAGGCTCAACCACTACTGCTTGTCCAACAAACGCGTAGCACTTGTTAGGCTGGAAATCCCCAGACTAAAGCGAGGCCCAACGTGAATCAGGACGCCGCCAGGTTCCTGTCCCAGCCGGTGGCGGCCCAGCCCGGCTCACCCCTCCGCGTTGCGGTGTACTCCCGGATTGCTGAGGCCATCCGCAACGGCTTCCTCACGCCCGGCTCCATGATCCCCACCGAAACGGAGCTCGGCGCGGACATGAAAGTCAGCCGCACCGTGGTCCGCGAAGCCCTCATGCTGCTCGAAGAGGACGGACTCATCCGGGCGCGGCGCGGCGTGGGACGCTTCGTCTCGGACACTCTGCCCCGCATCGGCATCGAACGCATCCGCCCCTTCGAGGAAGTCCTCGCCGGCCCCGGCCAGCAGCTCGAAGTCAAGCGCACCCAGGTGGTCCGGCAGGCCGCCTCCGAATTTGTCGCCCCCGGCATCGGCGTCGAGCCAGGCACCGACTGCTGGCTCTGGGAATCCATCCTGATCCGCGACGGCGAGGCCATCGCCCACCTCCAGGAGAACGTTTCCGCCCAGCCCGTCAGCGTAGGCAGCAGCCCCGCCGTGCCCCTGGAGATAAAGGACGACGGCGGCACCAGCCTGCTTGCCGCGCTCAACAACCAGCTCGGCCGGCTGCCCGGGCCCGGCGAGTGCCAGATCAGCCTCAGCCAGGTGGGCCCCAGCCGTGCGAAGCTGCTGGACCTGCGCCCGTCCGACCCCGTGCTGGTCCTCACCCAGTATGTTCGGTACGGCAACCAGCCCTTCTACCTCGCCAAGTGCCTGGTCGCGGCCCGGGCCGGACACCTGTCGGTCATGCAGTCCCTGCAGTCCTAGGCGGGCAGCTTCCGACAGGTATACAGGCATCGATCATGCTGTCACTGCAAACAACACCAACCGCGTCCGACTAGCTTCTGGACGTTGTCAGTTCAGCAATGAGCCGCTCGCCGGGGTGGTCCCGGGTCCGCGCCCCTGCCTGGGTCCAGTTTCTTGGAGCACTGACAGACAAGACATAAACGTTAGCGGCCCCTCGGCGTTTCATATTAGAAGCAGCCGTAGCATTTACGCATGGCTCGTTACGGGATAAAAATGGCATCCACCTTCCTGACACTCCTGGGACTATTGGTCACAGGAATGGCGCCGGTGGCAGCGGCTCCACCATCCGGTAATACGGACCTGGTGGGCAACGACGTTTCCTGGCCCCAGTGCGGGAAGACCCTTCCCAGCGGGCAGGCATTCGGGATTGTGGGTGTGACCGGCGGACTGGCCAACAACAGCAACCCTTGTCTCGCTGGGCAACTCGTTTGGGCTGCTAAGTCTAACGGGCTCACTGCGCAGCCAAAGGTTGCTTTGTACGTGAACACTGCCAACCCAGGACATGAGGGCTCTTGGTGGCCGTCGTCCAACGTCTTCCCTGACGGGAAGGGCCCAAATCCCTACGGAGAATGCGTGTCCGAAGGCGGCGCCGCAGGCCCAGTGAACCTTGCCTGCTCATACATGTACGGCTACACGAAGGCTTATGACGACGCCACTAAGCGAGGCGTGGATGACCCCGGAAGCTATTTCTGGTGGCTGGATGTGGAGACGGGCAATAGCTGGCAGACCGACGTAGCCCTGAACCGGGCCACCCTTGAAGGGATGGTCGACTACTTCAAGAGCATCACCGCCGAGCATAGGAACGCCGAAGGTAAGCCCGCCGGCGTCGGGGTTTACTCGACCAGCTCTCAATGGGGAATCATCGCCGGCACGGTGCCGTCCGGCAGCTCCCTCGCGGGGCTGCCGAGCTGGCTGGCAGGTGCCAAGACCCTGCGGGGAGCCAAATCGAATTGTTCTCTTCCTGGCTTGACGCCCAACAGCCGGGTAACAGTGACCCAGTACGTTTCAGCCGGACTCGATTACGACTACTCCTGCATATAGGCAGCACATAGTCATCCCAATCCATGACTGTCCCACTCCCTAGAAATGGAACGGCTCGACGGTGTTTCTACATACATCGGAATGGCTGGGGTTGGTAGTCACCACCCAGGGAGAATTTAACAACCTCCTGGACGCTCGCCCAATTTGCCCGCTGACGTGGACCGCACCCTGCATGCGCCTCACCCCGCAGGTGGCGCACCAGCCGTGGCGAGTGCCGCCGTCGTGGTTTCAACAAGCTCAGCCACCGGGTGCAGCGTTAGCAGCGTCTCCACCAGGTGCGGCGCAAAGTCCCCTTCAAGTGAGAGCACCACGCGGCACCGCGCGCCCGGCACCTCCGGGTACCCGGCATAAGCCCCGCGCATGTCGCAGACGGTCTGTCCGCGGGATGGCCCGGAGGAGGTGTCGACGACGGCACGCACCACCGGAGCCACGGCAGCTTCGACTGCACCGACGGCGAGCGCCGCCGCCAGCGGATCATGCATCGCCGAGCAGGGCCTCCCATAGATGCCCTCGTAGAAGCCGAAGTAATACCCCAGCATCTCCCCCAGCGCCCTCGGCACCGGACCAGGCGCGGCCAGCAGCTGCTGCCGGTGCGGTTCCTCGAGCACAGACGCCATGGTCACGTCCAGCGGCACCAAAGTGATGTCCCAATCGGCGGCCAGCACCAGGGCTGCAGCCTCGGGGTCATTGTGGATGTTGGCCTCGGCCACGGGCGTGATGTTGCCAGGGGCGAGCGCGGCGCCGCCCATCACCGTAATCGAATGAACCAAAGCGGGCAGGGCAGGCTCGAGCCGGAGGGCTTGGGCGATGTTGGTCAGCGGCCCGATGGCCACCACGCGCAACGTGCCCGGATACGACCGGGCCAGCCGCACCAGCATTTCCGCGGCGGACTCCGGCGCCAGGGAGGCAGAGGCCGCGTCCAGCGCAACCTCGCCGATCCCGTTCTCACCGTGAACCCATGGCGCCCCGCCGCCAAACGAACCGCCCAGGGGATCGTGTGCTCCCAACGCAACAGGGATGTGGGCGTGGCCTGCCAGCTGCAGCAGGTCCAGGGTGTTGCGGGCGCCGACGGCGGCACTGACGTTGCCGCTGACGGTCCCGATTCCCACTACCTCGGCGGTGGGGGCGGCGAGCAGGTATGCCAGGGCGAGGGCGTCATCGATCCCGGTGTCGCAGTCCAGGTAGATCGGGTTGGTGGAGGTCATGGTTCTTCTTTCAAAATCGGTGAAGGGGAAGGGAGGTCAAACGGTCTCGCCCTTGGGGGCGGCGACGAAGAGGCTGACGATGAACGCGGCGGCGGTGATGCCCACGGAGATCCAGAGGGCGGTGGCGTACCCGGCTGCCGTGGCCTCGGCGGCAAAGGGTGCCACAAGGACGACGCCGAGGCTCGCCCCGATGCCGAAGGAGGCGCCGTTGATGCCGGGCAAGGCAGCCGGAGCGTCCTTGGGCGAGAGCAGCACCGAGAGCCCGTTGATGGCGGTAAGGAACAGGCCGTTGTAGAAGATGCCCAGCGCCGCAACGGCAATCAGCACCACCAACTGGTTCGTGGAAAACATAGCGGCAACGATGGCGCAGGCCAGGCTGAGCCCGGTGCCGGCGCGGAGGGTCTTGATCCAGCCGCGGCGGCCGGCCAGCCACCCGGCCAACGGCGCGGCGAAGACGCCAATCAAAGCGGCCGGGGTGAGGAACAGCAAAGCCGACAGGGAGGCGGAAAGCCCGAAGCCGCCGTCGGGATCCTGGCTGAGCAGCACCACGGTGAAGTTGATGATCGCGAAGATGCCGGCCAGCGTGAGGACGGTGGTGGCGATGACCGGCCACACTTGGCGGGAGCGCAGGTGGTGGACGGCGATCAGCGGGTGGCTGCGGCGCTTCTCGATCATCCAGAAGACGGCGAAGGAAGCGATGGTGCCGGCCAGCAGGGCCAGGGTGGAGGGTGCGGTCCAGCCGGCGGCCGAGCCGTCGGAAACGAAGTAGGTGATGAAGACCAGGAACACGGACAGGGATCCCGCGCCCCACCAGTCCATGGCACCGCGGACGCCGCCGGGACGGCCCTTCGGAACAATGCGGACGATGCACGCGGCCGCGATGGCGGTCAGGACAAGCACCACGACGAAGATGGACCGGAAGCCGAGCGTTTCGGCCATGAGACCGCCCACGTAGCCATCCACTCCCCCGATCCCGCCGTTGACGGCGGCAATGATGCCCACCGACGTGCCAAAGGCTTTCGCCTGCAGGTTCTCGCTGAGGACGATGTAGGCGAGCGCGAACACGGCGCTGGAGACACCCTGCAGGAAGCGGCCCGTAACGAGCAGTTCCAGCGTGGGCGCCGAGATGCAGAGGATGGTTCCGGCGCCCATGATGCCCAGGACCAGCAATAAGGCGGCGCGGCGGCCAATGAAGTCGCTCCACCTGCCGATGACCGGCCCGGCGATGGCTCCGGCCAGGAAGAACATGGACTGCACCGGGGCTGCGGCGTCGGCGTTCCGGCCGAAGCTGGCGGCGATCTCCGGCAGCGCCGGCGTGACCATGCTGGCGTTGAGCTGGAAGGACAGCACGCCGAGCAGCAGCGTCGAGATCAGCAGGGCGGCGCGGCGGCCTGAAAGCTTGCCGGCCTCGTCGGGAAGGACGACGGCGGGCGAGGCTTGGCCGGGAGGCGCGGCTGCCGCGGGGGTTGGGGTGTTCACATCAAACTCCTTTGTTTCTGCAGGCCGGTCCTGCGGTTGGGATGTGAGTTGTTATACAACCATGTATGACGGACAAGTACAACAGTGGCGTACACTATTTCCTAATCCAGCCGGTTCCGGCTCCTCCCCCGTAAGGAATTTCATGAGCAACAAACTTCCTGCCCTCACCGTTGTGGGCAGCATCAACCTGGACTTGATCGCCACCGCCCAACGGCTTCCGACGGCGGGCGAAACCATCGGCGAGGCCGTACTTTCGGAGCAGCCGGGCGGCAAGGGCGCCAACCAGGCTGCGGCCGCCGCCCGGCTTGGCGGGAGTGCCCGGATGATCGGCGCCGTGGGGAACGACGCTCACGGCCAGCTGATGCTGGATGCGTTGGCAGGAGCGGGCGTGCACATTTCGGACGTCGCCGTCCTTCGGGACGCCACTGGAACTGCGCTGATCGTGGTGGACCGCGACGGGGAAAACCAGATCGTGGTATGCCCGGGCGCCAACTCACACCTCTCGCTTGAGGGCGTGGAGTTCGGCCCCGACGAGACGGTGCTGTGCCAGCTGGAAGTCGGCCTGCCGGTCGTCCTGGAGGCGGCCCGGAAGGCCCAGGGCTTCTTTGTCCTGAACGCGGCGCCGGCCATGGACCTGTCGGCGGAGCTGCTGGAGCGCTGCGACCTGGTGATCGTCAATGAGAGCGAGTACGCCCTGATTCCGGCCCTCGAGGACGCGAAATTGGTGGCGGTGACATACGGCGGCGACGGCTCGGTGATGTTCGAGTACGGGCGGAAGGTGGCCGAAGCTCCCTCAGCATCGGTGACGGTGGCGAACACCATCGGCGCCGGGGACGCCTTCTGCGCTGCTTTGGTCCTGGCCCTGCAGCACGGACTGGACAATGGCCGGGCGCTGGCCGTGGCCAATGCTGTGGGTGGAGACGCCGTAGGTGACCCCGCTTCGCAGCCGGAATTGGCACAGCTGAGCCACTATCTTGAGCGGACTGCCGCGGCCATAGGCACACGGTGAGCGTTGTGTTCAGGCGGGCGACGCCGTCGGACTTTCCCGAGGTCCGGCGCATCACGCGGGACGCCTACCTGTGGGCGGGGCACTTCGCGACCGACCATCCGTACATGGGCGTGCTGGAGGACGTGGAGCACCGCGCCGCGCACGCGGAGGTGTGGGTGGCGGAGGCCGCCAGGAAGGCGGTGGCGGCGGTGACGCTGACGTTCGCCGGCCAGCCGTACAGCGAGATCGCCCTGGATGGGGAGCTGGAGTTCCGGATGCTGGCGGTGGACCCGGCGGTCCAGGGCGGCGGGGTGGGGCGGGCCGTGGTCCGGCGGGTCATCGAGCACGCGCGGTCCCTGCCGAATATCGGCGCCATCAGCATCACCAGCGCGACGTTCATGGAGCGCGCGCACGCTTTGTATGAGTCCCTGGGTTTCCGCCGCGCGCCGGAGCGGGACTGGTGCGTGCAGGGTGAGAATGTGCTGCTGTGGGTGTTCCGGCTGGAGCTGTAAGGCCGGCGGCGGCATGCGCCATGAGTGCGGCCGGCACAAAGAGTCCAAAAACTTTTCCCAGGACAGCCATCCGAAACGCGATAAGGCCCGAATAGCTGGCATAACCCTTTGGGTCAGCAGGTAAAGGCCTGCTCTTCCATAACCACACATATCGCATTCAGGAGATCACCATGGCAACTCACACCGGCACGGGCATCGCGGCCCGCACCAACGTCCAGAAGGCATCGATGGTTGTCGGCGCCGTGTTCCTGCTGGTCGGCGTCCTGGGCTTCGTTCCGGGCATCACCGGCAACTACGACCAGCTCGCCTTCGCCGGCCACCACTCCGAGGCCCTGCTGCTGGGCCTCTTCCAGGTCTCGGCCCTGCACAACATCGTCCACCTGCTGTTCGGGGCGGCCGGCATCGCCCTCGCCCGGACCGCCGGCGGCGCCCGCTCCTTCCTCCTCTACGGCGGCATCATCTACCTGGTGCTCTTCATCTACGGCCTGGTCATCCCCCAGGATTCCGACGGCAACTTCGTCCCGCTGAACGGCTTCGACAACATCCTGCACCTGCTGCTCGGCATCGGGATGGTGGCCCTGGCCCTGATCCTCACGAAGGGCCACAAGGCCCGCGCCTAAGGCATTCCCACGGCGGCAATCACGCCGCACCGAACTCAGCAATGGCCCCGGCCGCAGCTTCCGCCGCTGCCGGGGCCATTGTATTTAACCGCGCCAGCCAACCCGCAGGGCGGCTCAACCACCAGGCGCGGCTTTCGGGTTTCGACAGGCTCAACCACCGGGGATTCAGTTACTTGCGCACTTCGCGCATCTGGGCTTGCGTTAAATGCGCAGGGTCTTTATGATTTTAATCATGATCGGAGCCGGGCGGCTCGGTCCCCTCCCCCTCCCCCAACACAACAATGAGGTTGCTTCATGTCTGTCCCAATCAAGGCCACCATGGAAAAAGTCCCTGGCGGCATGATGCTGATCCCCCTGCTCATCGGCGCCCTCCTGGGCACGTTCGCACCGGACTCCGCCAAATTCTTCGGCTCGTTCACGGGTGCTCTCTTCACCGGCGGCACCACCATCCTCGCCGTGTTCTACGTGTGCATGGGTGCCAGCATCGATATCAAGGCCACCCCGTACATCCTTAAAAAGGGCGGAGTCCTGTTCGGCAGCAAAGTCCTGTTCGCCATCATCATCGGCGTCATCGCCGGCCGGTTCATGGGTGAACTTCCCATCAACGGCGGGCTGCTGACGGGCTTGTCTGTCCTGGCCATCCTGGCAGCCCTCAATGACACCAACGGCGGAATGTACATGGCCCTCATGGGCCAGTACGGCAAGCCCAAGGACGTTGCGGCCTACTCCGTCATGACGCTGGAGTCCGGCCCCTTCCTGACGATGGTGACCCTGGGCGTTGCCGGCCTGTCGGCCTTCCCGTGGCAGGCACTCGTGGGCGCCATCATCCCCCTGCTCCTTGGAGCCATCCTGGGCGCTCTTGACCCGGCGATGCGCAAGTTCCTCTCCTCCGCGGCCCCTGTCCTGATCCCGTTCTTCGCCCTTGCGCTCGGCTTCGGCCTCAACCTGAACCAGGTTCTCAACGCTGGACTGCTGGGTGTGGCGCTTGGCCTGTTCGTGCTCATCGCCGGCGGTGCTGTGCTCTTCTTCGCAGACAAGCTGACCGGAGGCTCCGGCATCGCCGGGCTGGCAGCAGCCACCACCGCAGGCAACGCGGCCACGGTTCCCATGCTGGTAGCCGCAGCCAACCCTGCCTACGCTTCCGCGGCCGGACCCGCCACCGTACTGGTTGCCGCGTCCGTGGTGGTCACCGCCATCGGCTGCCCCCTCATGGTTGCCTGGTACGCCAGGCGACTCAAGGCCAAGGAAGCCGCGGCAGCACCTGAGGTCTCGCACGCGGTATGAACACGGACGCAGCCACGCGGTGGGCAATCATCGCGGACGACTTGACGGGGGCGGCCGATGCGGCCGCCGCCTATGGCCCCACGCACACCAGCTGCGTCATCCTCGACGTCGACTCCGCTTGGCCCGACGCTGAAATCCTCTCAATCAATACCGAGAGCCGCTACCTTGCTCCAGCGGAAGCCGCCGCGGCTGTCACGACGGCGGCCGGGCGGGCCCTCGGGCAGCACCGCCGGGTCTTCAAAAAGATCGACTCATTGCTTCGAGGCAATGTCGGTGTAGAAGTCGCTGCGGCACTCGCGCAGATCACGCAGGGCCCTGAAAAGGGTCTCGCCATTGTGGCCCCGGCCTTTCCCGCCACGGGAAGGACCACCGAGGGTGGCATCGTCCACATCAACAGCGTCCCGAACACTGAAGGAAGCTTCGGCGGCGACGTCTCCGCAGCACTTGCGCCCAGTGGGCTGATCGTCGAGGTGGTTGCCGGCGCAGCGGGAGGTATCCCCGAGGAACTGGCGCGGCACCTCCAGGAGGTGCAGGAACGCGGGACTGACGCCGTCGTACTGGACGCCTCCTCCGACCAGGACCTGAAGGCCATCGCGGCCGCCGCTAAGCTGCTGGACTTCCCGGCGCTCCTGGTGGGCTCCGGCGGACTGGCCGGGCACATCGCCGCGCGTGACGAAGGAACAGCTGCGCGGAATGCGCAGGAGCGGCACGTTAGCCGGACCCTGACTGTAATTGGCAGCTACTCCGGCCTCGCTCGGCAGCAGACCGATGCACTTGTCGAAGCCGGCGCTGAACACATCACCTTGGACCACGCCACCCTGGACGATACCGCGGTTCCCCGTCGGGTTGCCCAGGCCATGGCCCGGACGGACGTGGTGCTGACACCGGACCCGATGGGCATCGTGGACAAGTCACAGGCACTTGTTGTGGCAGAGGCCCTGGCCCGCGCCACCGCAGCCGGCATCGGGCACTGCGACGCCCTCGTCCTCACGGGCGGGGAAACGGCCACGGCAGTCCTGAAAGCCCTCGGCGCCGGAAGCTTTACGGTCCTCGGCGAGGTTGAACCCGGCGTCGTCATGAGCCTGCTGCCCGAGCCCCTCCCCCTGCTGGTCACCAAGGCCGGCGCGTTCGGGGACGCCGGCACACTGGCCCGGACCAAACAATTTCTTACTGGCACTACGACTGAAATGAGTATCAAATAATGGGACGCCCGATTGTTGCGATCACCATGGGCGATGCAGCCGGCATCGGCCCGGAAATCATCGTCAAGGCCCTGGCGGACAGCGAACTCCGCTCAAAGGCCCGCATGCTTGTCATCGGGGACCTCCGCCGGTTGCAGCTCGCTGCTGACATCGTTGCCAGCCCGCTGACCCTGCGCAAGGTCTCGGCACCCTCGGAGGCCCTGTTCGACGAGGGCACCATCGACGTGCTGGACATCGACTGCATTCCGGAGGACCTCGCCTGGGGTGAACTCTCGGCGGCCGCCGGAAACGGCTCATACCTCTTCATTGAGAAGGCCGTGCAGCTGGCCATGGACCGCCAGGTGGATGCCATCTGCACCGGGCCCCTGAACAAGGCAGCCCTCCACGCAGCCGGGCACAAGTACCCCGGCCACACCGAACTCCTCGCCGAACTGACCGGCACCGAGGAAGTTTCCATGATGCTGACCGCCCCGAAGATGCGCGTCATCCACGTCACCACCCACATCGGCCTTATCGATGCGATCGCCAAGATCAATGGTGACCTGGTCTACCGGACCATCAAGCGTGGACACGAGCTGCTGCAGGCCTCCGGCATCGAAAACCCGAAGATTGCGGTGTGCGCCATCAACCCGCACGCAGGCGAAAACGGACTGTTCGGCTATGGCGAAGAGGCGGAGAAGATCCAGCCCGGCATCGAGAAGGCCCAGGCAGACGGCATCAACGCCTTCGGCCCGCTCCCGGCCGACACCCTGTTCTTCCTGGCCGGCCGCGGTGACTTCGATCTGGTGGTGGCCCAGTACCACGACCAGGGCCACGGCCCGGTGAAGGTCCTCGGCCTGGAGAACGGCGTCAACATCACCGTGGGCCTGCCCGTGGTGCGCACCTCCGTGGACCACGGCACCGCTTTCGACATCGCAGGCAAGAACATTGCCGACCACGAGTCGCTTCTCGAGGCGCTGCGGCAGGCAGTGGACCTGGCGCCGTCACGTGACGAGGCTCTCTAACCGCTTCCAAGAGTCAAACGGCCGGTCAGCGTAGAATTGCTGACCGGCCGTTGCCGTTGGTTGAGGCAACCCTCCCCGGGGGTTGAGGCAACCCTCCCGGGGGTTGAGCCTGTCGAAACTAGGGGCCGGAACTAGCATGGTTACCACTGCCACGGGAAGGAGACCGGGAATGCTGAGCGCAAACGCGCGGCGCGAGGAGATCTACCACCTCGCCGTCACCACCGGCCTGGCATCCGTGGAGGAACTGTCCGCCAGGTTCGAGGTGACCGCCTCCACCATCCGCCGCGACCTGGCGCTGCTGAACGGGCAAGGCCGGCTGGCCCGCACCTACGGTGGCGCCATGGCCCTGGGCGCCCACCCGGAAGCGTCCCTGCGGCAGCGCACCGGGGAAGCGTTCGAGCAGAAGCACGCCATCGCCCGCTGGGCCGCCTCCGTAATCCGGCACGGGGAGAACATCCTGCTCGACGCCGGCTCCACTGTAGGTGCCCTGGCCCACGAACTGCGCGGCTTCGAAAAGCTGTCCGTGACCACGCCGGGCATCAACACCATGCAGGAACTGGCCGACTCCGAAGGCATCGAGGTGGACTGCCTGGGCGGCCGGCTCCGCAGCGTCAGCCAGAGCTTCGTCGGCCCGCTGGCCGAAGCGGCCCTGGAGCGGATGAGCTTCGACCGCGTGTTCCTCGGCGCCGACGCCGTCACCGCCGAGGACGGCATCTGCGAAGCCGACCACGCCCAGACCCGCCTCAAGGAACTGATGGCCCGGCGCGGCAACAGCGTCTACGTCCTGGCGGACTCCTCCAAACTCGGACTCCGCCCGTTCCACGCGTGGGCCCGGCTAGCACTCCCCTGGACTTTAGTAACGGACGACGGCGCCGACCCCGGGCAGGTGCAAAAGTTCCGGGACGCCGGGGTACAGGTTGAGGTTGCCACGGTCGGCAGTTGAGGCTGCGGCGGTGGTTGAGGCGGCGGCCGGTGGTTGAGCCTGTCGAAACCCGGCGGTTGTCCTACGGTGCGGAACGCGTACCCGAGTCCGTACTTGAGCCTGACGTGGGAACGAAGTTCCAGTCGAAAGACCCGTCGCCGTGCAGGGTCAGCCGCAGGAACCCGTAGGTGTCGCTGAACCGCTTCTCGATATACCGCGGGCTGCTGGTGAAGGGACGGAGACCGGTACCTCCCGTAGAGACCTGGAACGCTGTCATCCCGTCACTGACGCACTCGTCAGAGTTGTTGACCGGACAGGACCGTTCGTAGTTGTGCTGCGACCCTGACAGGGTCAGCAGGACCCGGTGCTTCCACATCACATCAATCCACGGCTTGTGCTCGGCGGCCCGCTCATGTCCGTCCGTGTTCGAGGTGAAGTACGGCTCGTGGTACACCGCTGCCAGGTGCTTGCCCGCGGCCTCGGCAGCAGCCAGGTCCTTGTCCAGCCACTCCGTTGCTGCGCGGGCCTCCTCGGGGTTGTACCGCCAGAGGGCGGATGGCAGGAACGCGAAGTGCCAGTTCCCGAAGTCCTTCGAGTAGGGTTTCCCGTTCCTGATGAATCCCTGCTCCTGGTTGATCGCAGCCTTTGCTGTTGACCCGGGGCACTGGCCGTTCATGAAGTTGTCGAGGTCTTCGTTGCGGCCGGGTTCCCAGTCGTGGTTTGGGGCGGACACCCAGTACAACTTTGGTTTCGTGCCACCCCACAGCTGCTCCCAGTACTGCACGTAGTCTTCGCAGTGCGCCGTGGAGTACTGGAAGTCCCCAAGCCCGAGGAACGCGTCGATCTCGTTCTTCTCCACGAGCTGGGTGATCGCCGCACCGTTCTTGCCGGAGGGGCTGTCAGGATCGAGATTCTCGGCGTCGTTCATGTCGCCTACTGCAGCGATCCGGACATCAGGGACAGGGGACGGGGGCGGTTCCGGCGTGCCGGTGCACCCCGCGGCAGAGACTGCCAGGAGGGCCGCGGCGAGCGCGGCCACAGCCCGGGAGAGTCTCAGACGAGGGAGTGCTCGCTGCATCCGATAACCCCCTTCGAGCAGCAGTACGGCAGATCGGCTTGCGGGAGACCGCAAGGCGCTCCGGCACCTTGATACTCCTAAGCGCCCGACCGGCTGTCAAGGGCGCGCGATGCCCATGAAGGTAGTTACCACCGCCTTGTAGTCCGCGATGTCCTGTGGACCCGTTCAAATTCGGCATGCGCGGTTGAGCAGCGGCGACAACAACGGATAACTCCGTTGACGCGCATTTACGCAATCGTTATGATTTATTCACTGCGTGCTGGGGAGCCCGACAAAGAAGCGGAAGGACTCCCACAATGAACCGTATGGCCCGATCGGTCGTCGCCTCTGGCGCTGGCCTGGCCCTCGCTCTCACTGCCTCGCCAGCCTTGGCCGCGCCACCATCCGACTCGCGCAGCAACGGCGCGCAGGTGGAACACTTCGAATCCCCAGATGGGTCACTTGAATACCGCCAAGTGATCCGACACCAAAGTCATGACTACTCCATAACCAACAGCCGCGATCGGGAAGTTCTCAACGGCACTTCCACCGACTGGAAGAAGCACTACATCGAGCTCGAGAACGCATCGAACATAAGTAGCCAGATCACGACGACTACCGAGGCCGGTGTGACATGCCGCACCAACACCCGGTACGTTATCGCCAATGGCAAGACGCGCAGCGAGGGGACGCATTCGAGCTGCTAGGTCGAAGTGGCGGGAGTCGGCGGTTGAGCTTTTCGGAACCTCGCTCGCGGGTTTCGAGAGGCTCAACCACCAGCCCGGGTTTCGGCAGGCTCAACCACCGGAGCGGGCGGTGGCCAGGTGGTTCGCTGCCGCGATCTCCAGGTGCGTCAGGTCCGAGGCCACGGTGACGAAGGTGAAGCCCTCCGAGATCCGCTGGGCGGCAATCTCGCCGCTCGCCGTATGGATGGCAGCGATGACACCGGCGTCCTGTGCAGCCTCGCGGATGGTCACGAGCGCGGCGTTGAACTCCTCGGCCACATCCGGATCGTTGGGGAACTTGCCGCCCACCGCCAGGCACAGGTCGGACGGGCCGATGTACACGCCGTCAATCCCCGGCACCGCGCAGATCTCCTTGACGTTCGCCAGGCCTTCGGGTGTCTCAATCATGGCCAGGCATAGCACGGTGGCATCCGCTTCCGCTGGCACAGGTCCGATCCGCAGCGCCGACCGCATGGGACCGTAGGACCGCATTCCGTGCGGCGGATAGCGCACGGCCCGGACGGCCGCAGCAGCTTCCTGTGCGTTGTTGACCAGCGGCACAATCACCCCGGCCGCACCGGCGTCCAGCGCCTGGCCGATGAACGCCGCGTTGT
Source organism: Pseudarthrobacter siccitolerans (assembly GCF_030823375.1). Classification (NCBI taxonomy): domain Bacteria; kingdom Bacillati; phylum Actinomycetota; class Actinomycetes; order Micrococcales; family Micrococcaceae; genus Pseudarthrobacter; species Pseudarthrobacter siccitolerans. The sequence goes on along the minus strand of NZ_JAUSXB010000001.1, from coordinate 3,944,272 downwards.
TGGACGGCACCCGGACGATGCCGGCTGCGCCAGCGGCATCAATTGCCATCAGGCCGTGCAGCCAGCCGGAGTACCCCATCAGCCCGTGCTGTGCATCCAGCGCCACGTAGTCGTAACCCAGCCGCGCCACGCGCTCGGTGGACACCGGCGAGTCCAGCACCACCCAATATCCGACGACGGGCTTATTGGCTCGGGCTTTGGCGGCGAACGATGCGGCAGTCATGGCAGTTTCCTCTTCGGTTGGTAAACGACAGTTCAGGCGGGCAGTATGGGCAGGCAAAGGTCAGCGGTTGTACTTGGGCATCGGCCCGCGGATCTCAGCGGCCACGGCATCACAGGCCGCCACCACGTCCTCAGCCAGCGCGCCCTTCGCGGCCGCGGCGATGTTCGCCTGTAGCTGTTCCAGCTTGGATCCACCCAGCAGGATGGAGCCCACGCCGGGCTTGCTGAGCAGCCAGCGGAACGACAGTTCCGGCAGCAGCAGGCCGGCGCCGTCGGCAATGTCGGCAAGCTGGCGTACGGCGTCAAAGAGCCGGGGGTCCCAGTACCGCTGCTTGTACATCTCGGCCAGCCGGGACGTGCCGAACCGGCCTTCGGCGGGCGACTCCGTAAACGAGTGTTTGCCCGTGAGGAGCCCGCCGCCCAGCGGGTTGTAGACCATGGTCAGCAGCCCGGTGTGCTGGGCAAACTCCAGGTATTCGTCCTCGATCCGCGTGGCCAGCAGGTTGTAGAGCTGCTGCGCCACCACCGGCCGCGGCATCCCGGCGGCGTCGGCTGCCGTATTCACCTCGCTGATCTGCCAGGCGGCGAAGTTGGACACGCCCCACGCGCCCACCTTGCCGTCGCGGATCAGCTGCCCGACGGCGTCGAGCGTTTCTTCCAGCGGGGCCTTCCGGTCCGGCTGGTGAAGGTAGAAAAGGTCCAGCCGGTCGGTAGCGAGGCGCCGGAGGCTGCCGTCCACGGAGCGGCGGATCCCCTCGGCTGACAGCGGTGAGTTGTCCCCCGCGTCGGGGTGCGGAATGCCGGCTTTGGAGGCCAGTACGACGGCGTCCCGGCGCGCCGGGAGGATCTTCGCCAAAATTTCCTCGCTGGCTCCGCCCGCGTACCCGTTGGCGGTATCCACCACCGTGATGCCGGCGTCGAGCGCGGCGGCCAGCATGTCCGCCGCCACCTCCTCCGACGCGGTGTCGCCGAAGGTCATGGTGCCCAGTGCCAGTTGTGAGATGGGAAGCTCCAGGCCTGCCACGGTGGTTCCCTGCATCAGCTTGCTTCCTCCATCAGTACGGGTTCGCCCAGCGGCGCTACCTCATCACCCTTGATACCACTTCGCAGGGTTTGCGTCCCGTCATGGTCAGCGGGTCCAGTGCTGCCGCCCGCAGCGCGCGGGTGTAGGGATCCCGGGAGCGGGTGAGGACCTGTTCGGTGGGGCCCTGCAAGCGTTACGCAGGCGGCCGGTATTCGAAAATGAAATACAGGGCAAAAGATAGACACAACAGCACAGCGAGAGAAAAGACTCCCGAAACTGCATAGCTCATCAGGCTATTTGGCATATTTCTGGATAGCGGACCGGCAATCTCAAACATCAGCATGTAGATGATGAAGAATATCGCTGCCACTGCAATCGCGGCCTGAGGCTTTGAGCCGCCATGGCTCATGATGCCCATCAACGCGGCGAGTTCTCCCACGGAAATTAGTACAGCCCCTCCCACTCCCGCGGCCGTCAACACTATGAGCGTAGCCCGGTTTTTTCTGGCTGCTTCTGCCAGCAAAGTCCCATGCTTGGCTCCAATGAGAAGGGCCACAAGCAGGGTAGGAATGATGGTGGCGCAGGCCTGGAAAAATTCGATGGGAATCACAAGCCCCACGATACTTCCGCGACCCAGAAGAGCCCCGAATTCGAACTCCGGTAGCCGAGCACTGCGGCCCCCATTCCCCTTGTGTACGTCCGGTTCGGGCGTAGGGTTCTGTCCATGGAACCGTATCGGGCCATCCTGCTTCCCGGCGCCGTGCTCCCCGCACACCTGGCATACAAAGCCCTGATTGAAGCCCTGGGACCGGGCGTACAGGCCGTCGCGAAGGAACTCGAGCTCTACAAGACGGATGAGCCGCCCCCGGGCTGGACCTTGGACACCGAGATAGACGGCGTCCTGCGCGAAGCCGATCAACGGGGCTGGCAGACGTTCCACCTCGCGGGCTATTCGGGTGGCGGGGCGGCGGCACTGGCATTTGCTGCGAAACATCCGGAAAGGCTGCAGAGCCTCACCCTGCTGGAGCCGGCCTGGGCGGGGAACTGGGACTGGAGCCCTGCCTATGCCGAGCACTGGAAGCACTACGAGACGCTGGAGGCACTCCCGCCGGAGCAGTTCATGCCCGCCTTCATGAGGCTGGGAGTCAGGCCCGACGTCGTCCTTCCGCCGCAGGAGCCGGGTCCCCCGCCGCCGTGGATGGCCCAGCGGCCCGCGGGCATCAGGGCATTCCTGCGGACCTTCAAGGACTATGACCTGGACAGGTCGCGGCTGGCCGCTTTCAGCCAGCCGGTGTTCTTTGCCCTCGGCGGGCTGAGCCACCCGGATGACTACGGGGAAGTTGCCACCCGGCTGTCCAGGGTTTTCTTTCCGGACTTCCATCTCGAGGTATTTCCCCACCGCCACCACTTCGATCCGCCTCACCGGGTCGAGCCGGGGCTGCTGGCCGAGGGGCTTCTGCGGCACTGGGCATCGGCGGAAGGACGCTCTTCCAGCAACACCGCCACCAAGCAGCCTGACGCCGCGAGGTAGCCCGCCCGCCACGGCACCCCAGCAGCAAAGGCTGGAACGACGACGGCGGACCTGCGTTACGTCCGACGCTTCCGTCAGCGCCGCCGAACGGCAGTCGCTCCCCTAGTTGCGGTCCCCTGCTGGCGCCTCTGCCTGGCGAATCTCAGCGCCTTTCTGTACCAGTGCCATCGCTTCCACGGCGGAGCGGGGGCTCGTGAGGAACGGCGTTGCGAGCCCGGTCAGCAGGGCCGCAGCGGGTTCCATACTGGCCTGGGCGAGGACGACGACGTCGCAGCCGCCTGCGAGCGCATGCGCCGCCTGGGCAATGCTTGAGCGGTAGGCCTCCGCATCACCCGCGAGAAAGGCATCCCATGCACCCTCGACAATGCTGACCTCCACGGTGATGTCGGCTCCTGCGTCCGCAGCCTCCTCGGCAAGGACCCGGGTGGTTGGCTCGACGGTGCTCGTGAGAGCCACGAGGACCCCGACCCGTGGGCCGAGGGCCACGGCCCGGTGAAGCATCGGCCGGTCGATGCGGATCACCTCCAGCCCATCGCCTGACAGGTCCTCCGCTACCTCGCCGAGCGTGGAGCAGGTGCACAAGACCACCTCGCATCCGGCATCCCGAAGTTCGGCCAGGTGGGCGGCGACGACGGCCCGCACGCTCTCCGCAGTCCCGTCCTGCCGTGCAAGCTCCAGGGCTTCAGGATCCACGCGGTGGACCGTGGAGGTGGAAGGCAGGTGAGCACGGGAAAGGGCCTCGAACGTCGCCACGTGGACCTGCGCCGCGTGGAGGAAGCCGACTTTACCGGCGGCGTCGGGTCGAAGTTCGGTCATGGTTCCCGACTTTAACAGTCCTGCTGGCCTGCCAGGCACCGGGGGTTCAGCTGGAGGCTCCCGTAAGCGGAGTGATGGGAGTTACCGAGAACGGCACGGCCAGCAAGCACTCCACCCCTTGCACGAATTCCTTGACATGGTCTTCTTCATTGTGGGCCTTGAGGTCCTCACGGCTGGCCCATCCCTCAAAGAGGACAAACGCGCCGGGCCTGTGGTCGTCGGAGAAGACGGTGTATTCCAGGCATCCGGCGTCTTTGCGGCTCGCGGACTCCAGCTTGGCGAGGGCTTCCTGAAGCGTTGCTTCGTGCCCCTCTTTTGCGATGAACACTGGCATGAGCCAGACTTCCGCTTCTTCCTGGCTGACTGTTGGGTGTGGCAATTTTACCTCCTCGGCTGGTCGTGTGCCAACAGGAGGGGCGGCTTGGCCGCCGCCCCATCCCGTTGGGTCATGAATTGATCTGCGGAACCTCGACCCACGATTCCTTTGCAGCCGATTCGACGATCGCGTCGTCGATCAGGGCCACCTGGTAGCCGTCGGCGAAACTCGGGCTGACGCTGCCGCCTTCTGCGATGGCCTTGAAGAAGTCGTAGGCCTCGATGATCTTCGTTTCGCCGTAGCCAATGCCCAGGGCAGGGATGGGCCAGAGTCCTTCTCCGTAGGGGTGTGCCGGACCGGTGTAAACGGTGCGGAAGCCCCGGCGGTCGGCCTGGTCTGAAGCGAAGCAGACCTGCAGTTCGTCGCGCCGCTCGTAGTTGAACACGATGCTTCCCTCGGTTCCGTGGATCTCGAACGTGATGTAGTTGTTCCTGCCGTGGGCGTTGCGTGTTGCTTCCACGGAACCCACGGCTCCGTTGGCGAAACGGATCATGGTCATCACTTCGTCGTCCACGTCAACCTCGCCGCGGGGTCCTTCTCCGCCGCGGACCGTGCCGAGTGCGTCGGCACCGCCAGCTTGGAGCGGCCGCTCGGGGATCCAGGTGGACAGGACGGCGTTGACGGCACTGAACTCGCCCACCAGATAGCGGGCCATGTCAAAGACGTGCGTTGCGATGTCGCCGAGGGCGCCCGAACCTGCAATGGATTTCTGGAAGCGCCAGGAGAGCGGGGAGTTGGGATCGGCGCTCCAGTCCTGCAGGTAGGTCCCGCGGAAGCTGAGGATCTGGCCAATGGCGCCTTCCTCGATGTATTTCTTGGCCAGCGCAACGGCAGGGGTCCGCCGGTAGTTGAAGGCAACCATGTGGACGATGTTTTTGTCTTTGACCGCGTCGTACATGGCCTTGGACTCCTCACCCGTACGGGCCAGGGGCTTTTCGCAGATGATGTGCTTGCCGGCTTCGGCCGCGGCAATGGCAATCTCGGCGTGGAGGTGGTTGGGCGTTGCAATGTCCACCACGTGGATGTCCGGATCGTCGATGATGCTGCGCCAGTCCGAGGTGGAATTTTCGAAGCCGAAGCGGCGGGCCGCTTCGGCAGCAAGGTCTTCATTGGCTTCGGCAATGACCTTGCGGACCGGCATCGCCGGTGCAGGCCAGAAGAACATGGGCATCGCGGCGTACGCCAGGGAGTGGGCCTTGCCCATGAAGCCGCCTCCGATGAGGCCGACGTTGAGGTTCTGCATGTGAATGTTGTTCCTTTCGGAAGGTGGGGTAGGTGCCGGCTGCGGCACTCCCCTGCGGTTGAAAAATCAGTTGGAGAGGAGCTTGTCCAGGTACTTCTTGCTGAGGGCTGCGGCTTCGCGGGGATCGCCGTTGTAGTTGTCGAGTTCCACCATGAGCCAGCTGTCATATCCGCTTTCCCGGATGGCGGCGATGATGTCCGGGAAATCCAGCTCGCCCTGCCCCAGGGGGAGGAAATTGAAGGGGTCCTGCTGGAAGTCTTTGAGGTGGACGTGCCGGATACGGTCCGGATATTTCCTGATAACCGCGGCCGGGTCCGCCCCGCCGGCAGCGAGGTGGGCGGTGTCCGGGCAGAAACCGATCCGGGTGAGCGGCATCAGTTTGTCCAGCTCGTCCGGGCTCTCCACGATGGTGCTCAGATGCGGGTGGTAGCTCGCTGACAGCCCGAAGCTTTCCGCGATGTCCGTTACTTGGTCCAGCGCCATGCCAAGCCGGTGGTAGTCCTCATCAGTGGTTCCGGCCGCGCGGCGCGCTCCGCCTCCCACCACAAGCCGTTCCGCTCCGAAGCTGGCAGCCAGTTCGGCGGCACGGTGGATCCGGTGCAGCTCGTCGGGGAGTATGTCCGCGTAGATGAAGTTCGCCCCGGTGTAGACGCTTGTTAGTTCGACGCCGGCAGTACCAAGGATTTCCTTGAGTTCCTCGGGCTTTTCCGCGTACTCCGCGAGGTTGCCGTCGAACATTTCAACGCCCTGGTAGCCCACTGAGGCGATGTCCTGGACGGCGTCCCGCATGGATCCGTGGGTCAGGTAGAAGAGGTCTTTCACGCTGGTCACACCTTGCGGGTGGCCGACGACGCCGCCCCAGGTGATGGAACAGTATCCGAGTTTCATTGCTTCTGCCTTTCAACTGCTGGGGAAGATGTGGAAGTCACCGGTGCTACTTCTTTCGGGCGAGGGCGACGGCCAGGATGATGATTGCGCCGCGGACCACCTGCTGCTGGCTGCTGTCGAGTCCGGCGAGGATCAGTCCGTTGTTGATCAGGCCGATCAGCAGGGCGCCGAAGAGGGTGCCGATGATGGAGCCGAACCCGCCGAAGAGGCTGGTTCCGCCCAGGATGACGGCGGCGATCGCGGAGAGTTCATCGCCCGCGCCCCACTGGAACCGGCCTGACTGGAGGCGGCCGGCGTACAGCATGCCGGCAACGCTGGCCACCATGCCCGAGATGAGGAGCACCTGGAATTTGATGCGCTTGGTGTTGATGCCGGTGAACTCGGCCGCGTTGCGGTTACCGCCGGTTGCGAGGACTTGGCGGCCGAACCTGGTGCGGTTCAGGACGACGGCGCCGATGGCGACGAAGATTGCGCTCCAGACCACCAGGCCGGGCACCGGGCCAAAGTCACCGGATCCGAACAGCGTATTGAAGGTGTCGTCCAGGATCGGCTGCGGGGCCGAGGCGGTGATCCACTGCGCGACGCCGACGGCGATGCCCAGCATGCCCAGGGTCACCAGGAAGGAGGGGATCCCGAGGAGACTGACCAGCGCACCGTTGGCGGAGCCCACCACGAGTCCGACGGCGAGGCCCGCGAGGATGCCGGGGACCAGGCCCCACTGCGCCAGTGCCATGGCCGTGCAGACGCTGGAAAGGCCGGCCACGGAGCCCACGCTCAGGTCGATTTCCGCGCACGAGATGACGTATGTCATGCCGACGGCGATGACGGTGATGGTGGCCGTCTGCCGGAAGATGTTGAGGAGGTTCTGCGGGGACAGGAAGCCCTGGTCGCGCAGCAGGACGGCGAAGAAGATGAAGACGACGACGAAGCCGATGTAGATGACGTAGCGCCGCCAGTCCAGCTCTTTGAGCTTGGACCCGACATTGCGGGTTACCGCGGCATCGCGGGGGGTGATGGTGTTTGCGTTGCTCACTGGTCAGACTCCCTGGACTGCAAGTTGAAGATATTCCTCGTCAGCGATCTCACTGCGGGGGATGTCACGGATGACGGAGCCGTCCTTGAGGACGAGGACGCGGTCGCTGACCGCGAGTAGTTCGGGGTATTCGGATGAGATGACGATGACGGCTTTGCCGGCATTGGCGAGTTCGCGGATCATGTCCAGGATTTCGCTCTTGGTGCCGATGTCGACGCCGGCCGTCGGTTCATCCAGGATGAGGATGTCCGGGTCGGTGCCCAGCCATTTGGCGATGACCACCTTCTGCTGGTTGCCACCCGAGAGCAGCCGCACCGGACGGTGGGGGTGGGCCACCTTGACCGCGAACTTCTTGATGAGGGACGCCGAGAGTTCCTTGCCTTTGGTGGCGTCCAGCAGCGGTCCGCGCCTGATCTGGCCCAGCAGCGGCAGCAGGAGGTTGTCACGGACCGAATGGTCCAGGACAAGGCCTTGCGCCCGCCGGTCCTCGGGGATGAGGGCGATGCCGGCGTCGATGGCCTGCTGCGGGGAAGCTATGGTGCCTTTCTTCCCCCTGATGAGGATTTCACCGCTGTCACGCCGGTCGATGCCGAACAGTGCGCGCGCGAGTTCGGTGCGCCCGCTTCCCATGAGCCCTGCCAGCCCCAGGATCTCGCCGGGTTGAAGGGTGAAGGAGATGTCCTTCACCCGCCGCCCGACGTTCAGGCCGCGGACCTCCAGCAGGGGTGCCCCCTCATGCGCGGCGGTGTCCCGTTCGCGGTATGCGAGTTGGCCCTCGATTTTCTTGCCAACGATGCCTTCGACGATCTGTTCGGGTGTCACGGCGGTCAACGGCTCTGTCAGGAGCCGGCGGCCGTCGCGGAGGATGGTGATCCGGTCCGCGAGCCGGTAGACCTCGTCCATCCGGTGGGAGATGTAGATGATGGACATGCCGCGCTGCTTGAGCCGGTCAATCAGTTCGAAGAGCGCTTCGGACTCGTGCCGGGCAAGGCTGGCGGTGGGCTCATCCATGATCAGTACCTGGGCGTTCTGCGAGAGCGCCTTGGCGATCTCGGTCAACTGCCAGTACGCGGTGCCGAGCCGGGAGACCTCCGCATGGGGGTCTACGTCCACTTCCATTTCGGCGAAGATCTCCCTGGCCCGCCGGACCGAGGCCCTGTCGTCAATGAACCCGCCCGCGCTGAGGGGCTCGGCGGCAAGGAAAATGTTCTGGGCCACGGTCAGGCTGGGTACCAGGCTGAATTCCTGGAAGACCATGCCGATGCCGGCTGCCTTGGCTTCCTGGATCGAGTTGATGACGGTGGGTTTTCCGCCGATGAGGATCTCGCCCGCGTCCGTCTGGTAAACCCCTTGGAGGATCTTCATGAGCGTGGACTTACCGGCGCCGTTGCCGCCTGCCAAGGCGTGGACTTCGCCCTTGCGGACGTCGAAGCTGACGTCCTTCAGCACGGAGACCCCGTTGAAGCCTTTGGAGATCGAGCGCATTTCGACGGCATTGTCTGCGGTGTTCATTGTTGCCCTTTCGGGACGGTGCGGGGGCAGGCAGCCCCCGCACGGTCAGGTCTGGCTACTTCTTGTAGGACTCTTGGATGTCCTTCGGAGCGTCCTCGTGGTAGACCTGCTTCCAGGCTTCCAGGACGTTGGAGTGATCCACCGGCAGTGCGCTCAGCGCCACGTAGGCCGGTGCCTGCTTGCCGATGAGGGCTCCTGCGGCCAGCCGGGCCTCAGTGACTCCCTGGTCGAAGGGAACCTGGGCGCCGAGTCCGACGACGAGCTGGTCTTTGGCCAGGGCGATGGCGACGTTCTTGCCGAGGTCCTCGGTGGCAATCTTCAGGTCCGGCCGGCCAGCGGCGCGGGCGGCAGCCATGACGCCTTCTGCCGGGACGTCCCATACCGCCCAGATGCCGGAGAGGTCGGCGTACTTGCTCAGCATGGCGTTGGCGGCGGCCTGCGCATCACCGGCGAAGTCCGGACCGGCGATCCCCTTCTCTTCGACGATCTGGATCCCGGGGTATTCCTTGGTGATCGTTTCCTTGAAGCCTTCGTAGCGCTGCTTGGTCACAAAGAAGTCAGCCTGGTGGAAAACAAGACCGATCTTGCCCTTGCCGCCGATGGCCTTGGCCATCTGGTGTGCGGAGACGACGCCGTTTCCGTAGTTGTCCGCGGAAACGACCGAAACGTAGTCCGTGCCGGCGGTCAGTCCCTGCGGAATGTTGTCCATGAAGACGAGCTTGGTTCCGGCGGCGGCGGCCTTTTTGTAGGCCGAGGAGGTGGCCACGGGGTCGGTGGGGATGGACACAATGATGTCCGGGTCCTGCGTCATGACGGTCTCGATGTCCGAGACCTGCTTGTCCGGCTTGAAGTTCGCGTCGGTCGTGGCAATCACCTTGATGCCGAGCTTTTCGAACTCGCTCTTGAGGCCGTTGGTCTGGGCGGTGGCCCAGTCGTTGCCCCCGTAGTGCATCACGATGGCGGCTTTGGCGTTGAGTGCCTTGACCTTTTCAATCTCTTCCGGCGTCAGGTCTGCAACTGAGGCCGGGGACGGAGATTCACCGTTGGGGCCCTTGCTCAGGACCTGTCCCTTGATCTTGTCGAGGGCCTGCTGGGCCTTCTCGGAAACGCCGGCATCAGGGGCGTTGGAGGTGCTCGCGGTTGAACTGCTGCAGGATGCGACGGAAAGTGACAGAGCTGCGGCCAAGGCCACCAGGGGAAGCCTGCGGATCATCATTGTTCTCCAGTGCTTGTATGGAATGGGTGGTGTGGTTGTTTGAGTCAGGCAAGCGCTATGGCGAGGGCAGGGGGAACCGGCGACAGGACAAGGCCGCCGGCGGCTGCGGCTGTACGGACAGCGGCAGCCTTGTCGGAAGCCTTCACGAAGGCTTCCGCGTGGACCTTCTCAACGAAAAGGCCCAAGGAACACGGTCCGTGGTGGGCTTGCACCCACCTCACCGCCTCCCCTGCCGCCTTTGCCATGCCGCCGGCAGCCTCGGCTACTGACCCTTGGATGGTCGTCAGTGACACAGGCGTGCCGGTCTGGTCGAGAGAGACAACCAGGCTTGCCCACAGGGTGTTGTCATCGAAGACGCCGACAACAGCCGAGGAACCGGCGGGGACAAAAGTGTGGACGGCTGCTGCGAGATCATCACGTGCTGCGCTCGTTAGCAGTACTTCAAGGTGTGCCCACTGGGCTTCATCAACGTTCCGGAAGCTCATGCCGGGAGTGAGCGAAAGAGCGGCCACGATTGTGTCGCTCATGCCGCTCGCTTTCTGTCCAGATGGGCCTCCGTTAACGTTTACGACGCTTCCGTGAACGTTTACGGTAATTAGCGTAAACGCTAACGGAGATGGTGTCAACGATCACATGGCAGGCTGGTGCAGGGGCAGGGACGTAAGCTTAAGCAGGCTCACAGCGGTGCCAGGCTCAGCTCCCACATAGGCCCAGCTCGCACAGCGCAGGACAAGGAGAGGCATGACAGGCATGGCAGTCCGCCGGGAGGGCAATGACCGGCCTCCGGCATCGCCGTCGCGCAGGAAACCGACCATCAACGATGTGGCGGAAATGGCCGGCGTCTCCTTTGGCACTGTCTCGCGGGTCCTGAATGACGCGCCGGACGTCAGCGCCTCAACCCGCGAACGCGTTCATCAGATCATCAAAGACATCGGCTACCGCAGGAACCGGGCAGCCACCGCACTGGTTACCAGCCGTTCGACGTCCATCGGCATACTCTCCGACGGGTCGCCGCGCTTCGGCCCGGTGGGAACGCTCTTGGCGCTTGAAAACGTTGCGCGTAAGAAGGGCTATGCCACAACGGTCATCAGCGTTGAGAAGCCCTACGAAGAGTCTGTCCAAGCCGCCCTCGACAGCCTGGATGATTCCGGCGTGGGAGGGATCATCGTCATCGCACCGGTTGTTGATATGGCGGCAGCTGTTTGGAACGCCACATGCCGTGTACCGGTGGAGATGATCGCCGCCGGAGCCTCGTCCACGCCCAATGTCTTCACCTACTCGGAAAACCAGGAGCTCGGAGCGAGGCTGGCCACCCAGCACCTTATAGACCTGGGCCATACGGACATCGCCCACATTGCCGGTTCCATGGACTGGTTCGATGGGCGGGTCCGCAAGCGCGGCTGGGAAGCGGCGCTGCGCGATGCAGGGCTGGAGCCGGGGCTTTGCATCGAAGGCGACTGGAGCCCCAAGTGGGCCTACGAGACGGGCCTCAGGCTGGTTCGCGAGGGAACGGTTCCGCAGGCCATTTTCGCCGCCAGCGACCACACCGGGCTTGGGCTGATCCGCGCTTTCACCGAAAACGGCATCCGGGTTCCGGATGATGTCAGCATCGTGGGATTCGACGACGTTGAGGGGTCCGACTATTTCCTGCCTCCCCTGACCACCGTGCGCCAGGACTTCACCGCGCTGGCGCTGATGAGCACCGAGGTGCTCATCGGTGCCATGGAGGGGCGGGACGTGGACCGCACGCCCATCCCGCCCACCCTGGTGGTCCGCAACAGCGCCCGCCAGGCAACCTCCCGCAAGTAGAAACCTGCTGGCGCACCGGGCAGGGCCCTGCCGGAGGAGCCGGACACCGAGTGGCTAGTGCACGGCTCGGTCTGCGTTCACCCGGCCGTGCGTCCAGTCGGAGCCGATGACGCCAGCTGGGTCGGTGGTGGCTTCGACCTTTTCGCGAACGAGCGAGTTTGTGAGGGTGGGGTGGGCGTTCCAGGCGAGGGCAACGACGGCGGCGACGATCGGTGCGGACATCGACGTGCCGCTGCTGATGTCATAACCCAAGGAACGGTTGTCTTGCCTCGCAAGAACAAACTTGTGGTTGGGGAAGGTGGAGTAGACGCCGACCCCGGGCGCTGCGACATCCACCCACGTGCCATAGGTGGAGAACGATGCCTTCAAGTCCCTGTTGTTCGTTGCCCCCACGGCAATGACATTGGGGTACGCGGCCGGATACGTCATGGTGGTGTTATTCCCATTGCCGGCTGCGGCAACGAGCACCACACCCGCGTTCCAAGCGTTATTGACGGCAGTTTCCAGGGTGGCTGACGCCCCCACTACGAGGCTCATGCTGATGACCTTCGCGCCACTTTCGACTGCCCAGTTGATACCGTTCGCAAGCCCTGAGCTGGACCCCATCCCGGTGTCGCTGAGGATTTTGCCGGCCAGGATGGTGCAGTGCGGGCAAATACCGGCGACGCCAATGCCGTTGCCCTCGGTTGCAGCGATGATGCCGGCGACGTGTGTGCCGTGGCCGTAATTGTCCTCGTTGTTTCTCGACGTGGTGTAGTTGGTCCGTGCAACCACCTTCGGGCTGATGTCGGGGTTGTCGGTGGCGACGCCGGAATCGAGGACAGCGACTCCTAACCCGCCGCCCTTCGTGACGGTCCAGGCTTCGACGGCGTCCACGTCGGCGTCGTTCGTGCCGGCGGCTATCGTGATTTTGCCTTCTGTGTTGGTGAACGTTTGGCCTGTGTTTTCCAGGGCGTACTGGTCAGGGAAGTAGGTGTCGTTTGACGCCGGAGTGACCACATAGTCCGGTTCCGCATATTCAACAACGGGGTTCCGGCCCAGGGCTTCGATGAGCTGCAACTCCTTCCCCGCCGGCACTGTGATGATGTGGGCACCGGTGCTGCCGACGCCGGGCCCGTCGCTGAGCCCGTGTGGGCGAAGGACGCCAGCGGCCGCGGCGTTGTCGCGGAACTTCACGAGGATCTGCCCCGCCGTGATGGAGGGGTCGGGCGCTGCGTTGCCCGGGACGACGGCACCCAGCAGGGTGCCAACAACCATGACAAAAGCGGCGAAGCCGGCCAGCACGAGTTTTTTCATGGGGTCATCTTCCGTGTCCGGGCACCGGCTGGATAGGGGGAAAGCCCCTAAAGTCCCGCAGCTGCCGCACGGGCGGCGAGCGCCGCCGTCGTACTCGGCGCGTGACGGGAAGACGACGGCGGACCTTGCCTCCCGCCGTCGTCCAGCCCCAGAGGTTCCGGGACGCGGGGGTTAGCTGATTTGCATGTTCTTCCACCATTGGGCGGTGATGGCAATGCCGAGCGCGGAGACCGGGAGGCAGAGGTAAAGCTGCAGCGGGCTGACTGTTTCGGCGGCCGCCGCGCCGCCCATGCCCATCCAGAGCCCGGGCGCTGCGTAGGGAAACCAGGCTCCGGCTCCGAACGCCGTCACCACCTGGGTGATGACCACCAGCAGAACCAGTGCGCCGACGCCGGGAAGATAACCGCGGGCAACGCTGGCCACCACGGCGAGAGGACAAGCCAGCAGGGCTGCCAGGGCGCCGGCACACCATGCCTTGGCCGCGACTGCCAGATCCTCCGGACCGGGCACGCCCAGACCGATGAGGGCGCCGGCAAGAAAGGCTACCGCCAGGCTGACCAGGCACAGCAGCAGGGCCCAGAGAAGGATCACCGTAAACTTCGCGGCGGCAAGCCGCAGCCGGCTGACCGGCAGGGCAAACAGACAGGCCTCGGTTTTTTCGGTGAACTCGCGCCCGAAACTCCAGCAGACCACGAATCCGATGCCCATCAGCGCCCCGACGGACAGAAGCATTCCCACCATCGCCAGGTACCCGGCCCAGCCGGTGGCGGTCAGCATGGCTGCGGCCTTGAGGCCGATCTGGCTGGACCCGTCGGAGGTCGCGGCCACCATGAAGGCGGCTGCGAGCACCGGCAGGCCGACGCCGATCAGGATAGACACGGTCCGTACAACCGGTGCCCGGCGGAATTTCAGGGCCTCGAATTCCATGGCCTGCCCGGAGGCGCTCATGACTGTTCCTGTTCCTGGATGTCGGACTGCAGCACCAGGTCGAAGAACCGGCGTTCAAGGTCGACGGTTCCGGGCTGCAGGGTGCCGATGATTCTTCCCTGGTGAAGCACGCTGATCCTGTCGGCCATCCGTGCGACTTCATCAAGGTGGTGGCTGGAGACCAGGATGGCGGCGCCCCTGTCCCGGGATGCCTCCTGAAGCAGCCGGCGGAGAACGATGACACCGCGGGGGTCCAGTGCGTTGGTGGGCTCGTCCAGGACCAGGACGTCCGGTCCATGGACCAAGGCGGCGGCCAGGCCTACTCGCTGCCGGTTTCCCAGCGACAGCGTCCCGGCACGCCGGGACGCATATTGTTCCAGCCCCAGATCAGACAATGCCTGTTCCGCCGCGGAGCCGGCGGCGGCACGGTCCATGCCGTGCAGCCGCGCCGAGGAATAGACGTTCTCCCTGGCGGTCAGCTCCGGGTAAGCGAACGGGGTCTCCAGCATCTGCCCGACCCGCGACCATACCTGTTTCCCAGCCCCGGATACCGGGAACCCCGTCAGGTGGGCCGAGCCGCGGTCCGGTGTGAGCATGCCCAGCAGGATCCGCATCAACGTCGTCTTTCCGGCACCGTTCAGCCCGACCAGGGCGTGAATTTCCGACGGCGCCACGTCCAGGGACACGTCCTGCAGGACGGGGAATCCGCCCAGGGCCTTCGTTACCCGCTCCGCCCTGATGGCCGCCGGCGGCTTCACCGAACTCCCGTCGCCGTTGCGCGCGTCCCGCCCATGAGGGCCACGGCTGCACTTATCGGATCTGTTCGAGAACCCGCTTGAGGTTCTGAAGATTCTTCGGGAGCTGCCTCCTGGCCGCGAACCGGGCGATGCTGGGGATGAAGAACCTGCCTAGGCCGTGGCCTGCAAAGTCCATATCGATGGTGACCTGCGACCCGGCGCCGTCCCATACGGATTGGATGGTGCCGTGGGCATGAGCTGTGAGTGGGCCGCCGACGCCCTCGACCGTCCAGGTGCCAACTGTCTGGGTGCCCGGTGGATGGTACCGGCTGATCACCTCGGTCCTTGCGAACCGTCCTGGGCCAACTTTCCGGGTGACTGCAGCCCGCGCACCAGGTCCGGCAGGAGAATCATCGATGGGGCTTGCCGTGACTGCACCGACCTGCCATTCGGGGAACCTGGCAAAGTCGGTCGCGTAGGAGAACACGTCCTCAGGCCGGCGGGCTACCTCAATGCTCTGACGGATCGGTTTCATTGTTCTTCCTTGAACGGTTCGATCGTGCCCCTACAGCGATTTTATCGCCGCGAGCTGCAAACGGCCCGTCCCTAGACCCTGCCGGGCACTTGCCCTATCGTTGGGGAACCGATCAGAGTCGACCGGAAGCTCCGCACTGGAGGTGCATGATGGGCATCATTTCGTCCGGTTTTCATGGGAAACGGCACGGCGGCGACCCTGCCGTACCGCCAGGCCAATACGAGACGGCGAGTTTTCCGGTCCTGAGTGCCGGCCCTGCACCCCACATCCCCACGCAGGACTGGGAATTATTCATCACCACTGAAGCCAGTCGGCGCCATGCCTGGTCGTGGGAGGCGTTTATGGACCTTCCGCAGGTTGATATCCCCACCGACATCCATTGCGTGACCAGCTGGTCCAAGCTGGGCACCTCGTGGCGCGGAGTATCCCTGGACACGTTGTTCGAGGATGTGGAAACGAGCTGCCGGTACACGACGGCCCACTCCTATGGCGGCTACACCACCAATGTCCCGCTGGCGGATCTCTTGGGCGGCCGGTCCTGGGTGGTTTGGGAATTCGACGGTGAGCCGCTGGAGCGCGCCCACGGCGGCCCCGCCCGGCTGCTCGTGCCGCACTTGTACTTCTGGAAGAGCGCAAAGTGGGTCAACGGCCTTGAACTGACGCCGGACGATATCCCGGGCTTCTGGGAATCCAACGGGTACCACCTCCACGGCGACCCGTGGCGTGAAGAGCGGTATTCATGAGGCCGGACCCGTGAGCGGCCTGTGGCGCGTCGCCGAAGTCGTCAGCCGGGTGCCCGAATCGGAAACGGCCAGAACAATCGGCCTGCGGGTTGGCGGCTTGATGGGCAACCTCGCCGGACAGCACATCGATATCCGCCTTACGGCAGAAGACGGTTATTCGGCTGTCCGCTCCTACTCCGTGGCGACGGCCGGCATGGATGAGCTCTTGGAGATCACCGTTGACGAGCTGCCTGACGGTGAAGTCTCCCCCTATCTAGTCAGGGATGTTGCCATCGGCGACCAGCTGGAGATCCGTGGCCCTGTGGGCGGCTGGTTCGTCTGGCGGCCGACGGACACGAACCCGGTGCAGCTGATCGCCGGCGGATCCGGCATCGTGCCGCTGATGTCCATGATCCGCGCGCATGAGGCGTCGGAAAACCCGTCCCAGTTCCGGCTGCTGTATTCGCTCAAGTCACCCGCGGCGGGGTTCTACCGCGACGAGCTGCTCACCCTGAGCCGGGAATCCCCCAAACTGACCGTCGACTACGTCTACACACGCGAAGCGCCACCGGGATGGCAGACCGCACCGAAACGGCTCACGGCGGAGGTCCTCCTGGCGAGTATCCTGCCCGCGGACCCCGCACCCGACACCTTCATCTGCGGTCAGACAGTATTCGTCGAAACGGTCGCAGAATGGCTGGTCGAGGCAGGCTATCCCGCCGCCTCGATCAAGACTGAACGCTTCGGCGGAACGGGAGGAACCCAGTGACCGGCAAACACGCTTCCCCGGGAGCTGAGAACCCGGGCCCTGAGGACCGGGACATCGCCGGTAGTGAGCGCAACCCGATCCCTCATCTCGATGGAAACGCGGCGGCAGGACCCCTGTGGGAAGTGTTCCGCATCGATCTCATCGCGGCGATCGGACGGTGCAAGCACTGCGGCGCCGTCCGGGCCTTCGCGGAGGCAAAGGTCTACGCTGACGCCCCGGGCATTGTAGTGCGCTGCAGTTCCTGCGAAGGCGTCCTGTTGCGCCTGGTGGAGACTCCCACCCAGTTCTGGCTCGACGTCAGCGGACTCAGCTACCTGCAGATCGACCGCGAGGGCTAGGAGTTCCCCGACCACAGCGACGGCGTGCGGCTTCAGTTCCGCGATCTGTTCAGGCACGACGCCGGGAATCACCGTGGTGTTCCTGCCCGCCGTGACCAGCGGGCTGGCCCGTCGTCCTCCATCAGCGTGCCAGGCCGAGAAAGACGGCGAGCGATTGCTCAACAGCAACCATGGTTTCGGAATCGATTCTGCCTATTCGCTGGGCGAGGTTAGCGCGTCGTACCGTTGTCAGCTTGTCCACCATGATCTGGCTGTTTTGTGCCAACCCTGTCAAGGGGCTGGGGTTCACCGTCAGCCGGAGCAATGGAGCGTCCGTGAGGTGCGAGGTCAGCGGGAGGAGGGTGATCGATTCTGATGCCGCGAACAAGTCATCCTGGATGATGAGCGCCGGCCGCGGTTTCTGCGCATGCGTTCCGCCTGATACTGTCCAGAGCTCACCGCGATTCACTCCGGCAAGTCTTCCGAGATCTGTTCGACGAAGTCCTGATCGTCGCAGGCACGGTCGGCAGCGGCAACCGCCAGCGCCTGACGTTCGGCCTCGCGCCTGAACTCGTCCGTGCGCGCGTCCGGCACCCACATCTGAATCTGCCGGAAGCCCCGTTCTCGCATGGCAACACGATGCCGGGCAACCCGATCCCTAACGCTCATAGCCCAACGTTACATGTAACGCTTTGACCTGTCACTCATGCGTTTAGTATCCAAAGGGCGCAGCACGAATTCTCAAAGCCTTCGCCTGGCTAGACCCTGATGCCGTTAGGACCAAGTCCAACTAAGTCGTTTGCCACTTGTGCGCAACGGGAGTCCTTGATGAGGCCCTGGAATGGTTCCGGCGAAGCGCTCGATGTGCTGGCATAGGCTCTCGCCGATTCCGAGGGCATCGAGGTGGACTTTTCGGCGGCCGGCTGCGGAGTATGCGGCCGTTCCAGGTCTGGGCACGCCTCGCTTTGCCCTGGATTTCGGTGACGGAGGACGGCGCCGATCCGGAGCAGGTGCAGAAGTTCAGGGATGCGGGGTAGAACGTTGAGGAGGCTGCGGTCTAGCGGTGGTTGAGAATGTCGAAACTAGGCTCGCTGGGTACGCTGCTCCTACAACGATTGAAACCGGTGAACGAAATGGAGACACCCATGCACGCCGTGCTCGAGTACACCTACGAGGACAACTACCTTGAAACCCGCGAAAAATACCGCACAGACCACCTCAGGGCAGCGTGGGAAGCAGTCGAACGGGGCAAGCTTCTGCTGGGCGGAGCCGTTGGTGACGGACCTTTCAGTGGGTTGCTGATCTTCACCGGCGAGAATCCAGTGGAGGCTGCAAGAGCTTTCGCAGCCGCCGATCCCTATGTCACCGGCGGTCTCGTATCCTCATGGACCGCCCGCCCCTGGACGACTGTGGTGGGAAACGAAGCGGCCACTCCCGTTCGCCCCTAAGTCCGGTCAGACAGCTTGCTGCTGCGTTGATATGCCGGGTTCACGTCGTGCCCCGTTCTCCCCCGCCTTCGATAGCGTGAATATCCCATAGCGCATCGCACCGGTGCGGTAGGCCAGTATCAGGCGGGGAATGCTCAGAAAGGCGATGCGGTTGCGCGCGCCAAGGGCGAGGCGGCGTGTCTCGGGATCGACGAGCATGGCTTTCAAGAGCCGGCCAGCGCAAATCGGCCAGGTGCGGGCGACGCGGCGGCTGACATCCTCATAGCCGGTGATCGTAAAGCCGGCGGTCGTTGCCATCGCCTCATACTCCTCCCGCGTGCCCATCGAGGGCAGGCGCCCTTCGCGGCAGATCGGTTCGAGCAGGTGGCGGATCTTCCACCCATGGGCGTCGGTCTCGGCGAGCCACGCGCAGATGACGAAGCGGCCGCCGGGTGCCAGCACGCGGTGCGCCTCGGCGAAGAACGTGGGCTTATCGACCATGTGCTCGCTCGACTCGATCGCCCAGGCGGCATCGGCCGAGGCATCCGCCAGCCCGTTGACAAGCCAGTCGCGGACATGGATGTCCACGGCGGGTACGGGATGCGCGTCGGCGTAGTCGGCCTGCTCGGCCGAAAGCGTGAAGCCCGTTACGCGGATCCCTCGCGTCACCGCGAGATGCCTTGCGGTGGAGCCGTAGCCGCAGCCGATGTCGACCCCCGCCTGGCCGGGCATGAGGTCCAGCCGATCGCCGACTGTGTCCACCAGCGCCTCGACGGCCGCGGCGGATGTCTCGCTGCCCGTGGCCCATAGCCCGTGGTGGACATGCTCCCCCCACACGCGACGGTATATGGGATCGAGCTCGTCGTAGTGATCCGCGACGGCCACGGCGTTCTGGGAAATATCAGGGACGATCACGCCCTGACCCTACAACGGCGCTCCACCACGAAGGAAGGGGAAGGGCGACGGCGGCCACTTGGGCGGTTTCCAACGATCGTCGCAACATGCTCGATTTCACTCGCAACAAAAACCAGGGCGAGCGGTTCTTAGGCTTCGTCACCGAGGACCTGCTGCGCCGCAGCGACCACCACAGCGTCCAGGCGCTCGAAACCAAGATCCGCAAATGGGTCAACGAGTGGAACACCAGTCCCACACCCTTCACCTGGACCAAAACAGCAGAACAAATACTCGCGACCGCACCGACCCCGCCCAATGCAGAAGTTCCGGGACGCGGGTCCAGGTTGAGGTGGTCCCGGTTCAGGGGATAGCAACCGCCGTTTAGACGGTGTTTCCTACGGGCGCAGGAATTCCTCCAGGAGACGATCTAGGTCCTGTTCGTCTGGCTGCTCTCCTCCAGGATCCTGCTGTCCGCCTCAGCAGCCTACATCCCCATCCCGTTAGTCGCCGCCGCCGGAACGAATGCCAGGCCCAGCGCGATCACGGCCAGTGCCACCGCAACAAGGCGGTTGGCAGTCCGCCTCCACGGCAGCATCTTCTCCCCCGCAATAAAGGCGCCGATCAGGGCCATCCAGCCGACACTCATCACGCCGAGCGCGAACAGCGCCGTCATCAGTGCCCAGCAGCATGCCACGCACCAGACACCGTGCTCCATGCCCATCCGCAGGGCTCCCGCGTAGCCGGGCCGCATCCGGTGCAGGATGAAGTCCATAGGCGAGCGGCATTTCATGAGGCTCACATTCTTGACCGGTGTGAGCTGATAAAGGGCCGCCATGAGGATGACACCGGCAGCGACGTAGCGGCCTCCCCGGTCCGGAGCAAAAACTCCCGGCGCCAGCACTGCCGCCCACTCGTACAGCACATAGGCCACCAGCCCGAACGCGGTCCATGATGCCAGGTATCCGGCCACAAAGACGACGGTGGACCCTACCGGCGCGTACCGGCCGGCATGCCGCCGGTGGTGCTGGATCCGGTGGTACGCCACCACCATCGGCGCCGCTGACGGGAACATCATGGCTGCGAGCATCACCACCCACGTCAGGGTGAAGAAGCCCGGCGGCCCCGGGGCGGTCCAGGTGCCCATGTCCATCCCCGTCAGCTGCGTGGACGTAAACACCCAGCTGGCAACGGCAAGCAAGAGCAGGACCGCCACGAGGCCGGCCTCCGGCAGATCAACGCGGGGGGCCTTCGCCATCGCCCCACCGGTTCCGTTCCCGAACAACTTCCTGCGTTCCACGGGGCAGACCGTTTAGCCCCGGCCCTTAGGGGCGCCCTCCGCCATCTCGGTGGCAAACATGAAGTCGGCAGTTTCGCCGTACACGCCGTCGAAGCCCAGCCCGAACAGGTCGACTCGCCCGGGCGCCTTGCCCACCCGGAATTCGGGAGCAAAGCCGTACATCGCGTTCTTCACCGTGGTCACGCCACCGTCGGGTCCGGGCAGCGGCTCGAACGTGGCCTGAGCCTTGTCCGAGACGGAGCCGGAAGGCCTCTCGCCGTCCATGAATGAGACAGTGGCGCGCTCCACCCCCAGCCATTCGCCGTACAGCCCGGCCAGGTCACCGAAGGGACCCCCGGCCTCACCGCGAAGGATGGTTTCCAGCGCGTTCACCTGGGCGCCTGATGCGGACTCGTCGACGACGGCGCCCACCTTCCAGCCCCCCGCGGTCAGATGGGTGGGGAACCAGTTGACGAACGCGAAGTTGACACCGGACAGGTCCGTGTCATCAAGGTTTCCTTTTACTATATGGAAGACATTAAAGCCGCGGCACTCGCCTCCAGGTCCGGTGGGCTGGCCGTCCACGGGGCACGGACAAATAAGCTGGCAGGTGCAGTTGCCCACATATGTTCCGGACATTTGCCACGACACAGAATCCTCCTCGCCTGGCGCCGTAGGCTTGCAGACGGGCCCGGATCCGGCGCCTCATTTCGTGGAAACAGGGTGAATGACCCCGTTAATGCAGACGCTATTCCTCCGGCCGCAAACCGTCAATATGCCGGGGATTCCAATTGCCGGGGTCCTTCGAAGAGGCGCTCGACTGGACGGACGAGCGGGTTTCGGTCGAATCCATCCGCCGAGATCACGGGTGTCAAAGCAGGTGCCCCACCGGCCCGAGGCCAAACTTCCCTCCGAAATCTGGCCAACTTGGAAGGCCCCGCACAGGCGCTACATGGACAGCGAACTGTCCCACTGGCAGGAGCAGTTCGACGCCCTAAACTCCCGGAGGTTGTAGCTGCCGGCACGTCTTTCGGGTCAGGGCTAGAGCCGCGTACGCAGGAGGCAGAACTCATTGCCTTCGGGATCGGCCAGGACATGCCTCTGCTCGTTGCCTATCTGCCCGACGTCGGCCGGCCGGGCTCCGAGCCTTCCCTGCTGTGCCCTGATTTACCGTGCCAATCAGTCGCCGAGACTGCTGACGGTGACCTCGAATTCTTCCACGTCGGCGATCTGCACTTTTTCGTCCTCGCTGCTCTCCTTGCGGATTTCATTCGCTTCCTCCCGGCTGGCAGCCATGGCATCCTCGGAATCCCAGAGCGGGATGGAGAGTGCCTTGTCTGATTTTGTCCCGTTCAGGTAGTAGATTCCCTTGCAGCCGGTGACCCGAAGCACCCTGCTGATGCTGCCTTCGTGGTGTTCCTTTCGTTCGGTGAACATGATGGTCTTCGAAGCCCGCGCCCCCTGCACCGGGCCGGGTTGCGGGCGAACATCCTCGCAACGGTTATGCCGGGCCGGTGGGGACCTTGGACTGCGCCTCGTGGATAGCGCTGGCCACGGCGCGCGCCAACATCATGCAGGAGCTGGTCGATTCCGAGGGCTCCAGGTGGACTGCCTTATCGGCTGGCTGCCCAGCGTCAGCCAGAGCTCTATCGGGCTGCTGGCCGAGGCAGCCTTGGAGCGGATGGGCCCTGACTGGGTATTCCCTGGGCGCCGACACCGTCGCCCAGGGAGGACAGCATCTGTGACGCCGACCACGCGCAACCCGGCGCAAGGAACTCATGGCCCGACGCGCCCGGGCTGTAAGGGAATACAGAGAAGCTGAGTCAGTGGTCCGTGTTCTTGCGCCAAAGCTGGGAAGAAACTGCGGAGGCTTTGAGGCTTGGAAGTCAGGATTGTTTCCATGTTCCTGGTCTTCCCGCACTCCTCCGACGCACCTCGCGCGCTGATTCAACGGCATATTCGCCCAGCAATTTCACCCGAACTCCACCGCTGGCCGTAGCCAACAACCGGTTGGCGGCGATGACCAGGTTCCGCGGCATAACACTGGTGTGCCATCTATTCGAACCATGGGGGCAATAAATGAATACACGTCTTGGAAGCAATCAAGGGCGAAAGTCGGTCGACAATAAGTTTTCCCGGATGATCGGGACCTCGCCCCGTTCATGGCTTTCCCGACGGCGCCTGGCTGGTGGGGTTCTGGCGGTCGCTGTAGTCATTTCAGCGAGCGCATGCGGGCAATCACCTGCCTCGTCCACCCTGGCGCTGACAAGCGAGTCCGCGACTGCGACGCCAACTCCTACTCGAACTGCGCCTGCGTCATCCGCGTGCGTCACCGAGAATGCGACTGAAAAATATGCGCCGAAGGTCTTCATCTGCACCAAGAGCGACGCAGGGAGTCTGCTGTGGATGGAGCAGTCGGAATCGAAGCGGGTAACGGACGCGCGGGCGGCCGGGGCCGCGAAGGCCGATGCAGAGAAGGCGGCCTCCGACAAAGCAGCCCAGGAAGCAGCTGCAAAGGCGGCAGCAGTGCAGGCCGCCGCGGAGCAGGCCCGCCAGGAAGCTGCTGCAGCAGAAGCCGCCCGCCAGCAGCAAGCCGCTGCTGCAGCAGCCGCGGCCGCCGCAGCCGCAAAAGCCCCGGCGCCCGTTCAGCCCGCTGCCCCCGCTGCCCCATCCGGTTGCGACTCCAACTACGCGGGTGCATGTGTGCCCGTCACATCTGACGTTGATTGCGCCGGGGGCAGCGGCAACGGTCCTGCATACGTGAGGGGACCTGTCACCGTCGTCGGGTCGGACATCTATGGCCTAGACAGGGATGGGGACGGCGTGGGCTGCGAATAGCCGGCAGCCAAACCATCAGGCAGGTCAACCAAGGCCTGGAAACGCTACGAACCATGGATGACCACCATCATCGACCTCGACACCGGGCAGGTCTTGGGGATCGTGGACGGCAGCGACAGCGAAGGCGTCGGGGAGTGGCTCTTTGCCCGTCCGCCCAGGTGGCGCCTGGGCGTCCGGGTTGTCGCGATCGACCCCTCGGCGGCGTTCCGCAAGGCCCTGCGGACTTGGCTTCCGCGCACCGCTGTCTCGGTCCACGCATTTCACCTGGTCGAGCTGGGCAACGACATGCTCACCGAAGTCCGGCAACGCCTCAAGCAGCAGGTGCATGGCCGGCGGGGCGGGCCCATCGACCCGGTCTGGGCCAACCGCAGACTGCTCCTGCACGCCGGGGACACGCTCTCGGACCGGGCCAGGAACAGGCTCAGCACCGTGTTCACGACCGACGACACTACCGGGAAACTGCAGGCCGCCTGGCTGGTCAAAGAACAGCTCCCGACCCTGCTCGCCACCGGGATCCCTCGCCGAGGCAGCCGCTACCAAAGAGCGCCTGCAGGCCCTGGTCAAACGGGCCGCTCAGCCCGAGACCAACTGGCTCTGGCGAACGGTCTGCCGGTGGTGGAAAGAGATTGAGGTCCTCACTGTCACCGGCGCGACAACGGCGAAAGTGGAAGCCAACAACACCGCGATCAAGCACATCAAAAGGACAGGCCGGGGATTTTCCAACGCACGCAACTACAAAACGCGTATCCTGTTGCGCAGTGCCGCCAGGACGGCGGCATGAACACCCATCACCGCAGAACATTCACCACGAACCGTGAAGAGCCCGCATAGCTCGCACCCGGCGATGTCCACCTCGGGGCTGGCACACCTGCACAGGGCTCATGGCAACCTCCAGCACGAATGTGGACATCACGCTAGACCTAGTCCTGTATGGACCGCTTCACGAGACCATTGGCGTTCGCCTGATGGGCTCCGCCCGGAAATGATCACGCCCGCAGCGTGGACGGGCTTTATCAACGCCAAGTTCAGAGGGCTTGGCACAGGGCTGGTCCCATGTACAGGCGAAAAAACACGAAAATGGCACTTCGTTGCAAGAGATAATCATCATCGGGAAATATCATTCCGACTACGTCCAGTCCCTTGAGGAATGAATTGGCGCAGGTATTCGCGGAGGGCCTTGTCATGCACATAAACGTATGTCCCGTGCATGCCCCTCGTCATAAGGACCGCGTAGATATTGGTAATGTATCTAAGCAGATCGTCATCTGTATAAACGAGTCCAAGCTTAGGGTTATTTTCCTTACCTTTTTTGTCGAAGTAGCTAGCTCGATCGACAACAATAGACTGAGCGCCCAGATCAAAACGTAAATCGGGTCCGATGATGACACCTGCGTAGTTCAGATCGTAACCCTGAATTGTATGGATAGAACCTACCTCATCCACAGACGTTCTCGAGTTGATCCAATCAGTTTGAGTCTGGTTCCAGCGAAGACGATGGCCGTCAATCTCGATGTCAAAAGCATTAGGATCGGCCTTTGTTTTCCACGGCCAAGCGAAGCCTGCGACTAGTCTCGCCAGTTGCACCTCTGATTCTCGCCTACGTATTGCCTGCTGCATATCCCCGATATTATCGAACAACCGAAAATCATAATTAGTGATTTCTGTTCGCACTGGCGGGTTTGACGAAAGTATTCCACGGATATAACTGATGTAGTCCGTTCCGCCCTGGACCCGCATCTGTGAATGCAAACGGTAAAACTTCTTCTCAGCTTGCGAACTTGCTATGAGGGACCGAATTAAGTCCTTCGGCAGGTCCGCGGGCCTAACACTCTGTTCACCATCCACCAGCAGGATCTGGTGCTTGCTGCTCTTACGAACCCAGTCCAGCTGAGTGATCGAAAGGTCATCTTTGCCAAATAGAGTTTCGGTGATCTCGCGAAATTTCTTGTTCTGGGGACCGGAGGGCTGGTTTGCGCGTTGACTAAGCCTGTGCGCCTCGTCCACTATCAGCAGATCGTAGGGCTCTTCGGAGGGTGAGAGGTCAAACGGGCTCAGCACCATACCAGGCTGAAGAGAGGGCGTCTTATTGAAAACTTTTTTTATGGTAGAACGTAGCGACTGTTGCGGGATCACTAGGCCGATCTTGAGATTGGCAATGAGGTCCCGATTGCCTTCCACAAAGTAGTCAGAAAAGATTGAATCACTGTCGAAGCTTTCGCCTTCCTCAGAAAGCTGGATGTCCACCAACAGTTTCATGAGATATATGGCAATGATTGTCTTCCCTGTGCCGGGATCCCCCTGAATTACGCTGGTGCTCGGTTTTCCACGCTCAATATCATTCAGAAGGCCATCAAGAATTTCTCCAACCGCACCCGCCTGATCTTGGTTAAGAGCTTTAAAAGGCGAAAACTTGAAGAGGTCACCGTTCACGATCTCGGAAATCGATCGTTCAAACATTCCTTCTCGGCGGAGTTCCTCAAATATCTTCTCGAAAGAGCTTCTGTACTTTGCACGGTCGTAATAGTCTGAGTCGCTAACCCCAGCATTTCCATTTAACACCCGGTAGCGCCCTTCGCCGGCGAAAAGCCTGATTAGGAAAGACTCAAGATCAAGACAGGCAGATTTATGGAAGGTATCATCGATGACTAGATGCATCCTGTGCAAGCCGCTCTTTTCAAGAGACTTAAAATGCTGGCGCATGCGAGAAACTACGCTTGTCGACTCACCGATGTATACGTCCCTTGAATCACTTAGCGTATATACGACAGGCCAGTTGGTGAAGTGGTCGCCGCTACGGCTCAATAGCTCGATCTCGTGAGGCGAAAAGCTCCGTCGTTCAATCCTAAAGCTCGTCATACTTCGAACTCCGCCCCCGGGCCTTTTCCACCGGGTACTTCGTCCGAGACTCCTCGAGTTTCTCGGTCACGATCGTGTCGGGGTCAAGGCCCAGACGATCGGCCAAGAGGTAGGCATACGTCAAGACGTCGGCCAGTTCCGACCGCACCCGCAATGGATCCGCCTCCTCGCCCCACTGGAAGCATTCTAAAAGTTCGCCCGACTCGATCGAGATCGATTTGGCTAGGTTGGCGCTGCTGTGGAATTGTCCCCACTCCCGCTCCAAAACGAACTCTCGAAGCAACTGCAATACGGTTTTATCCGACATTAGCTCACCGTAACACGCAGCCATAAGAACAAGCCCCGAAGACCGTATATGCTGAGCCACTGAAATGGTCCCCCACGCGTCAGGTTGACCTCTTTGGATGATTGATAGCATTGGGAGAACCGTGCAGGCATCCCTAAAGCGAGTAGATTCCGACGAACGAAATGTCATTCACGGGCTCCCGACTCCATGACAGCCGAGATCTTCTGCAGTCTTTTGCGACCGTAATGAGGAACATGTCGAGTTTGCTTGACTTCAGTACAAAACTACTGTGCCACCGCTGCTGCGGTCGCATAAACGTTCGCTGGCATCGGCCTATGCAGCTTCCACGTGATCGCGATCGGCTTCTCCCCTA
This sequence comes from Pseudarthrobacter siccitolerans, assembly GCF_030823375.1. NCBI lineage: Bacteria > Bacillati > Actinomycetota > Actinomycetes > Micrococcales > Micrococcaceae > Pseudarthrobacter > Pseudarthrobacter siccitolerans. The sequence goes on along the minus strand of NZ_JAUSXB010000001.1, from coordinate 3,917,349 downwards.
TGTGCTGCACATAGTCCACCTGGCCCAAGCACGTGTACGGAACTGTCAGGCCGGTCTCGTCGTCAGCCGTGTCCCTGGTGAAGATTAGAATCTTCGAACCATGGGAAGCCCGGTCAAGATAGCGGCGACCAGTCGGGCTCGTCGGTGACGTCGCATTCTGCGACTCCCAGTGGAAGAGTTCCGGGCTTATGGCGTAGTCCTTGTACATCGTGGTAGCTGAGTGTTTCTTGTCGTCCTTGTTCAGGGTGACGAAGAAGGCATCGGTGGACGTCGCCGGACACCACGCAACGCCCTCGCGGTGCTGGACGTTCTTGCCCTGCTCCAGAGACCCGTACTGAAGAGCTGCCAGAATTTCCTCACGCCGGTAGGTGGCGTGTGACAGCAGCGGGATGTGCTGAAGCCCCGCGCCCAGGCTCTTGGCTGCGTGTTTGGATGCAGCCACTCCCAGCTTCACCACCTGGCGTATCTCGCGGCACACAAACTGGTACCCGCGCAGATGGTCCAGGCCGTCGTCGTACGATGTAAACTCGCCGCCGTCATCCCATAGCGTGTAAAAGAGCATTCGTGCAAAAGCCTGCTCGCGCATGCCAAGCTCCGCGTAGCGGGGCGCGTCGGGAGCAACCAGCATCGAATAGGCCGCGGCGCGGTCCGGATCGTCCACGTGAATAAGCGCAGCCATGCGGTTCAGCAGCTTCTTTTCCTCTGCGTCCGACAGCTCCCTGATCTTCCCGCGAAGCACGGTCTCCAGGGGCGAGAACCCTTCGATCAGCCCTGCCTGGCGGAGGTACCCGGTCCACGAGTCCCTTGTGGACCGGTAGATCGACTTCACATCCTTCCCTGACCACTCCAGATAGGCCTCCAGCTCGGTCTCGGCGTATGAGGCGATGTCCCGGACCAGCTGCGCCCGGTTGAAGCGGAGCTGTGCCTTGATGTTGTCCAGCACCACCTTCTGCGCCACCCGGTCGAGCACGATCTGCGAGCCGGACGGCAGGTACGGGAACTCGTCCTCGACAGCCTTCTCCAGCTCCTTGCGGCCGTAGCCGGTCAGTGCCCGGTAGCGCAGGTCAAAGCGGAACTCACGGCGCTGCTGGCCTATGAAGTCCAGGACCGTCAGCACCGCTTTGCCCTCCGCACGGCGCAACCCGCGTCCCAGCTGCTGGAGGAAGATCGTCGCACTCTGCGTGGGCCGGAGCAGCAGGATGGTGTCCACCTGCGGCAGGTCCAAACCTTCGTTGAAAAGGTCGACGGCGAAGATGCAGTTGATCTCCCGCTGCCCCAGGCGCCTGAGGGCTTCCTCCCGGTCGGTATTGTCAGTGGTGCCGTCGACAGCGACGGAAGCAATGCCGGCCCGGTTGAACACCTCGGCCATGTAGCGGGCGTGCTGGACGGAGACGCAGAAGCCGATGGCCCGCATCTGGTCTGTGCTGGTGACCTTGTCCCTAAGTTCGCGGATTACTTTAGCCGCGCGGGCGTCGTTTCCGGTGTAGAGTGCGCTCAGCTGGGTGGTGTCGTAGTTGCCGCGTTTCCATTCCAATTGGCTGAGGTCGACGTCATCGGAGACGCCGAAGTAGTGGAACGGCACCAGCAGGTCGGCGTCCAGCGCGTCCCACAGCCGCAGTTCGCTGGCGGTCCGGCCGTCGAAGAACTGCTTGGCGACGTCGACGCCGTCGCCGCGTTCCGGTGTTGCCGTTAGTCCGAGGAGCTGCTGAGGTTTGAGGTGGTCGATTAAGCGGCGGTAGGTGGGCGCCATGGCGTGGTGGAACTCATCGATAACGACAATGTCGAAGAAGTCCGGCTCCAGCTGCTCGATGCCGAGCGAGGACAGTGACTGGACCGAGGCGAAGATGTGCTTCCACTCTTGCGGCTTGTGCTCCCCCACATAGAGTTCACCGAAGGCGCCGTCCTGCATGACGTCTCGGTAAGTGCGCATCGCCTGTTTGAGAATCTCCTGCCGGTGGGCGACGAAGAGCAGTTTCAGGTCGCGGCCGGCGGCATCGGACAACCGCTTGTAGTCAAGCGCTGCGATGACTGTTTTTCCGGTGCCGGTGGCTGCAACCAGGAGGTTGTGGTTGTAGCCTTTGAGGCGCTCCGCTTCCAGGTCCTCCAGCATCTCCTCCTGATGCAAGAACGGCTGAACCTCAAGCCCAGTGGCGACGTCTGGGGCCGCGGTGCGACGTCCGCCGTTGCGCTCCAGTGCAGCGTCCAGCTTTTCGCCGTCGCGTTCCGGATCGTAGGTTTGGAAGGCACGCTGCTCCCAGTAGCTGTCGAAGGTGACCTCGAACTTCTGCAGGAGAGCGGGCGTAGCTATGGAACTAAGCCGGACGTTCCACTCCAGGCCATCCAACAGCGCGGCCTGGCTCAGGTTGGAGCTGCCGACGTAGGCGGTGTCGAATCCGGAGTTTCGTCGGAACAGCCAGGCCTTGGCGTGGAGCCGGGTAGCCTGGGTTTCGTAGCTAATTTTCACCTCTGCCCCGTAGCGGATGACGAGTTCGTCGATTGCCCTGCGCTCGGTGGCGCCCATGTAAGCGGTGGTGATGACGCGCAGCCTAGTGCCGCGTTCTTTGAGTTGCTCAAGGGCTGGCTGAAGGAGCCTCAGACCCGTCCATCGGATAAAGGCACAGAGCAATTCGACGGCGTTTGCGGACTCTATTTCGGCCCGGAGCTCCGCAGCGAGGTTCGGATCATCCTTGCTGTTAGTAAGCAGAGTCGAATCGCTAAGCCTCGTCGTAGGACGGCGCAATTGACGGTGTCTAACGACGTCAGGACGTTGAAGGTAACGAAGCTCCGTGGGGCCCCCCGTTATGCGGTCGGGATAGTTGATCTCCGCGAGAAGGCGGTTGGCGAGCGCCACCCGCTGCTCCGGTGGCGCCTTGGATAAGGCCTGATGAACGGCGTCCCCGATCTGGCGGGAGAGAATACCAGGCACATCCTCGTCATCCACGTCAAAGAGCCCTGCCTGCAGGGTCGGCACAAGCGCTAACCGATTTTCAAGACTTTGTGTGTGCAGGAGTTCGTACAGCCCCTCACTCAGGTGTAATCCAGCGCGTCCCCCATCATTTTCTTCCACTGCGCCAGGCTAATTGGTAGTTGGGAGAAAACCAACCAACCAGTAATGTGTAACCTCAAGTCTGAGTCCTACGCCTGTAATCGTGACACTCGAGAATTGGCTGCCATCGTTGGAGCAGAGCTGGGCTCTCGAAGCCAGAGCTTTCAAACTTGGGTCCCGGCCAGGTTGCCTCTAATCTTACGACATGCTCAACTGTCCATCGATCTCGTCCTGGCTGCGCCAATTCAATACCGCCGAACGTCCCCTTGCGGAACTCATTCTTTCAAAATTGCGCTTCGCTACCAACGATGAAATTGCTCACGATCTATCAGAAGCGTTGATGGAGAAAGTGGACGTAACTACTCGTAGGCAATCGCAGATAGTTATTGAATCAGTTATCCCATTCGAGGATGTCAAGCGTTATTGGCGCGACCAAAAAGCTAAGGACCAAGAACCAGAACGCGAGCCAGAACTTTATCAGGATTACTACCCATCCGAAGTCCGCGACTACGACTCGGGGTCCGAAAAGCTCTTGGATGTGATCATTAGAAGCGAGTACCGGCGTGTCCAAGACAGGTATGCAGCAGCAAGGAAACTTAACCCTATAGTTCGCACTCGAAATGAAATCAACGCACTCAAGGAGTCCTCGCAGAAAATTGACTTCATCTTAATAACTGACAACATAGGGTCAGGAAAACAAGTAATCGATGCTCTTGATAGGCTGGCTGCGTTCTGCACTACCGGACCCTTCTCAAATTGCGACGTTAGAATCTCAGTAATAGCCTGGACCGCCACAAAAGCCGGCACTGAGGCAATTACAACCTGGGCAAGCACGATGCCACCGACGTGTGGAAATATCAACAAGTTAGTTAAGCGATCATTAGTTGATCATTTGAACATTTTCTACCTGAATTTGACGCAGACTTTTCACGACTTAGGTGAGCTTGAATCGCGCGAACAACTCTTCGACCTATTCAAAAAGTATGGTGATCCCAGAAATAAGAAAAAACATACTAGGGGTCTCGGCTTCGGGAAAATAGCTTCACGAACGGTCTTGCTCGGGTCGTCGTGTCCCAACACTGTTCCCGACTTTTTGTACTCATCTTCCGGGAGCGAAGAATATGTGCCACTATTCCCCGGCAAACGTATCCCGCCGGATATAAACGAAGTTATCCTCCACGATACTCGCTATAACCCTCAGCACACAGAGGCGAAAGAACGCCACGAGCAACGCATACGAAAGCAGCACCTATTGGTAGCCGCCAACCGGCCGATCAAACGTGGAGATGCGAAATGGGGGATTCTAGTGCTTGCGGTGGCCGGGACTGCTCGCGAGGAGGCGATCCTTTCGAGCAACATCTCCTACCACCGTTTTCGTCAGGCGGAACAGCAACTGATAGCACTGGGATGGCTCACTGCTGACTTCACTGCCACAAAAGAAGGCGAGAATTCTGTGCGGACATACGGGCGCAAGAGTAATCAAGCCGATTATGCTTCCGCTCGGCGATACATGAAGCGTAAAGTTGACGCGCGCAACGTCACATACTATCCTCAGTCTTTGCGTGGGGTGAGGTAAACCTAGTTAGTCGTCTAATTTAGTCGGCACATATCCGCAAGCAAGCGCGACATCGGCTTCAACCCGGAGATTTGGCTTCAGCCAGACCTTTATGCACAATGCCAATTTGGTTTGTGTAGGTGGATAGTTGCTTCATGCCGTCGCTTCTGCCAAGAATATATATAACCGGATAAACTGATCAAGGCCTACGAAATTCAATCTGAATTTCTCCGGCATGAGGGAAATCAATGGTAGGAATCGCCTCGCCTCACGCCTACAGCACTGCGCTTTTCGCTCGAGGAGGCTCGCCACAGTTATTGCGAGAAATTCGAGAAATTGATCGCCTTACTCGATCCTCACACGTTATACCGCTGTACACTCTTACGCACCTTTGCACGGTGGCCAAGGTGCCGTATGAGGCTGCTCGCGATATTATCTTCAACCATCGTGCGCACTATTCAGCTAGGAAACTTAAAAAGCACTCCGGGAAGGGGTTTAGAACTATTCATGCGCCCTCAGCCCACCTCAAATCTCTGCAACTGGCTATTCTGGAAAATTGTCTCCCCAAAAGGCCAACCTCTGATTTGTCATATGCCTATGAATCCCGTCGGAACACGCTGGAAGCGGCTCGTCGCCATGTAGGCGCCAAGACCATGATTCAACTCGACCTCGCCGATTTCTTCGGCTCCATAAGCTCGAGTGCAATGTACAAAACTTTTGTCGGTTTCGGCTATCCCAAATTGCTAGCATTCGAGATGTCCTTGATTTCGTCGGTCGGCCACGAGGTGACTCTCCGCGGACCCGACGAGAAAGGGGTGGTCTACGAGCTTCTGAAGTCGGGGCGGCTTCCACAGGGGGCTTCGACAAGCGGCAAGCTTTCCAACCTTGTCTGCATTGGTTTAGATCAGTTGTTGGGAGAGGTGGCCACGAGGTGGGGCGGAGTCATCACCCGATATGCGGACGATATTACCTTTTCAACGGGCCACGCCGTAAGTCGGAGCGAATGCAATTCCATCCTACGAGATCTTAAGGGTGCCATACACGTTTCTGGTTTTACAATGAATGAGCGCAAAACTCGGGTTACTCGTTCCGGCCAAGAGCATAGGGTTCTTGGCCTCTGCGTCGGTCAGGATTCTGTATGGCTTAACCGAAACTACAAGAATTCGATACGTGCCCATTTATACGGCCTTGAGAAAAATGGACTCGCCGACCACGGGATTCATAGAGGGTTTTCCTCTGATCAGGAATTCATGAGCTTTATATGGGGACACTATGCTTACTGCGTCTATGTCGACCCTGACTTTGGGGCCGAAATGCGTGCGCGCCTGGAGCTTGCAGGAGTTGAGAGGGTGTGACCCGTCAGGTTAGGTCGATGAAAGTTCCTATCCGCCGCTGCCGGAACATAGGGAACGACTCCCGCACCCGGTCCACCGTCTCCACCGAGACCTCCATCGTCCGTACACAGGGCCCGAGCCCAAGGCCGGCCTCAACGACACCCATCGGGACCACCAGCACGCTCCGCCCCGCAGACACCGGCGGGGCCTGGCACACCCCTGCCACGTCGACGTCGCGACGTCCAAGAAGACCGCGACCAGCCCACGAGGCCCGTGACCACCAGGTTCGCCACCGGGGTGTGAACCTCTCGCTGAGCCGGCCGAAGACCGCCTTGGGCAGGACGGAGTCGCGGCCCAAGACCGATAGCAGGCGGGAGGCGCTGGCCTGCGTGGCGAGGCTGGAGACGAACTGCGCCACCACCAGGCCGGCCAGGAACACGGCACCGAACAGGAAACTCATCGGGAAAGCACGCACCTGGCACGGCCGGTGGGTGCTTTCGGCCTGGGAGAATGGCTTTGAGAAGTTCGCAGTCGTTGCCCTGCTGCGATTGAGCAGAAGGAAGCTATGACCTCGCCCCCGGTTACCCCACGTCTTGACATGCAGCGGCCTGGACCCCAGGACCGCCCCGACCCAAAGCCTGGGAAGCTGTGGACTCTAGTTGTCGGTGTGATCCTGGCTGTGCTTCTTGCTGGCGGGCTTGGGGTGGTGGTCTTCATCGTTGTCAAGGAACATCTAGAAATACCCCCAGCCGAAGCGGCACGCACCGCCGTTACTCTGATTGGGGTTCCCACTGCCGCCGGTGCAGTCTTTGTGGCGCTCCGAAGCCTTCGCTTGAAGGAACAGCAACTGCACGCGGACCAGCAGCGAGTTGTAGACGCGTACCGCACCTATGCTCTGGCCTTCGACACTGAGCACAGCCGTCGGCAATATGACCAAGAGCGAGAATTGCGTGCGCGGTATGTGTCCGCTGCTGAGCAGATTGGACATGATTCAGCTGCAGTCCGCCTTGCCGGTGTCAACGCCATGGCACACCTTGCTACAGACTGGACAGAGCAGCGGCAGTCGTGTGTCGATGTACTATGCGCCTATCTCCGCCTCCCTCACTTGAAGATGACAAGCAGCAACACGGCCGATGCTGATATTGATGATCCGGCAGATGGGGAAGTGCGTCGGACGGTACAGCGTCTGATCGCGGAGGGATTTAAGAAAGATGCAGAGGGGAAACCTTCTTGGCCCGACACTGACCTTGATCTTGATCGTGCTGAACTCAATGACTTCATAATGGAAGATGCAGTGATTCGAAGGGCTTCCTTTAAGAGGACTGTATTCCGTGGGCCCACCATGTTTCATGGAGGAAGCAGTAACAATGTTTCGTTCCAACGCGCCGTTTTTCTTGGGCGAACATCCTTTGCACGTACAGTATTCGGAAAGTCCGATTTTAGCGGCGCCGCTTTCCATGATTATGTGCGCTTTGACATCTTCTATGAAGAACGTCCTGGGTTCATTTACAACTCATTCATGGACACAATGCACGTTTCAGCCCGGGCGGACAGAAACTATAATTTCAGACGGGCGTCCTTTGCCGTTGAACCAACCAAAGGCAAATGGGTTTCCTATGAAGCTTGTCGTTTGAATGGCCTTCCTTATGAACCACCTTCAACTAGCGACGGCGCTTTTAAGAACAATCAGGCTTAGGTAACGGGCCCCGCATGCCCTGAAGCACTCTCGGCTTCTGGTAAACGCTACAGACATCCGGGGTGCGTCCTCCTTATTAGGAAGGCGGCGAATTTGAGCAAAAGTAAACAAAGACCACGCTCGGGACAATGGCTTGGCTGGTGGTTTACATTTGGCATCCTTTGCTTTGGGCTGTTCACTTCAGACCCAAAAATGTGCCAAATACTAGAACTGATATGATGAGCACTGGACAAAGCTCGCCCGCGCGGCGTTCAAAGCCAGCCACTGCTCCGTCTTGTACTCCCCCGGCTCCCAGGACGAGCAGACCAGCAGGACCTCTGCGCGCCGGCGTCTGCCAGTGACCTGGCCAGCTCCGGGAACCGCAGGTCGTAGCAGGTCATCAGCCCGAACCGCGCTCCCCCGTGTTCGAACACCACCGGGTCAGTGGACGGTCCCGGCTTGATGAACGTCGACTCGCCGAAGCCCTGCGCGTCGAAAAGCTGGATCTTCCGGTAGAAAGCCAGCCGGAAGAGCAGGTAGGCGCAGATGACGGCGCCGATCACCGGGACCACCACGTAGGACACCGACGTAGCCACGTCCGATCAGGGCCACCAGCATGATGGCGCGCTGCACGGTCCGGAGCGGGTAGATGGTTTCCTCCGTGAGGGTGGTGACGGCGTCGGACCCCAGGCACGAGTACGCGGAGTTGGCGGCGCCGGCGGAGATGGTAGCCGTAGCTAATCTTTCCTCGACACCCGATCGCTTTACTTTGCCTAATCCTCAGGATGCCTGACCGCGGCTCACCCTCTGCCGAGCAGTGATCTACCTTCATTTCGGCAACGGGGCCTAAAGAGGACCAGAGCCTCCTACAGCCAAGTGCGGTGTTGTTAGGTGTTGGACAACCTGACTACCCAGCAATTGCAAAAGCGTGATCACTTTCTCCCGTCCGGGCTCCCCCAGCCATATTCTTTAGTTGGATGAGAGCCCAAAGCCGCTACGGCCATAAGAATCAACTCTTGTGGACGATTTGTAGCCCCCAAGGCGCCATGATCACGAGCCTCTTGAATATGCTCTGGGCGGCGGGATCCCGCGTAAATGAGGAATGGAGTGTGATCACCAGACGCCCGTAATTTGTCGAGCAAGGTGTAACCAGCCCGATTGTCTGGGGGGCGGCCCATGTCGGAGATTATCAGGTTGTATGATTGCCGCCGTACTAGTGCAAGTGCTTGCTCCGTGGACTTTGCCAAATCAATCGTGACCTCCAAGGCTTCAAGCGCTTGTCGCTCATAGACGTTATTTTCAGGCCGATCATCCACCCAAAGGACAACGGAACCTTGAAGAAGCCTCTGTGTTCGCTCATCAGGAAGCGCTTGAGCAAGAGCATCGGCAAGCAGGGCTGGGCTTGTTGCCGCCTCAGGCGTTTGACCTGCGGCCGACTTGGCTGTTGCGGCACCAAGGGCTACCGCGGCTTCCACCCGTTTGCGCTGAAAAGAAGCCTCTAACCCAGCCGCTTTGAAGGTTACATCATCAGACTTTAAGAGCTTGCGGAACTCTGACTTGAACGTGATGACAAGAACAAACACAAGCACCGGCCAAAGTATGGCACCTAGCAAGGCAGCTACGGAGGTCAATAGGGCGCTCATCTGTTCGGGTGTCATATGCCTTCCTAAACAGGACTCGCACTAGCGGCCATGACGACAACAAGGCCGCACGAATCATTTAATTCGAATCAAAGGACACAATGAACCGCGACTGGCTGGACGCTTGCGCTACAACACTTCTCCAGCTACAGACCTTGGCTACCTACAGAAACCCTAGCATCCCGCTTTTGATAGGCAGAAACTCCCCCTGGGGGCGGTACTGGCCGCCTCGTCAGGCTCAACTCAGCGGCCGAGGTGCGAACTAAACGGGTGTATACCTCCGGCAAAAACTATCGTAGTGATTTGCATGCAATCACAAGCTGCCCCTTGATAATCCCAGCGGCTTGGCCACCTGAGGGAACGTCGCGTCCACCTTCGTTTTCTCGTAGGCGGTGTACTCGGGGAAGGCGACCAGCGCGTCGCGTGCTCACTATTACTGACAAATCCGGCGACAAATAGTAGCCGATCGCAGCCCGGAAGCAGTCGATGTGCTCACTTCACCAACTAGATGCAGTATCTCGATAGCAATTAATTCATGTCAATTGGCCTTTATTTGTGCCTCTATCGACGCAAGGTAGTTGTCAGCGCAGCATATGCAAGTGGGGCGCGGGGATCATAGCGGGGACGGCGGGCGGACTCAACGACTGCGGGCATGCTAGTGGCGGCAGCTATTGTAGCGGAGCCCAATCCCAAACCAAGCTCGAGCATGCTGTCGCTTGAGACACTACTATTAGCAATGCCCATCCCGTTGCCGAAGAGTGCACCAACAGTGCCGACTAAAACTTTTGGCCATCGTCGTCGGTTCATGCCCTCGCGGAGAAATTCGACCTGCTCTGCAACTCGTTCGCGCATGCGCCTTTCCCAAAGATCATTTTCTGTCCAGGGAATATTCACCGATGATAGAAACTGATCATCGATCCAGCCTCTTAGCCTGCGCAATTCAGAGCTATATTGGTTTTTGAATTCTACAATTTCGCGAGGCGGGATAGAGATACTAGGGCCCGGTAAAACTTCATGTATTGACCGATATATGAAGTGTTTCCGTTCGGTAGATACACTCTCAGTATTAGAGGCCTGGATAAAACGCCGATCATCGGTGATTGGTTTGTAGCTTATCGAGCCATCGGCACTAAGACTTGACGCCATCAGGCCGGCCATCAGTGGCATGTACCATCTAGCAAGGCTGCTAGGTACTCGAAGCCAACCCGACTCATTATCATGACTCCAAGCTTGGCCTTGCTCTTCGAGTTGTCTACGAACTGAGTAGAGTAGCTTCTCAGCGCGCATGCTGCGCATACCTTGGTAGCCGGCACGGTCTTCTTCGATAGGGGCGCTTTGAAGCGCAGAGAAGGCTTTCTGCACCTGACTTTGAACTTGGTCGTCTAATAGGGTTGGCGCAGGGTCTACCATCCGAAGCAAGCCAAGATCAATCAGTTCCGCCATGTAGGGGTCATCCCTGACAGCCGCCTGAACTGCCTCCGGCACTATTGTCGCCACTTCGTCCCAGTAGAGAAGCGTTCTGCTGAGCCAACCGGTCGGAGGAAAGGTCATTTTAGGGTAATAAAGCGCGACATCTTTCATTGCCAGGATTTTACGCGTATGCAGTCAGGGTGGGCACAACAAGTTACCCTGCCGAGATTCAGGTGACCTTGAACCAAGGCCTGCCAGAAACACGGCGCCGAACAATCGCCCGCCGATCTGCAGTGCGATGGCGCCGGCTGCGGACGCCGAGTCCTCGAACACGCCGGGGTGGACCAACTTGGTCATGTAGGACCCGCCACGAAGATGCCGCCGTCGATGAGGGCCATCAGCATCATGGCACGGCAGGTCCGGAATTTGATGGTTTCCTCGGTGGAATTGATGAATTCCTCGGTAAGGTTGGTGACAGCGGTCGAACCGGAAGTCTTTCGACATATTTTCGGTCGCGGTCCTGCTACTGGCTAGTACAACGAGGCAGTGGCAACCGCGCTAGTGGAATGGGACAAGGTGGACACACTCATGTTCCGTCCAGGTGGCACTGGCAAGGGAGCAGGTCACGCCTGTAGCGGCGCCACCTCCGTCGACGGCACAAATGGTTTCCCGGCAGGTTGGATCGCAGCGTCTAACCTAGGGGTGCTGGCCTACTGGGATGGAGACACATGGACTCGTCAAACCAGAACGGATGGCTAGAGTTGGCGGACGTTCCTTGCCAAGCTCCTCTAGTCATCGGCAACCAGAACTAAGCTCGCGCTCTACAGCCGCCGCTGTCGGAACATGGGAAACGACTCCCGCACCCGCTCCACCGCCTCCCGCGAAACCTCCACCGTCCGCACACCGGGCTCCAACCCAAAGTCCACCTCAACAACGCCCATCGGATCCACCAGCACGCTCCGCCCCACCGAGACCGGAGGCGCCTGGCACACCCCCGCCACGTACACGCTGTTCTCTATCGCCCTTGCCGTGTTCAGCGCCAGCCACTGTTCCGTCTTGTGCTCCCCCGGCACCCAGGACGAGCACACCAGCAGAACCTGCGCGCCGGCGTCGGCCAGTGACCTGGCCAGCTCCGGGAAGCGGAGGTCGTAGCAGGTCATCAGCCCGAACCGCACTCCCCCGTGCTTGAAAACTACCGGCTCAGTGGACTGGCCCGGCTTGATAAACGTGGACTCCCCGAAGCCCTGCGCGTCGAACAGGTGGATCTTCCGGTAGAAAGCCAGCCGGCCGCCGTCGGGCCCGAACGCCACCAGCGTGTTGTACGCCTTGCCCGGTTCGTCCGAGGACTCCACCACGCCCGCCACCAGCGCGATGCGGCGCCGGCGGGCGATGGCGGCGAGTGCCTGGCAGACAGGCCCGTCCAGCGGCTCGGCCACGGCCGGGAACGTCGCGTCCACTTTCTTTTTCTCGTAGGTGGCGTACTCCGGGAAGGCGACCAGCGCGGCGCCGTCGCGCGCTGCCTCCGCGGCGAACCCGTCGATCGCGACGAGGTTGGCCCGGATGTCGGCACCCGACTCCAGCTGCCCCAGCGCAATCCTCACAAGAGTTCCTTCCCTCGGCCCGGCGGGCCCAACTGCAACCAAGCTCAGGCGGCCGCCTCGACCGTCGCCTTCTCCGTGGCCGTCATCTCCGGCGGCGAGGCCTTGAAACCCTTGGTGATCAGGGCCAGAACAATCACACCCAGCACCAGCCAGGACACCCCCAGCGTAATGGCGTTGCTGTCCAGCTGGGAGAGCAGGTAGGCGCAGATGATGGCGCCGATCACCGGGACCACCACGTGAGACACCGGGTTCAGCTGCTGCCCGGCCCGGCGCTGGCGCACATAGTGGAACACCACCGCGACGTTCACCAGCGTAAAGGCCGTGAAGGCACCGAAGTTGATGAACGACGTCGACGTGGCCACGTCCAGGAAGATCGCCATCAGGCCCACGATCCCAGTGACCACCAGGTTCACCACCGGGGTATGGAACTTCTCGCTGAGCTTGCCGAAGACCGCCTTGGGCAGGACCGAGTCGCGGCCCATCGCGTACATCAGGCGGGAGGCGCTGGCCTGCGCGGCCAGACCGGAGGCGAACTGCGCCACCACCAGGCCGGCCAGGAACACGGCGCCGAACAGCTGCCCGCCGATCTGCAGGGCGATGGAGCTGGCCGCCGAGGCCGAGTCCTCGAACACGCCGCGGGGTGGACCAGCTGGGTCACGTAGGACACCGCCACGAAGATGCCGCCGCCGATCAGCGCCACGAGCATGATGGCGCGCGGCATGGTCTTGCGCGGGTTGACGGTCTCCTCGGTGAGGGTGGTGACGGCGTCGAACCCCAGGAAGGAGTAGGCGGCGATGGCCGCTCCGGCGGAGATGGTGGCGAAGCTGGCGGTGTCATTGACGAACGGCTGGCTGCTCACCAGTCCCCCGGCGCCGGAGGTGGACACCACGTTGCCGATGGACAGCGCCACGAAGAACACGATGACCAGCAGCTGGAACGCCATCAGCACGTAGTTGGCCTTGTCCGCCACCTTGATGCCCAGGATGTTCAGTAGCGTGGTGATCACGATGAAGCCCACGATCCAGAGCCCGATGGGGATGCCGGGGAACTGCGCGCTCAGGTACGAGCCGCCGATGAGCCAGATGACCATGGGCAAGAAGAGGTAGTCCAGCAGGATGGCCCAGCCCACCAGGAAGCCCACCCGGGGATCGATGGACCGGCGCACATAGGTGTACGCGGAGCCGGCCACGGGGTAGGCGATGGCCATCCGGCCCTAGCTGTGCGCGGTGAACAGCATGGCGATCAGCGCCACCAGGTAGGCGGCGGGCGGGGCGCCGCCGGTGGCTTCGGCGATGATCCCGAAGATCCCCAGGACGATCAGCGGGGTGAGATACGCCAGGCCGAACAGGACCAGCGAGGGCAGTTTCAGCGTGGGGGTGAGGGTTGTTGCCACGGTGGTTCCTTAGGGCTTGTAGGACGGCGGTGTCCAGGTGGCCGGGTTGATCCGGCCTTGGTAGACGGAAAGTTCGACGGCGGGCTCCCCCTCGCGGAACTGCGACCAGGGGCGGTTGAGGTCTCCGTGCCGTGCGTGCGGACAGGTTCGACGGCGGCCAGGTCCAGTTCAGAGGTGAGCAACTGCGGTTGATCGTCCGGAGCCTCGGCGAGGGTGTTGCCCTCCGGGCCCACGATGATGCTTTGGCCCTTTCCGGTGGGGCCGGCGCAGTTGACGCTGACCATGAAGACCTGGTTAACGATCGCGTTGGCCCTCGCGAGGATCAGTTCCTGTTTGCGGTCGGGGGTGGTGGTTTTGACGACGTTGATGACGACTTCGGCACCCATCCAAGCGAGCTGGCGGGATACCTCGGGGTACCAGGCGTCGTAGCAGATGTTCAGTCCTACTTTGCCGATGCCGGGCAGGTCCACGGTGGTGAACTTGTCGCCGGGGTCGTAGGGCTCGAACGGGCGCCAGGGGAAGATCTTCCGGTAGTAGCCGGCCAGCTCCCCGTCCGGGGACAGGACCAGCTGGGTGTTGAACAGCTGCCCTTCCGGGCCGTGTTCGCAGACGCTGCCGGGGACCAGCCAGATGTTGAGGTCTTTGGCGAGCCGTTTGAGCTCTGTGACTCTTGGCCCGTCCAGCGGCTCGGCACTTGCCTGGAGCATTTCCGTGCGCTGCAGGTCCGGGTTTTGGTCGGCGAAGAGGTGGAGCTCGGGGAAGACGACGAGCTTGCTGTGCGGCTGGGCTTCGAGGGCTGCTTTGACCTCGTCCGCGAAGGCCGAGACGGGTTCGCCGATGAGCCGGGGCCTTGCCTAGGCAGCGACGAGGGGAAGGATGCGTTGCATGGTTTTTCTCCGCTGTGTGGTGTGATCCGGGTTATATTAGATCAGAATGACCCAATAAAGGGAAGAGGGCCGGCGTGGGCCGTAGAGTAGCGGCTATGACGGATCAGCTGGAGGACACTGCCGAGTCCCAGCGCCTTGGGGCGGGCAGGATGCCTGGGATGGAGCGGCGCAGCGCGATGGACGCGGTCCGGATGCAGATCGGGATGGCCATTTCGCTGGGGCTCTTGAAGCCGGGCGAGCGGCTGCCCGACCAGGAGGATGTGGCGCTGGGCCTTTCGGTTAGCCCGATTACCGCTCGCCGCGCGCTGGCGAGCCTGGCCGAGCTGGGCGTGGTGGTCCGCCGGCGCGGGCGGGCAGGCGGAACGTTTGTGGCGGACTCGCCGCCCACGGAGATTTTGAAGTCGCTTTCCGCGTCACCGGCAGAATCCCAAGCCGTGAACCGGCTGGTGGACCGGCGACTGCTGTTCGAATGCGCCGTGACGCACTATGCGGCGGTCAACGCCACGTCTGAGCAGCTGGATGAGCTGGAGCGGCTGACGCAGGAGATGGCCGGGTCGTCCGACTGGTCCTACTACCACCGGATGGACGAGCAGTTCCATCAACTGGTGGGCACGGCGTCGTGTCTGAACACCGCCGTCGACGTCTACCACGAGACCCTTGCCGAGCTGTACGACTACTTCATCCCCTACCCCATCGAGAAGCTGCACAAATCCAACCAGGACCATATCGCCTTGGTGGCAGCCCTCCGCGCCCGCAATGTTGAGGAGGCGGTGGAGCTCTCGCGGAAGCACGTGGACATGGGGTTAACCTCTGTTGGTGGACACCTGAAGTAGCGGGATCCTGGGATTCTGCGGGAAGGTGTTCTTGTGAGCACGACACGACGTAAATTCACTCCCGAGTATCGGCGGGAGGCTGCGCGCCTTGTCATCGATACGGGCCGGCCGGTCGCGCCGGTGGCCCGGGAGCTGGGTCTGGGTGAGCAGTTGCTGGGCCGGTGGGTGGCTCAGGAACGGGCCCGCCTGGAGGCTCCCGAGGAGTTCGCTGCGGCTGAGACGGAGAAGTCTGAGCTGGAGCGTTTGCGCAGGGAGAACGCGCAGCTGCGGATGGATAACGAGTTCCTGGGAAAAGCCGCAGCCTTCTTCGCTTCCAAGCAGCAGAATCGGAATGCTTCGAGCTGATGGAGGCCGAGAAGGCTAACTACCCGGTCCAGCGGATGGCCCGGCTTTTGCGTGTGTCCCGGTCCGGGTTCTACGCCTGGCGCCGACGAAGCTCCGAGGAGTCGGAGCGGACCGTGCTGCGGGCGCAACTGGATGCGAAGGTCCGGCGGGTGCACCGGGATTCGACCGGGATCTACGGGGCGCCCAGGGTGCAGGCCGCGTTGGCCAGGAACGGGACCGGCGTTGACCGGAAGACCGTGGCCGCCTCGATGCGCCGGCAAGGCCTGGAAGGGATCTCGCCGCGGCGGTTCCGGCCGGTAGCCCCGATCGGTGAGGCGCGGGTGCATTCGATCCCTGATCTGGTGGCCAGAAAGTGGGACACCGGGGCTTTGGATGCTGTCTGGATCTCGGACATTACGTACCTGCGCACCGGTGAAGGGTGGGTGTATTTGTGTGCTGTCAGGGATGCCTGCTCCCGGCGTGTGATTGGGTGGGCGATGGACTCCACCCAAACCACCAGCCTGGTGGAGCGGGCGCTGCGCATGGCCTACGTCCTGCGCGGCGGCGGCCCGGCCGGGGTCGTGTTCCATGCAGACCGCGGCACCCAGTACACCTCCGCCCAGCTCAACGACGTCTGCTCTGGACTGGGCATCAGGCAGTCCGTCGGGCGGACCGGCGTGTGCTGGGACAACGCGATGCAGGAGTCCTTCTGGTCGACCCTGAAAACCGAGTTTTACGACCGGCGCCGGTGGGCAAACAGGCAGGACGCGATCCGGGAAACAGGACGCTGGATCGAGGAGTTCTACAACCGCTCCCGGCTTCACTCAGCCCTGGGTTACATCACGCCGGTGGAACACGAACAATTCCTCACCAGCAATAAACTTCAGCCGGCACAAGCCGCCTGATCAACTGTCCACGATTTGCGGGTAACCCCAGACATCCTGCACCGGACGATGTTTATGGGGCTTACTCTCGACTCAGGGAACACACCTGCCTAATCACATCCTGGCAGTGACGGAGGGGTTAGCCATCCCCTGGCTAACGAAGGCTGGCGGAGTACGTCCAGTTAGGGAACGGCCCTAGACGTTGCAAACACAGGCCGGCACAATCAAACCCCCGCTAAATCAATACATGGGATCGTTGCCTGCAGCTGCTAGCACCGGAAGAGCGCAGTTTAGATTGGGACGCGCAACGCAATATATAGTTTCCCAGTAACTTAAAACACATGGGGGAACGCTTGTCGTCTATGCCTGCGCGCTTTAGATCGCTGCTAATTATTTTTATCACTGCCGTGGGCGTTATATCGACCATATCCATTCCCTGGGTCGCGCATGCTGACACTTCAATCCCTCCTTCATTGATGAAGGTGACGCGGACAAGTCCGGCTGCTGCTTCGGTTGGAGACGTCGCCTCCATCGATTGGCAAACTGCAGGCGACCCTATTCACGCTGCAGTCTTTGGCTACCGAGACTCCCTCGGCCGGGATCATCAGGTCAGATGGGATGACTACCAAAACCCAGCCCTCTCAGGAAAAGCCACCGCCAACGTCGACTCAACGTGGGCGGCTGGCCCACTGGTCTTGGAGTACGCTTCCGTTTTCAGTGCAAATGGCTACGTCAACTACTACCCTGACGGATCCCAGTCACGCTTCCCAACCGGCCTCCAAGAACCGGAACACGCAACCCTCGACCTCCCCGCCACCAACTTCACCGTGGTGAACCCATCCGACTCCTCTGTCCCTCCTTCATTGATGAAGGTGACGCGGACAAGTCCGGCTGCTGCTTCGGTTGGAGACGTCGCCTCCATCGATTGGCAAACTGCAGGCGACCCTATTCACGCTGCAGTCTTTGGCTACCGAGACTCCCTCGGCCGGGATCATCAGGTCAGATGGGATGACTACCAAAACCCAGCCCTCTCAGGAAAAGCCACCGCCAACGTCGACTCAACGTGGGCGGCTGGCCCACTGGTCTTGGAGTACGCTTCCGTTTTCAGTGCAAATGGCTACGTCAACTACTACCCTGACGGATCCCAGTCACGCTTCCCAACCGGCCTCCAAGAACCGGAACACGCAACCCTCGACCTCCCCGCCACCAACTTCACCGTGGTGAACCCATCCGACTCCTCTGTCCCTCCTTCATTGATGAAGGTGACGCGGACAAGTCCGGCTGCTGCTTCGGTTGGAGACGTCGCCTCCATCGATTGGCAAACTGCAGGCGACCCTATTCACGCTGCAGTCTTTGGCTACCGAGACTCCCTCGGCCGGGATCATCAGGTCAGATGGGATGACTACCAAAACCCAGCCCTCTCAGGAACAGCCACCGCCAATGTCGACTCAACGTGGGCGGCTGGCCCACTGGTCTTGGAGTACGCTTCCGTTTTCAGCGCAAATGGCTACGTCAACTACTACCCTGACGGATCCCAGTCACGCTTCCCAACCGGCCTCCAAGAACCGGAACACGCAACCCTCGACCTCCCCGCCACCAACTTCACCGTGGGTCTTCTCGTCACCCCGGCACCGGTCGTGTTCACCGACAACGACGGCACCGGCCAGGACACCTACACCATCCCGGCCACCGGCGGCGTCGACTACCAGAACGGTGGCAAGACCGTCCAGGCCGGCACCTACCCGGGCACCGGCACCATCACGGTCACCGCCAAGGCACGGACGGACTACGTCCTGACCGGCACCACCGAATGGACCACCACGTTCAAGGCCACCCCCTACCAGGCCACCCCGGCACCGGTCGTGTTCACCGACAACGACGGCACCAGCCAGGACACCTACACCATCCCGGCCACCGACGGCGTCGACTACCAGAACGGTGGCAAGACCGTCCAGGCCGGCACCTACCCGGGCACCGGCACCACCACGGTCACCGCCAAGGCACGGACGGACTACGTCCTGACCGGCACCACCGAATGGACCACCACCTTCACGGCCACCCCCTACCAGGCCACCCCGGCACCGGTCGTGTTCACCGACAACGACGGCACCGGCCAGGACACCTACACCATCCCGGCCACCGACGGCGTCGACTACCAGAACGGTGGCAAGACCGTCCAGGCCGGCACCTACCCGGGCACCGGCACCACCACGGTCACCGCCAAGGCACGGACGGACTACGTCCTGACCGGCACCACCGAATGGACCACCACGTTCACGGCCACCCCCTACCAGGCCACCCCGGCACCGGTCGTGTTCACCGACAACGACGGCACCGGCCAGGACACCTACACCATCCCGGCCACCGACGGCGTCGACTACCAGAACGGTGGCAAGACCGTCCAGGCCGGCACCTACCCGGCCACCGGCACCATCACGGTCACCGCCAAGGCACGGACGGACTACGTCCTGACCGGCACCACCGAATGGACCACCACGTTCAAGGCCACCCCCTACCAGGCCACCCCGGCACCGGTCGTGTTCACCGACAACGACGGCACCAGCCAGGACACCTACACCATCCCGGCCACCGACGGCGTCGACTACCAGAACGGTGGCAAGACCGTCCAGGCCGGCACCTACCCGGGCACCGGCACCATCACGGTCACCGCCAAGGCACGGACGGACTACGTCCTGACCGGCACCACCGAATGGACCACCACGTTCAAGGCCACCCCCTACCAGGCCACCCCGGCACCGGTCGTGTTCACCGACAACGACGGCACCGGCCAGGACACCTACACCATCCCGGCCACCGACGGCGTCGACTACCAGAACAACGGATCTGTTGTTACTGCCGGCACTCACCCCGGCACCGGGACCATCACGGTCACCGCCAAGGCCCGCACCGACTACGTCCTGACCGGCACCACCGAATGGACCACCACGTTCACGGCCACCCCCTACCAGGCCACCCCGGCACCGGTCGTGTTCACCGACAACGACGGCACCGGCCAGGACACCTACACCATCCCGGCCACCGACGGCGTCGACTACCAGAACGGTGGCAAGACCGTCCAGGCCGGCACCTACCCGGGCACCGGCACCACCACGGTCACCGCCAAGGCAAAGACCGACTACGTCCTGACCGGCACCACCGAATGGACCACCACGTTCACGGCCACCCCCTACCAGGCCACCCCGGCACCGGTCGTGTTCACCGACAACGACGGCACCGGCCAGGACACCTACACCATCCCGGCCACCGACGGCGTCGACTACCAGAACGGTGGCAAGACCGTCCAGGCCGGCACCTACCCGGCCACCGGCACCATCACGGTCACCGCCAAGGCACGGACGGACTACGTCCTGACCGGCACCACCGAATGGACCACCACGTTCAAGGCCACCCCCTACCAGGCCACCCCGGCACCGGTCGTGTTCACCGACAACGACGGCACCAGCCAGGACACCTACACCATCCCGGCCACCGACGGCGTCGACTACCAGAACGGTGGCAAGACCGTCCAGGCCGGCACCTACCCGGGCACCGGCACCATCACGGTCACCGCCAAGGCACGGACGGACTACGTCCTGACCGGCACCACCGAATGGACCACCACGTTCAAGGCCACCCCCTACCAGGCCACCCCGGCACCGGTCGTGTTCACCGACAACGACGGCACCGGCCAGGACACCTACACCATCCCGGCCACCGACGGCGTCGACTACCAGAACAACGGATCTGTTGTTACTGCCGGCACTCACCCCGGCACCGGGACCATCACGGTCACCGCCAAGGCCCGCACCGACTACGTCCTGACCGGCACCACCGAATGGACCACCACGTTCACGGCCACCCCCTACCAGGCCACCCCGGCACCGGTCGTGTTCACCGACAACGACGGCACCGGCCAGGACACCTACACCATCCCGGCCACCGACGGTGTCGACTACCAGATCAACGGATCTGGTGTTACTGCCGGCACTCACCCCGGCACCGGGACCATCACGGTGACCGCGAAGGCAAAGACCGACTACGTCCTGACCGGCACCACCGAATGGACCACCACGTTCACAAGCGCTACATGGCAGATGCCGTCATTCGTGCCGGCCATCGTGGGCGATGACGTGTTGACGCCGGACCTTGATGTTCTTCAACTATCGGAAAGCTCGCTTGCGGCTGCCGCCGACCAGCGAGTGCGTGGACTTGATGCCGGCAGTTGGTACTTCGTTACCCTCTACTCAACTCCGCGGCAAATGGGTTGGTTCTTGTCCGACGGACAGGGCGAGATTGCAGTACGTCTTCCAAGTGACCTAGATGCTGGCAGCCACAGGTTGGTCATCCAGGACATTAACAGTTCTGTCATTGGCTGGGCTTCCTTCGCGGTATCGCCCGGGACGGACTCATCCAATTCGGGGGAAACCGACGTGCCAATAAACCCGGCTGCAGTCCCTTCAAAGCCTCCTGCGGAGGAACGCCTTGCAGCTACGGGTAGCGGGTCAGCCGCACTGTGGACCTTGATCGGGTTGCTACTGCTTACCACAGGGATAACTGCAAGAACTACGGTTCTAGGACGCAAAAGGCACTGAATAAGGGACGGTCTGACCGCAAGGTCAGACCGTCCCTTTCGTTCCTGGCTATGGGGGCGTGGAAAGCTTAGCCAGCCGGCAACAGCTCAATAGATAACAGAGAAGCGGCCTTTCACCAGCCCGCTGCTGGTCCCGGCCGCCACGGCCCTCCCGGTCATCGCTGCACTGGTGGTCGCATATGCCGGAAAAGACGGCGGCCTACCCGCTGGGCCCGCGCGAGTCCTTCTGGCAGCAGCCGCGGCCGGTCAAGGAACCCGAGGGTAGGCGCTAAAAGAACCGCGGCTAACTGCCGTTTGTCCCGCCGCACACCACGTTCACCGGTTCCTGTCAGCGGCGCGCGCCTCGCGAGCGAGCCCGATGCCCATGACGACGAATATCGGCAGTGCAAACATGAACGTCACGAGGAACTGCGCGAACCCTGTGAAGGAGACGATCAGCGAGGCTCCGGCGACGCTGATCATGGTTATAGGTGCTCCCCGCCCTCTGTCACGCTGCTTTGCAACGAGCACGATGCCGGATGCTATCGATCCGAAGCACCCAATCAAGGTCAGTATGAGCACCGCACCCTGCCCCAGAGAGACGCCGAGGAGGAAGGAGAAAAACAGCCAGACACATGGCGATACCCACAATCCCTGACGCAAGCCGGTAGCCAGATGACTTCGGGACTGCAGGGCCGGGCTGCTGGTAGGCCAGGGGTGGGTACGGATTGCGTCCGAAGGCCGGCTGCTCCGGGTAGGGCACCTGAGACGGCGGCGTCTGCTCATAGGCAGGCTCTCCGACGTAACCGTATGGAGGCTGTCCGGCGTAACCCGGCTGAGGCGGAGGCTGTACGTAGGCTGGGTTGCCCTGACCATTCGCCTGCTGCGGCTGGCCGGCGTAGGGCGGAGGGGTGGGTGGGATGCTTTGGTCGTTCATGATTCCCCCAAGAAGTGTAGTGACGCGGTCGGGTGATAGGACTACCAGACTGATCACGAGGCCACGACCGAGCTCGCCTGCTCCGGATTGTGGGTCGCCGAGGACAATGCCGAACCGCCAAGGGCGATTTTCGCAATCCAGCGCCTCGTCCTCGAGCTGCTACTGTTTGGCCCAGCTTCCGCAGGCCTCGGTTTCGAAGGTCTGGCCATCGACAAGGGTGACCATAGGAAATCCGCCCTTTACGAAGTAGTCGTAGTCTATGTAGTCACTGCCGTTACTGCCGGTCCGCGTAATTTTCCAGGAGCACCCGTCCATAACGGCTTTCGTGGTCCGGTAGTCCCCAGGGACAATATCCTTGCCTACGGTCCATGTCCCTTCCGTGATGGAGTTGGACGCTGCGGCTAGCTCCGCTCCCCCGGCGGCCGTCTCCCGTGCCTTCACGGCCTCTTCCGCTGTCTTGACAGCTGCTTCACGTGCCTGGAGCTTCGCCGAGGAGTCTGCTTCAGATTTCACGAGCGCCTCCTCTCTGGCCTTCAATTTGCTGACAGCATCGGCTTCAAGTTGGGCACTCGTAACAGGCTGATCCGGTGATCGAACGCGCCCGCTGTCAACGCCGGCGGCGATACCGCCCAGGACCAGGGCAGCGCAACCGCTAACTAGCACGGCAATCGCGATGGTCCGGTTCGGCAGGGCCGCCCAGGACCTCTTCTTGAAAATGAGAGCGTAGAGGCCAGTGAGCAGGGCTGCGACGCCAAGGATGATCAGGATCGCCTCACCCCGCCCTGTGAAGGTGTTAATCAGCACAAGGAGTGCGAGGACGCCCGCGACGATCCAGAACGATACACCGAAGGGGCCTTTGGGGTTCCCTGTAGCAGCCTGCGGGTGAGGAGGCTGGGGCGGAGCATTGTGCATCTGAGGGTAGTACGGCGCCTGCTGGAATTGTGGCGGGGGCTGATCGTGCGGCCCGTACGCGTGCTGGGGAGGGTAGTGTCCAAACTGCTGAGGCGGCTGCTGAGGGTTGGGCTGGTACGGCGGAACGTTCGGATCGTGGGCCATTACTTCCCCCACCCAACGTATGCTGCTGGCCCCGGCAGGGTCTCATAGTGCGACATATATTCCCCCATTGATAAAGGCCAGACAAATGGCCGGACCTTTTTCTTTGACATTTGCTTCAATGCCAAGCGTATTTCCCAGGCTGCCTGTCGGACCGAAACTGTGACGATCTTAGGGGAAGTTTGACTCAGTCCTGAGTCGATCTTGATCCGAGCTTGTTGAAAATGACAATTCAACGTGCCCTGAAGACCCGGCGGACCTCGGTCATCGGGCTCCTCGCGCCCAAGGTGTCGGATGCACTCGCCTCGCAGGTAATGCCGGGCGTGGAGGAAGTGGCCCAGGAGTGCGGCTACACCATGATGATGGCCGTACCGCCACCAAGTCCGCCTACATCGTCGGCTGCCTGGGGACGCTGCGCACTTACCGGCGAGCCCCGCTGTAGGCCCATGGAAGTCGCCGACATGCTGCCGTAAGAACGAGGGCGCAACCGTCGTCATCCGCAACGTCGCATGCCCGTTAGCCGGCGGCTCCAGTGGAGGCCCACCTTTCAGGAGATCTGCTTGGATAACCAATCGACGTGGACGCAGCAACAGGGCGGCCTTGATCCGGCCGTCCTGTTACTTTGTTGCTTACTTGGACTGCAACACATTCCAGAGAATCAGGTCGTGCGCATGCCTGGCTTTGTCATCGCCACGGAAGTCAGCTTCCTTAATGCTCCCTCCAGTGTCGATGCCGATGCTGGATGAAGACGCAAAGCGGCCCAGCATGGATTTGTTGGACAGCATCGAGACGGAGCGGATGTTCTTGTACGGGACAGAGACGATTGCGAGTTTGTTGCCGACGAAACCCTTGTCCTGCAGGATGACCCGCATGTTGGTGATTCCTACGAATCCGGTTCCAACTCCGATGCAGTCGTAGACGGCATAAACGATTTCGCCCTGAAGCAGCCCGGCGTTGATTTGTTCAAGCTGCTCCTGCCGGTCATGGATGATCTGGGACAAGGTGTTCTCCCTAATGGTCGCTGGTTGCGGGGGCTGTCGAATCGATTATTCGCGGAGCGGAATACCGTTGGCGTCCCGCTGGAAATAGCTTGCGCCGGCGAGGATCATGATTCCCTCGATGAGACCCCAGAGGCCAACAAGCCCGAACGTGAAGATTCCCAGAAGAACTGTGAGGATAATCTGGATGACGCCGATCGTCGTATAGCCCAGGTAGAAACGGTGGATGCCCAGCCCTCCGAGGAAGATTCCCAGGAGCCCGGCAGCGAGCTTGGATTTCGGCTGAGGGTAACCGTACGCCGGGTTCGGCATCGGAGGTTGCTGCGACATCTGCGGATACTGCCCGGGGAAGTGCTGCTGGGCCGCCGGCGCTTGGTACTGCGGGGGCGCGGGCGGGTAGTTCTGATATTGCGGAGCCGCAGGAGGCTGTTGCTGGTACTGGGCAGCAGGGGCTGGAAAGCTTAGTGGCTGGGGAGGCATTGGCAGCTGTGGCGGATCGAATGACTGCAAATGGGACGCCTCCGGCGCCGCAATCTGAGCCGTGGAATTCCAGGCAGGCTGATTTGAATCATGAGCGGCGGACTGTTCCGATCCGAGGGCGTGGGGTTCGGGCTGCTCCGCAGGCTGTTCGGCGTTGGACTGGGTCATGGTGATGGCGCCTTTCGATGGTGTGATCGTGCAGCTCAGGGCTCCGGGCGGCAAATCACTGTCGAACGACGGCATCCCCCAAGAAATTCTGTGCCGTTATTAGTGTGCCGGAGAAGCTACAGATTTAGCGCGTATTACCTCCATCCATTTAGTGCGTCAGCATCCCGACGGCTGCAAAACAGAGACTCTACGCCGGACACAGTCCGTAAATAGGACCCCAACCCTGCCGCAGAACGCACTCATATGTCGCTCCTTCGACACAATCGCGGCCGCTGGGTCAAATTGTCATACGTAATCCCTACATTTTGAATACACTGAGGTTGCCGTTGGGGGGAACGTGCATTCACGAGTCTCTTCGCCTGAAAATGGGTCCACAGCGGCAGCATCTTCGCTTCGCTTCAACTAAGGAAACTCATGAGCACTCCGTATTCCCCTCCTGTTGGCCAGGCACCTAGCCCTGACTACAACCAGCCCCTGAAAAGTAATGGATTTGGCACTGCCGCATTGGTGCTTGGCATCGTTGCCATCGTCTTCTCCATCATTCCTGTTGTCGGATTCATTGCGTTCATTCTTGGACCTCTGGCACTCATTTTTGGTGTCATCGGCGTTACCCGAAAGTTCACCAAGAAGGGGACTTCAATCACAGGCGCCATCCTGGGCGCGCTGTCTATTATCATCGCGATTATCGTGACGGTCGTGATTGCGGCTGCCGCAAACAGCGTCAGCGAAACGCTGAACAAGGAACACAAAATCGAATACGTGGTCACCTCCACGGGCAAGGCAAACGTGACCTACTGGAACGGTGATGGTTCGTCCAACGAAGAAATCACCGCAGACTGGAAGAAGGAAGTAACAGCTACCGGCCTGGGGCTCAGCACGCTCACCGTGACTGGTGATTTCGCTGCCGCAACCTCCGTAACCTGCGAGATTCTCGTTGACGGTGTGAGCACGTCAAAGAACAGTGGAAGCGGTACCGGAGCGATGGCTTCATGCTCGGGTAGCAGCACCAAGTAGAGCCAAAAACAGGTCTGCACTCCGTCTCATCGCGGAGTGCAGACCTCTTTAAAGACTTGGCTCGAAGCCAGCGAGAACCTCACCACCGCCGGACCCCTCCTACACACCTCAGGAGGGATGCGGCACCCGCCCAGGTGCCGCCGTCGTAATTCCTGACGGCGGCTACCGAGGAACAAGCTGCCATAGGAAGCGGGGCGCGCCCTCGTTCACGAGAACCCCGCGAAGGGGTTCATGGCCATTGATTCAGTCGACGAGCACCGGCGGCTTGGCCTGGTCGGAAGATTCAACAACAGCGGCCGAAACCCTCCCCGACCGGTGGTTCAGCCAGTTGGCTACTCCCAGTAGCGCCACGAGTCCGAACGTGCTCAGGAGCTGGGGTCGTGAATCCTCACCAATGAATCCCACGGTGAAGATCGCAACGAGGATCAGCAGACCAAGGCGTGTGAGCCACGGGAAACCGGGCATCCGCAGGGGAAGCTCTGTTTCCGCGCGGTCGGCACGGAGGCGCAGCGCGAGCTGGGCCAGCAGCGCGGACGTCCAAACCAGCAGGCAGGTCGAGCCCACGATGTTCAGCAGGACCGGAAGGACCTTCTCGGGGAAGGCCAACTCCAGCACTACCGTGACAACTCCAAACGCAACGCTGGCCAGAACGGCGACCACCGGCACCCGGTCCTTGGACAAGGACGCCAGCAGGCGCGGTGCTTCCCCGCGCTCGGCCAGGGAGAATGCCATCCGGGAAGCCCCGTAGAGGTTCGCGTTGAGCGCGGAGAGCAGTGCAGCGACGGCCACGAGGGTGATTGCGGTGGCCACGCCGGGCATGCCGGCGGCGTCCAGCACCGCGGCGAACGGGCTCTTCAGACCCGGCGAACCCACGGGAACCACCGCGGCGATGACGAAGATCGCGCCGATGTAGAACACCAGGATGCGCCACAGCACCGTCCGGACCGCCTTCGTCACGCTGCGGGCCGGCTCAGCCGTCTCAGCCGCAGCCACGGACACGATCTCGGTGCCACCGAACGCGAAGGCCACCACAAACAATGCCGTGGCAATCCCGGCAAACCCACTGGGCGCAAAGCCGGCTCCGGTGAAGTTGGAAAGGCCCGGCGACTGGACGCCCGGCAGCCAGCCGAACAGCAGCGCAAAGCCAACCAGCAGGAATCCGACGATGGCCGCCACCTTCAGCAGGGCAAACCAGAACTCGAACTCACCGAAGTTCTTCACGCTGGTCAGGTTCACGGCGGTGAGCACCACGATGAACACGAAGGCCATCAGCCACACCGGCAGGGCCGGGAAGATGGTAGCCAGCAGACCCGCAGCACCGAGCGCCTCGGCCGCGATCACGACGACGAGCTGCAGCCACCAGAGCCAGCCCACCGTGGCACCGGCCACCGGCCCGTAGGCCTTGGCGGTGTAGACGGAAAAGGCGCCGCTGTCAGGGTTGGCGGCCGCCATCTCGCCGAGCGCCCACATCACCAGAATGATGAGCGTGCCGGCCACGAGGTACGAGATCAGCACCGCCGGGCCGGCGGCCTGGATGCCCGCGCCGGAGCCGATGAACAGGCCCGCACCGATGGCGCTTCCCAGGCCCATCATGGTGAGCTGCCGGGGTTTGAGGGCCGCGCCGAGGGTGCGGGCAGACGTCTTTGTCTGTTGTTCCATGGGGATTCCTCTAGCTAGTAGGTGGAACGGAGTTGGGGGTTTTAGATAAGGCAGTTCAGGCTGCGTGGGCTTCGAGGATCCGGAGCACACGGTTGTTGGAGGCGGGATCGGCAACAGTGATCCGCACGCCGTCGCCCTGGTACGCCCGGACCATGATGCCGGCGCTGTCGAACGCGTCCACCAACCTGGCCCTGAGTTCGTCGTCGGCGCGGAGCCACAGGAAGTTGCCCTGGCTCGGCTGCAGCTTCCAGCCCTGCGCTTCCAGCTGCGCGGCCATCCTTGCGCGTTCCTGCCTGACGCCAGCCACGCGCGTTTCCATCTCCTCCCCCGCGTCCAGCGACGCGACGGCGGCCTTCTGGGCCAGCGCGCTCACGGCGAAGGGAAGAGCGGTGCGGCGCAACCCCTCGGCGATGGCCGAGGCCGCCACGGCGTAGCCCACGCGCAGGCCGGCGAGTCCGTAGGCCTTGGAGAAGGTGCGCAGGATGCAGACGTTCGGGTACCGGCGGTAGAGGGCGAGGGAATCGGGGCCGCTGCCGGCATCGGCATATTCCACGTAGGCCTCGTCGATCACCACCAGGACGCTGGACGGCACAGCCTGCAGGAAGGCCTCGACGTGTTCGTGGCTGATCGGCACACCGGTGGGATTGTTGGGCGTGCAGAGCAGGACCACCTTTGTGCGCTCGGTGACGGCGGCGGCCATGGCGTCGAGGTCGTGGCCCTCCAAGTGGTCCAGCGGAATGCGGACCGGCCGGGCGCCCGCCAGTTCCACCAGGATGGGGTACGCCTCGAAGGAGCGCCACGCGAAGACCACCTCATCCCCGGCGTCGCACAGTCCGGTGATGATCTGCTGGAGGACGCCCACGCTGCCGGGCCCCACCGCGATCTCCCCCGTGGTGACCCCGAGGTGGCTGGCGAGCCGTTCGCGGAGTTCGACGGCGGCCATGTCCGGGTAGCGGTTCATGGTGCCGGCCGCGGCGGCCACCGCAGCCGCGGCAGCAGGCAGGGGTTCGTAATGGCTTTCGTTGCTGGCAAGGGCGGCGATGTCCATGCCGGCGCTGCGCCGGCCGGGGACGTAGGACGGAAGTCCGCTCACAGCACCCCGGAGGGTGGGGGGCGTGGTGTCCGGTGCGGTCACAAGCTGATCACGGGTCATGAGGACTGATCATGATTGTGACCCGGCGCACATTGCAAGATACCCTCAACCCATTGGGACTTCTGCTCAACTTCTAATACTCGTGGTGAAAATATGACCATTCCAAACTCCCGCGCCCTGGATTCCCTCGACGGCAGGATCATCCTGGCCCTCGACAAGGACCCCGAAGCCAGCGCCCTGGCACTCTCCCGGACGCTCGGCGTCGCCCGCAACACCGTCCACGCCCGACTGGCACGGCTTGAGGGCAGCGGCGCCCTCCGCTCCTTCAGCCGCAGGCTGGACCCCGCCGCGCTCGGCTACGAACTCATGGCCTTCCTCTCGCTGTCCATCAGCCAGACGCGGACCGGCGCGGTGGAAGACGGGCTCGCGGCCATCCCGGAGGTCATCGAAGTGCACGCCACCACCGGCGACGCGGACCTCATGGCCAAGGTGGTGGCCCGCGGCACGGCCGACCTCTACCGCATCACCAACCAGATCCTGGAAATCGACGGGATCCAGCGGACCAGCACGGCCATCTCCGTGCTGGAACTCATGCCGCCGCGCTACGACGGACTCCTGAGCCGGTTGTCCGAGCAGGAGTCCCGCGCCTCCGAGTAAAGCGGGGTGACCCAGGCCACAAGTGGGCATATTTTCACTTGGCTACCGCTTCTGCTGCCAATTCTCCCAACCCAAATCCACGCTATTGCCTATGCGCAATCCTCGGCGCACGATTCCTGCATGACTTCACTTACCGTTTCCGGCCGCGTGGCACAGGTTCTCAGCAGCTACCTCAGCGACGTCTTCGGCGTCATGGGCAACGGCAACGTCTACTTCCTGGACGCCGCCGAAAAGCTGGGCCTGCGCTTCTCCCCCGTCCGGCATGAAGGCGCCGCCATCGCTGCGGCCGACGCCTACTACCGCACGTCGCGCCGGCTCGCCGCGGGCACCACCACCTACGGTCCCGGCTACACCAACGCCCTCACCGCCCTCGCCGAGTCCGTCCAGGCGCAGATACCCGTCGTGCTTGTCACCGGGGACGCCCCGAGCAGCGGCGCCCGACCGCAGGACGTGGACCAGGCGGCCATCGCCGCAAGCCTGGGCGCGGCCACCTTCACCGTCACCCGCGATGCTGCGGGCTCCATCACCCGGCAGGCGGTGGAGTACGCACTCACCCGCCGCACCGCCGTCGTGATTGCCATCCCCTACGACCTGGCAGCACTCGAGGCTGAGGACGAGGAGCTTCCGGCGCCCTTGGCCCCCAAGGTGACGGACGACGGCGGCACAGACCTTGGGCAGGTGGCCCGCCTTCTCGCCGGGGCCAGGCGGCCGCTGATCCTCGCGGGCCGCGGCGCGCACCTCGCCGGCGCCGGCCCGGAGCTGCGCGAACTCGCCGACCGGCTCGGCGCACTGACCGCCGGAACCGCCCTGGCGCTCAACCTCCTCAACGGCGAGGGGTACCTGGGCGTGGCCGGCGGTTTCGGCACCGACACCGCGGCAGGGCTCATGGGCGAGGCCGACGTGGTCCTGGTAGCGGGGGCCAGCCTGAGCCCTTTCACCATGCGGTTCGGGCACCTGCTCGGCCCGGACAGCACCGTCATCCAGATCGATACCGCCCTGCAACCCACAAACCCGCGGGTAGACCTGTTCATCAGCGCCGATGTGAAGTCCGCTGCGACGCGCCTGCTTCAGCTGCTGGACGGCGAGGCTGCGGCGGACGCGTGGCGCGCGGAAGCCCGCAGGCGCCTGGCCGAAGGGCCGGCCCACCACCCGGGCTCCGACGAGACCGCGGACGGCCGGCTGGACCCGCGCGCCCTTGCCACGGCACTCGACGCCGTGCTACCGGAGCGCCGTACGGTGGTGCAGGACGGCGGGCACTTTCTCGGTTGGGCACCCATGTACTGGGACATCCCGCGGCCGCAGGACCTCGTCATGGTGGGGACCGCGTTCCAGGCCATCGGGCTTGGCTTGGCCAGTGCCGTCGGGGCAGCCCGCGCGGTGGAGGACGGCCGCACCCTGGTGCTGGCGTCGGGCGACGGCGGTTTCCTGATGGGCCTGTCCGACCTCGAATCACTCCTAGGCGCGGCGAAGAGCGCCATCGTGGTGATCTACAACGATGCCGCCTACGGGGCCGAAATCCACCAGTACGGCTCCCAGGGCCTGACCGAAAAGCCGATGTTGATCCCCGAAGTGGACTTCAGCGGCATCGCCCGAGCGCTCGGTGCCGAGTCCGCGGTCATCCGTTCCCTGACGGACCTTTCCGCGCTCACGGACTGGATCGACGCCGGCGCCAAGGGCACCTTCGTGGCCGACTGCCGGATCACATCCAGCGTCCGGGCCCCTTGGATGAGCGAGTGGATGAACGCCAAGCAGGCGGCGACGACTGCGGTGGCGGGGTAGCTCCACGGGCACGAAAAAGGAGGCCGATGACGACACCCAGTGTCGCCGTCGGCCTCCTTTTATGCCCGCGCGGTGGTGCTATCCCCCGCTGGGCGCTGGACCCTAGGCCGCCGTTGGAAGCGTTACGTAGCTGCCCTCGATGACGCTGGCGGCAACAACGGGACCGCCGTCTACTGTGACATAGCTGCCACGGGTGACGGGAGGCAGGTTACGGGCGCCAGCGACGGTGACATAGCTGCCCTCGACGCCGGCCGGGACGCTGCCGGCGGGGAGAGTCACGTAGCTGCCGCCGCGCACGGCGGCGTCGGCGGCGGATGAGGATGTTGCGGGGCGTTCGGTCAGCAAAGTCATGGGTTCTCCGTGGGATTTCGGGATGAGGGCCATACAGGTTCTTGTGCCGCTCAAGCAGGAGGGCGGTTGCGCATGTGGCGCTTGCCCCGCTGGCCCGGGTATGTTCACCGGTGCGGTACTCAAGGGCTACGGCGGCCTGTACCCAACTTTACAGGGTTATCATGAGCTGCTCAAAATAAGGTGGGAAGGGTCACCTTTACGCTTGCCACCTACGGCTGACTACGTCATCCCCTGCCCCGGCTCCAGCATCACATAGCGCTAAGCCAGGGCAGTTCTGCCCTGTTCGCCGCCCGACGCCGGGACTAGGCTGATCCGGACCAACGTCCACCGCCGTCGAGGAGCCGTCATGGCCGGGTTTGTGCAGATCATCGAATTCAAGACCTCCCGCATCAAGGAGATCGAAGAACTGGGCCGTCCTTCAAGAACCGGGGGGAGCACTCCGGCCACGTTCCGCCGCATTATTGCCACGGCGGACAGGGACCATCCCGGGACCTATTTCACCATCGTCCACTTCGAATCCTTCGACTCGGCAATGGAGAATTCCGGCCGGCCGGAAACGTCGGAGTTCGCTGCCAAGATGGCGGAACTGTGCGATGGACCGGTGATCTTCCACAATCTGGATGTCATGTGGGAGGACACCGGAGACGGCGCGGACAACGGCTAGGAGCAGGACCACTGCCTGCTGCGCGTCCTACACCTCAGTGCCCTGGACTACCGGGGAACAAGCCGCCACAGGGACGTGACCTCGGCCGCGCGCGCAGCGAACAGAGGATCGCCGCGGTCCGATGCCTTCGGATGCGTTGGCCTGGTGTCGAGCCGTTCCACCACCTTCAGCCCGGCCGCCTTGATGGCGGTCAGCAGATCCTCACGCGACCGCAGGCCAAGGTGCTCGGCCAGGTCGGAGAGAACAAGCCAGCCCTCACCACCGGGTTCCAAATGGTCGGGGAGTTCGTTCAGGAAGCGGAACAGCATCCTGCTCCCGGGGTCGTAGACGGCGCTGTCCAGGCTGGAATGCGGCGTGGCCGGAATCCAGGGCGGGTTGCACACGACCAGCGGTGCCCGTCCGAGCGGGAACATGTCGGTCAGGACGGCCTCAGCACGGTCCTGGACACCGAGGTTCCGGAAATTCTCACCGGCACAGGCGATGGCACGCGGTTCATTGTCCGTCGCCACCACGCGGCGGACGCCGCGGCGCGCGAGGATGGCAGCGAGCACCCCGGTGCCGGTTCCGACGTCGAACGCCAGCGTGTCAGAGGGCAGCGGAGCGGCGGCCACAAGGTCCACATACTCGCTCCGGGTGGGGAAGAACGTTCCATAGTGCGGGTGGATGCGGCCGTGGAGGGCATCGACGTAGACGCCATTCCGCCGCCACTGGTGGGCGCCAATTGCCCCGACAAGCTCATGCAGGGACACGATGGAAGATTCGCCGATATCACCGTACGCTTCCGCGGCGGCCTCCCTGATATCCGGTGCGCGGCGCAGCGGCACCACCGGGCCAGGATCAAGGGGAATCAGCAGCAGGCCGAGGATGCGTGCACGATGCGAGCGGGACTGGCGATAGCGATAGAACACATCGGCCGGAGTTCCTGGGGTCTTTTTCTTGCCGGCGCCTACCCGCCGGTCCAGGGCGCTGAGGATCTGCCGCCCGTTGTGGAAGTCACCGTGCCAGAGCATCGCGATCCCCTGGGACGCCATCCGGTACGCATCATCGGCCGTGAGGGAGTCGGAGACCACTTCGACGCGCTTCGGCGCCGGTCTGCCGTTCGCCGAACGCCATCGCGCGGTCAGGCTCTCACCAGCCTCGGCCCAGGCCACGAGGGCGGGCTCCGCCGCAGCTGCGCGCGGGGGCTTGGGGTCCGACGTCGGGATTCCCCCGGGAGCTGGCGTCTCGGTACTGATAAGGAATCCATTCCAAGAGTCCGGGGGCCAGCCGGAGAGTGACTACTTTGAACCTACTTTGTCAGGATACAGGGGTGGCGTAGGCGCGTGCCGCCGTCGGGATTCCCAACGGCGGCACGGCAACCCATCCAAGGGCTTAGCGGACCCCGGCACCCGCCACGAACGCGTCCTCGGCCTCAGCCACGGCTGAAGCGCGCGCCGCGACGTCCGCGAGACGGAGCCAGGTGTCCACCACGGTGTCCGGGTTCAGGGAGACGGAGTCGATGCCCTGATCCACCAGCCACTCGGCGAGGTCCGGGTGGTCGCTGGGGCCCTGGCCGCAGATGCCCACGTATTTGCCGCGTTCCCGGCAGGCCCGGATGGCCATGCTGAGGAGCTTCTTGACGGCAGGATCGCGCTCATCGAAGCCTGCGGACACAATCGCTGAATCCCGGTCCAGGCCCAGGGCCAGCTGGGTCATGTCGTTGGAGCCGATCGAGAAGCCGTCAAAGTGGTCCAGGAACTCGTCGGCGAGGAGCGCGTTGGAGGGAAGCTCACACATCATGATCACTTCCAGGCCGTTCTCGCCGCGGCGCAGCCCGTTCTCGGCGAGCAGCTCAATGACGCCGCGGGCCTCCTCGAGGGTCCGCACGAACGGGATCATGAGCTTGACGTTGGTCAGGCCCATCTCGTTGCGGACGAAGGACAGGGCCTCGCACTCAAGGTCGAAGCAGTCGCGGAAGGACGGTTCCAGGTAGCGTGAGGCGCCGCGGAAGCCGAGCATCGGGTTCTCTTCGTGCGGCTCGTAGGCCGGCCCGCCCAGGAGGTTGGCGTACTCGTTGGACTTGAAGTCGGACATGCGCACAATCACCGGCTCCGGCGCGAACGCGGCGGCGATGGTGGACACCCCTTCGGCCAGGCGCTTGATGTAATAGTCCCGCGGGCCACTGTACGCCGCGATCCGCTCCCGGATCTGCGCGGCCACATCCTCCGGCTCGCTGTCCAGGTTCAGCAGCGCCTTGGGGTGGATGCCGATCTGGCGGTTGATGATGAACTCGAGCCGGGCCAGCCCCACGCCGTGGTTGGGCAGCTGGGCGAAGGTGAACGCCTGTTCCGGGGTGCCCACATTCATCATCACCTTGACGGGGGCGTCGGGCATCTTGGTGATCCCGGTTTCCTCCACGGTGAAGTCCAGCAGGCCTTCGTAGATGACGCCGGTCTCGCCGTCGGCGCAGGAAACGGTGACCTCCTGCCCGTCGGACAGTGCCTCCGTGGCGGAGCCGGTTCCGACGACGGCGGGGATCCCCAGTTCCCGGGCGATGATGGCCGCGTGGCAGGTCCGTCCGCCGCGGTTGGTCACGATTGCGGAGGCGCGCTTCATAATCGGTTCCCAGTCAGGGTCGGTCATGTCAGCCACCAGGACGTCGCCGGTCTGGAACGCGGCCATCTGGTCGATGGCGGTGAGGATGCGGACGCTGCCGGCACCGATGCGCTGGCCGATTGCGCGGCCCTCGGCCAGGACCGGGCCGGTTTCGTTGAGGCGGAACCGGCTCTGGCTGCCGGGGGCGCGGCGGGACTGCACCGTTTCCGGGCGTGCCTGCAGGATGTACAGGCCGCCGTCGATCCCGTCCTTGCCCCATTCGATGTCCATGGGACGGCCGTAGTGGTTCTCGATGGCCACGGCGTGCCGGGCGAGCTGCTCGACGTCGTCGTCGCTGAGGCTGAAGCGGTTCCGCAGGGACGCCTCCACGGGGACAAAGTCGATGGTGCGGCCGATCTCCTGGCTGCTCGTGTATGTCATCTGCAGGGCCTTCTCGCCCAGTCCCCGCTTGAGGATGGCGGGACGGCCAGCCTGCAGCGCCGGCTTGTACACATAGAACTCATCCGGGTTTACGGCGCCCTGGACAACGGCCTCGCCGAGGCCGTAGGAGGAGGTGACGAACACGGCGTCCTGGAAGCCCGATTCGGTGTCCATGGTGAACATGACGCCGGAGGCCCCGACGTCGGAGCGCACCATCCGCTGCACGCCCGCCGAGAGGGCCACGTCCGCGTGCTCGAACTTGTGGTGCACCCGGTACGCGATGGCCCGGTCGTTGTAGAGCGACGCGAACACGTCCTTGATGGCGGCCAGGATGTTCTCGATCCCGCGGACGTTCAGGAAGGTCTCCTGCTGCCCGGCGAAGGACGCGTCCGGGAGGTCTTCCGCCGTCGCACTGGACCGCACAGCCCAAGACAGGTCATCGGAGCCGCCGTGCTTCTCCACCAGTTCCCGGTACGAGTTTCGGAGCTGTTCCTCGAAGTCCGGCAGGAAGGGCGTCTGGCGGATCAGGGTCCGGATTTCCTGCCCGGCGGCAGCCAGGGCCGTCACGTCGTCGGTGTCCAGGCCCACCAGCCGGTCAACGATCCGCTGGTCCAGCCCGGAATCGGACAGGAAGCGGCGGTAGGCATCCGCAGTGGTGGCGAAACCGTCCGGCACCTGAACCCCTGCAGAAGTGAGGTTCTGCACCATCTCGCCGAGGGAGGCGTTCTTGCCGCCCACCCGGTCCAGGTCATTGAGTCCGAGTTCCGAGAACCACAGGATGTCTGTTGCCATAGTTACTGCTCCTTCGCAGAGGGTGAAGTGCCAAGGCCCTGCTCACGGCGGTGGCCGGTGGAGGGCACAAATCCCCTCCACAGTGGCAGGCCTGAGCGAGACGCGCCACCTGATGTGCGCCAGCTCACTTATTGAAACGTTTTCCCTAATGCTTGAGGTTCATTCTCTGCAGGATGGTGGCCGCCATCTCCTCCACGGACACGCTGGCCGAGTTGAGGTACGGAATCCCGTGGGATTCGTAGAGCCGCTCCGCGCTGCGCAGCTCGAACCCGCACTGGCGCAGCGAGGCGTAGGGTGAGCCGCGGCGCCGTTCGGTGCGGACCTGGCTCAGGCGCAGCGGGTTGGTGGTCAGGCCGAAACATTTCGACACGAACGGCTTCAGCGACCTGGGCAGCCCTTCCCGTTCAAAGTCCTCCTCCACCAGCGGGAAGTTCGCGGCGAAGATCCCGTGCTGCAGCGCCAGGTACATGGTGGTGGGCGTCTTCCCGCAGCGGGACGGGGCCACCAGGATGACCTGGGCCTTTTCCAGCGCCCGCAGGCTCTGGCCGTCGTCGTGCTCCATGGCATACTCGACGGCGGCCATCCGGGACTGGTAGCGCGCGGCGTTTCCCAGGCCGTGCGCCCGCCCGGGTTCCCCGCTGGCATGGCTGCCCAGCGCCTGCTCCAGCTGCCCCACATATGTCCCGATGAGGTCCACGATGATCCCCTGGCATGCCGACAGCGTCTGGCGGATTTCGCTGCTGACCGCCGTCGAAAAGACGAGCGGCGTGGGGCCGGTGGCGGCAACGCCGTCGATGATCCCGACGACGGACCGCGCCTGGTCAACGGTGGTGATGAACGGGATGGTGATGCGGTCGAAATTGTTCCCGGGAAACTGCGTCAGCAACGTGTTGCCCAGGGTTTCCGCCGTGATGCCGGTGCTGTCCGAAAGAAAATAGACGGGCCGTAGAGCGTCAGTGGTCATGGATTGACCTTATCGGGCAGTTGCCGCCGCAGAGCGCCAGGAGCACTCAAACTCCTGCAGCCGCCGCCCCTACCCGTGGGTGACTGCAGCGCCCAGCAGTGCGAAGAATGTCCCGGCTGCCAGGGCAATGAGGGCACGTTGCCGGGTGGGATACAGCCAGCGCACTGCGAACACGGCCACTGCCAGGATCACGCCGTTGACCACGCTTAGGATGACGGCGACCCATTCGGTCCCGGTGGCCACCCCGAAACCTCCGCCGCTGCAACCGCTGATCCCGCACCAGGCAAAACCCGCCACCAGCCATTGCGGAAGACTCAGCAGCACTGCCAGCGGCACGGTCCACCACAGCTTTCTGACGTCCGGGGTTACCCCGCGCAGCCTCACGGCTGGTTGCAGGGGCGGGGTGCCGGGCACGCCGGTGGGAACGGGCGCACGCTTCCGTGCGCTGCGGACAACCCAGCGGAAGACACCCGCGTTGACCACCGCAAGGAGGAGGTATCCGCAAAAGTAGAGGACCGTGGCCAGGCCCGGTCCACCCCCGAACCCAAAAGCCCCGATGACGAAATATGCAGCCGAAACGGGCAGCGTCAGAAACACCATGGCGTGCAGCAGGCCGTCCTTGAACCTCGCATCCAGGCCCGTATCCACGGTTCCGGCCAGAAGCGATGTGACAACAACGGCAAACGTCACAGACAAATAGGCCACGACGGCGATTCTGGCCCAGCGCGGCTGGGCCGATTCGTTCGGCTGGGATCTTCCACCCACAACGCTCCCCCTTTGACGTCGTTCCAGCCCATCCTTCGCGAGGCAACCAACAAGACATCGGCATACCCACAAACAGCCGGCACTTTGATAACCGCAGGCTAACAGCCGACGGCGTGCGGCGGCCGCTGTGCGCGAGCCCTACTCCAAAGTCCAGGCCACCGGGCCGTTCGCCCCGGTGGCCTTTCCGCGGCGCCGAAGCAGCACAACGAGGAAAGCAGCGCTGGCGAGAAACAAAGCGCCCGCCCCGACGGCGACGGCCGGAAGGGCCACGTCAAAGGAACCTTTGGCGATGACGGCACCGTCTGACCCGCCGCCGTCGGCTGCTGCTGCAGGCTCTTCCCCACCCGTGGCGGGCGCCGCAACAGGGCCAGCCGATCCGCCGTCGAGCACTGTCAGGGACTTGCCGCGCCTGTTCACCACCACCACGGAACCGTCGCCACGCTCAACCAGGCGGCCGGGATCGTCGCCGGTGGCAATGGTTTCCCTGGCAGCCGCCGCCCCCGCCGGAATGACGGACACGGTATCGTCCAGGCTGTTGGTCACGTACACGGTTCCGTCAGCGGCGGCCAGCACCTCCTGCGGCGCCTCACCCACGGGAATCCGCCGCGCCACCGTGGTCCCGCCTGGTTCGATCACAGCGACATCGTTCGTGAGGATGTTGGCCACGTAGACGGTCCCGTCCGGCGCTGCCGCAATCCCGTGCGGATTGGCTTTCGCGCCCACGTCAATGGTGTGCGACGGCGACGGCGCACCTGCCGGGATCACGGTGACGGTGCCCGCAAGCTGGTTGGTGGCATACGCCGTCCCGTCCCTTGCCACGGCCAACTTAACCGGATACCGCCCGGCCTGGATGGTCCGGCTAACCCATGCTTCCCCCGGCTTCACCACGGACACCGAGTTCTCGTCCGGATTCACCACGTACAGCGACCCCTCCGGCCCAACAGTCAGCCAATGCGTGCCGCGAGACACCTTCATCACCAGGGAGACCTCGTTTGCGCCCGGGGCCACCACGCCGATTTCGGACTGCGCGTCACTGCTCTGCGCCACGTACAGCGTCCCATCCGGCGTCACGGCCAGCGACGTGGGAAAGTGCCCGGTCCTGATGGTGCGCGACGGCGCGGTCTCCCCTGGCCTGTAGGCGCTGACGCCGCCGGCCCAGCCATAGTCGCTGACGTACAGCGTGCCGTCCGGCCCGGACGCAACGGCCAACGGCTGGCCGACGACGGCAATCACCCTTGGGTCGGCTGCGGAGGCCGGAACAGCTGCGACGGCGGTGGCCAGCAAGAGCACGGCGCCGGCCAGCAGCGCCCTTCGGGCAGCCATGAGCGGCATGGCAAACGGGCGTGAAGGCTTAAGTGTCATGAAGTTCCCCCAGAATGCTGCCGACCCCCTCGGCTGTTCTCCGATCCTAACCGAACGAATGACCAGCTTCTCACCAACGTCCGTCCCTGGGGCAGCGACCCCCTGACGTATCGCCCGACGGCGGGGTGAACGCCGGCCGTCGGGCTGGTCCCTTGCCGGGTCAAACCCTTGCGAACAGGCCTATAGTCAAGGGGACGGCACGTGCCCCAGGTGCAGATGGCTGTACTCGCGCGACGCCACCTCCCTGAATCGAGCCCGCCGTGGCCACCACCCCGCAGACCCCCCGTACGCATCCTGACTTCGGAAAGAGCGGTCCCGCTGATTCCCGCCCCTCCGGCCGTGTGGCGAGGTGGCGCATTGGCCGGGTTGTGGCCGTCTCCCTGGCCACGGGGCTCCTCGCCGCCGTGCTCCTTGCCGCCGCTTCCTTCATCCGCGCGCGGGAGAGCGAGATGACCGGCGCTGTCCTGTGTGGCTTTGCCGTGGGGTGGGCAGTGCTGGCCATCCTCTCGGTACGGCTCACTGACCAGCCGCAGCGCTGGGCAATTGCTCCCGCGGTGTTCATGGGCGCCGGCGGTCTCCTCCTGGTGGTTTTCGGCTCGGCGGTGGACGGGCCG
Source organism: Pseudarthrobacter siccitolerans (assembly GCF_030823375.1). Taxonomy (NCBI): domain Bacteria; kingdom Bacillati; phylum Actinomycetota; class Actinomycetes; order Micrococcales; family Micrococcaceae; genus Pseudarthrobacter; species Pseudarthrobacter siccitolerans. The sequence continues at coordinate 3,877,832 of NZ_JAUSXB010000001.1, read as the reverse complement.
CTCAGCTGGGTGTGGCCTCCCGCCCTCCTCGCCCTGGCGATCTGGATGTCCATCCGTGTCCGCCGGCAACTTCACAGCAGGAGCAGAGGCTGGCTGGTCTACCCGGTCCTGGCGGTATTGGCCCTCGCCTCAATCGGCGGCGGCTACCAGACGCTGGGTGCAGCAGCCGATGCCAGGGCGTTCCCGATGCCTGGCCAGCTGGTCGACGTCGGCGGTTACAGGCTGCACCTGAATTGCACCGGGTCAGGCAGCCCCACGGTGGTGCTTCAACCGGGCGCCGGTGAGATGTCCTCGAACCACGGGTGGATCGCCGCCGCCGTAGCGAACAACACCCGGGTCTGCGCCTACGACCGTGCCGGGCGGGGGTGGAGCGAGCCTGCTGACAACGCCCAGGACGCCACCCAAATCGCCGCCGATTTGCACGCCCTGCTGCACCGCGGTAACGTCCCCGGACCCTACGTCCTCGCCGGGCATTCCTTCGGCGGCCTCTACACACTCACCTTCGCCGCCCGCTACCCCGACGAAGTGGCCGCCATGGTGCTGATCGACTCCACGGACAGGGCAGCAGCAGACAATCCCGGCGTGGTTGCGGCCCCTGGCAGCTATGACGCCCTTGGCCGGCTCTCGGCGTTGATCTCCACCTCCGCCCGGCTGGGCCTGGGCCGGGTGTACGCCCCGCTCGAGGTCGGCTCCCTGCCGGCCAGGTCCCGGGACGAGGTCCGCGCCAACATCGCCAGCCCGGCGAACCTGCGCAGCACCATCGACGAGTACGTCCAAGCGAACACGTCCATGCAGGAGGCGGCGTCATTGCGGGACTTCGGCAGCAAACCACTGGTGGTGCTGACAGCCGGCGTCGGCAACAGCAACAAACACCAGGACGCGCAGGACGAACTGGCCGGCCTCTCCACCAACAGTGTTCACCAGACCATCGATTGGGCAAGCCATGAAGCGCTTGTTGCCGACCAGGCCGGCGCCGCAATCACCACCCAGGCGATCCTCGACGTCGTTGCGTCGCTCCGGAGCGGCGGACCGCTGGTGCTGTAATGCCTGCGCCAAACGCCGAGCGGCGGCACCCGCCCCGGGTGCCGCCGTCGTACGCCTAGCTCGTTACCGCATCTACCGGTTTGACTGCGGCCCGAATCCGGGACTGGTTGCGGGCGAAGCCCCAGCGCAGGCTGATCACCAGTTCCCATACCAGGATCAGCAGGAACGTCGGCGCGAAGCCGGACTCGGGAAGATTCACGCCAATGACCGCCGAAGTGACGATATTGCCCGCCCCGATGAGAATGCCGGACCATGCCAGCACGCGGCCCAACTCCCTCGTCCTGAGGGCAGCGATCGCGGCGCAGAGCACGAACAGTCCGGCTGGCAGCAGTCCGACCATGAAGTCGGCCTTGTTTATCTGGGTAAGGACGGCTGCCTGCTCCGGCGAAATCTGGTCACGCAGCAAATAACCCGAAATGAGGGGGCCCCCGGAGCCCAGCTTCACTGCAATCTCGACAACACCGCCCACCAGGGCCACGGCCGCCACCCAGCCCGCAGCGCGCAGGCGCCAGCAAACGTAACCGACGAAAACCATCCAAGCCGTGAACGCCAGAAATTCGAGGCTCGTCGCCGCTTGGGCGGCCGGGTTTGCGGCCATACGCGCCAAAGCATCGAGGCTCTCCTGCCCCGTGGGCGCATCAGGCGTTGCGGGGTCTGCGCCTATGGCGATTGCAGCGTTCGCCACGATGAAATATACGGCGCCGCTGAGAGCTCCGACCCGGTCCATGGCGGTCATGGCTCCCCCTCGTGTCGGCTGTCCCGAACCGCTATGGCCCCCGGGTTGTACTTCGTTTGCTGGGCCTGGACGGGTTTTCATGATGGTTCCTTTCCTTGGTGGTCGTGCCACAGTGGCGGGTTGTTTGGTGCGGACGTCCAGACTCGGAGGGAGTCCAAGACGTGGGTCGGCCGGGATCTTTGCTGCCTCATCTGGAGGTGAGGCGACGGAACTTCCAGAGTTCCGGTGAGCCTTCCAGCGGAATGGCCGCATGATTCTGTTGACTTGGGACGTCCCGCCAGCCCGTTGATGTTGGAGGTACTGTGCTGTCCCGTGCGCTCCCGGAGGGCTCTGCCCCCATGAAGCCGAGGCTAAAGACGATGGTTACGGTCACCCATGCTGTTCGTTGTCTGGATTTCCAAGCCATCGGGAGCTCCTTGGTTTTCTCCTCCATGACCTTCTTTTCATGGAGTTGATAGGCACCAGTGTTGATCACGGAACCTATATGGCGCGTCGACCCCCGGTAGCCATTCCGATGTACATCAGGCGAGGATGCTGCGCGGTTATCAGCTACATCCCAGGGCGTAGCGACGCCGGATCCCTGGCTTCATTTTGGCCGTGGCTTTTCAGCGTGGGGATGGATATTGTCCACTCATGGATGGCACACGAAGCGGTGCGCCCGTGCCGGCCGGTGAAGCCGACGGCCGCCTCCGTGTGGTCCTCGTCGATGACGAAGCCCTGATCAGGGCAGGGCTGGCGCTGCTGCTGGAGTCAGAGCCCGACATCATGGTCGTCGGGGAGGCCAGTGACGGCCGCGCCGGCGTTGAAGTGGTCGCAGGGCTTCAGCCCGATGTGGTGGTGATGGATATTCGAATGCCGGTCATGGACGGCGTCGCGGCCACCCGGATCCTCACCTCCGAAGAGTTCAATACCGGCCGCACAGAAGCGGTACCGGTGCTCATTCTGACCACCTTCAATGAAGATGAAGCCGTTCATGCCGCCCTCCGTGCCGGCGCCTCTGGCTTCATCCTCAAGAACTCGGCGCCGCGCATCCTGGCATCCGCCATCCGTGCCCTGGCCCGGGGAGCGGGATGGCTTGACCCGAATGTCACCCGCAAACTCCTCGAGGAATTTTCGAACGGAGCGGAGTCGTCTCTTCCCACCCCGGCGGAGTTGGATGAGCTGACGCGCCGTGAACGGGAGGTGCTCGCGGCGATTGCCCGCGGAATGAACAACGCTGAGGTCGCCGCGAAGCTATTCCTGAGCGAGGCCACAGTGAAAACGCACGTGCACCGCATCCTGATGAAACTTGGCGTGGCAGACCGGGCGCAGGCGGTGGCGGCGGCGTACCGGCTGGGCCTGGTCAAACCGGACGGGCGCCGCTGAGCATTCCAGCCCTGGGGCGCCATTCCCGATTACCGCAATGGTCCACCCGGGGGTGTATGCCATCGCTCATACGGAGGGTGGATGAAGAAAGTCCTGCCCGGGCGCACACTGAGGACAGAGGCACAGCCTTGACTGAGAACCCGTTGTGAGGTGGACAGTGGTCCAAAGATCGCCGATATCCAAGGTGTCACGCTCCGGTCTGGGGGTGAACCGGCCACCCGGCTTCACTAGGGCAGATTTCGCCGTCGTGCTGCTGGCATTTGCCGTCGAGCTCGCCAGTTTCTTTCCGGCTACGTCCGGCTCGCTCTCGGGAGTCCTTGCTGTGGCGGCTCTTGTTTACGTAGCGGGCGGATTCGTCCCACTCTTTTGGAGGCACCGCGCCCCGGTTATGGTTTTCGCCGGGCTCTTGCTGCACCAGGCGATCTTCGTAGTCTTCGCCACTCCGACGTACTTCAACTTCTCGGAGGTCTACCGGATCCCCTACATGCCAATAACGCCTGTCCTGGTCACGCTGGCCGCAGTGGCATCCGATCGCCCGCTTCGGCAGTCGTTGACGGCCCTCATTACCGCAGTCGCCTTTCCTGTCCTGATCACTTCACGCGGCAGGCCCTTTGATGAGGATCTGTGGTTCATCGGTACCGGGGCCGTGTGGCTGGGAGGGGCGTGGGCCTTCGGCCGTTTTGTGGCGCGGAACCGTCTCCGCATCAACTCTTTGGAGGAAGACCGGCGCCAGGCTGAAGCCGCAATCGCCCAGGAACGCGCGCACATCGCCGCCGAACTGCACGATATCGTCTCCCACGCCGTCACGGTGATGATGCTGCACGCCGCCGGCGGCCGCAGGGTTATCGACACCGATCCCCAACGCGCAGCCCAGGCCCTGGAAGTCATCGAATCCGTTGGAACGGAGGCTACGCAGGAACTTGCCCGCCTCCTGAGACTGCTGAAGCCGCCCGGCGGGAAACCAGCCAACGAACAGCAGAACCCGCTTCCCACCCTGAATGACATCAAATGGCTGATCGAACCTGTCCGGTCAGCGGGAGTGCAAGTGGACGTGAAAGCCCACGGGGAGGCGGGAAGGCTTGACCCCAGCGTGGGCCACACGGCCTACCGTGTAGTGCAGGAGTCGCTGACGAACATTTCAAAGCACGCCGGCTCCGGAACGACTGCGCTCATCGATCTCCGGTGGGAACCCCGCTCACTGACTCTCAACATCTCTGATGATGGTGGCGGCACGTCCGAGAACCATCTTGACGGTACTTCAGGCTATGGGCTCTTGGGGCTTAAGGAGAGGGTGGAAGTCGCTGGAGGAAGCATCGAATGGGGACCGAGAGATAGCGGGTTCTTCCTGAGCGCCCACCTTCCCTCGTCGCCTTAGTGAAATCCCGTCGTTCGTCCCCACCTGCCGGGCGGCGAAAACAAAATGGGGCAGATGCCCCATGCCTTTGCTGCGGCCCGCTCCTAGGCTCAGGACATAGAGAAAAGGAGGCGGCCATGACCATCTACCAGCCGCAGTCATCAGCAGGGGCAACACCGACACTTACCGAACTTCCGGAAGACGCAGCCGAGCATTTCGCCGGCTACGCCGTCCTGGGGCTGCCTTTCACCAGCGGCCATTACCTGGCCTTCCGGGATTTTCCGGTGAGCTCGGTTGGCCCCGGCTACCGCTCCGTCTGGCACCGCACGCCCGGTGGCGAGTGGACCATCTACGCCAACGCCGCACCGGAGTTCAGCTGCGCACGCTACTTCGGGTCGGCCGTGCACCATACGGTGGAGACCGACGTCGACATCCAGTGGAGCGGACCCTTCACCGCCGTGATCACGGTGCCGGGCGTTATGGAGTGGCGCCTGCAGCTTGGCACCTCCGCGGCCACCTCGATGCTGACCGCGATGGCCATGCGGATGCCGGAAAGGCTGTGGCGCAACGAGCTTGTGCTCCGCGCCATGGGGGCATTCGCCGGCCCGCTGCTGAACGCCGGCAAGATGAAGGTCTCCGGCGTGGTGCCCAACGGCCAGACGTTCCAAGCCCAGCCGCGGCAGTTGTGGCTGATCACGGATTCCCAGGCGACCATCGTGGGTGAGGACGCGGGCGTTCCGGGGGCACTGAAGGTGCAGGACCATCTCGCGGACTTCTGGCTTCCGCAACGTGGACTCTTCGGAGCCCGGGTAGGCGTCAGGTTCCCGTCCACAGCCCTGCCCGGCGGGGCGGGATCCGCCCGGGCACGCGCCGGGAAGAACCAGGCGGCGTAACAGCCGCGGCATGGTTCCTACTGCCCGCGGTGATGGCTTCCTAGAATGGCAGATGTGAAGCAGTCACCGGCTGGGCCCCGCCGCAGTGAAGTCCTGGCCGCGCTGTCACTCGCCATTGACCTGGGGCTGGGGCAACCGATGGAGCACATGCTGCGGTCCTGCCTGCTGGCGCTACGGATCGCCCGGGCAGCGGGAGTTGACGTTGCCGGCCAGGGCAGGCTCTACTACGCCAACCAGGTGGCATGGATCGGTTGCCACGCGGATTCCTTCGAACTGGCCGCACTGTTCACGGACGATATCGCCTTCCGCGCCGACTACTACAACCGCGACCAGCACGGCCTGCCCATGTACGCCGGCATGTTCAGCCATGCCGGCGCGGGCCTCCCGCCACTCGCCCGGGTTGCAAACTGGACGCGTTTCGCGGCGACGGGCAGCACCGCGGTCCGGAACATGATCGCCTCGCACTGCATCTCCGCCGGGGTGCTGGCCAGCAATGTTGGGCTCGACGGCGGGGTGGCAGGACTGCTCGCCCACACCTTTGAGCGGTGGGACGGCAAGGGCCTGCCGGAGGGCATCGCGGGGCCGGACATCCCACTGGAAATGCGGATCATGCATCTCGCGGATACGGCAGAGGTGTTCCTGCGCCAGGAGGGCGTGGCCGGTGCCGTGGCCATGGTGCGGGCGCGCCGCGGCAGCCAGTTCGATCCCGCCCTGGCCGGACTGTTCATCGACCAGGCCGGGGCACTCACCGAAGGACTCCTCGACGTCGACGTCTGGCAGGCGGCCCTGGACCTGGCTCCCAACGACGCTCCACTGTCCGGCCCCCAGCTGGATGCGGTGCTCCGCGCGATCGGGGACTTCGCAGACCTCAAGTCCCCTTACACAGCGGGGCACTCCCGCGCCGTGGCCGCCCTCGCCGCCGCCGCCGGCGAGGAGCATGGCCTGCCGGCCGACGACGTCAGGGAGCTCCGCCGCGCCGGATGGGTACACGACCTGGGCCGGCTGGGAGTATCCAACCAGGTGTGGGACAAGAAGGAGCCCCTGACCCGCGCGGACCTGGAACGCATCCACATGCATCCGTACCTGGGAGAACGGATCCTCGGCCGCGTGCCCGGGCTGAAGGGCGAGGCGGCCCTGGCCGGCTCACACCACGAGCGGCTGGACGGGTCCGGCTACCCGCGCGGGATCGGCGGAACGGAGCTGGGGATCAAGCAGCGGATCCTGGCGGCGGCCGACTCCTACCGTGCCTCTTTGGAGCCGCGCCCGCACCGGCCCGCGCTCTCGCCGGCTGATGCAGCTGCCAGGCTCCGGCGGGAAGTGTCTGCCGGGCGGCTCAGCCCGGAGGCTGCGGACGGCGTGCTCGTAGCGGCCGGCCAGCAGCCCCACCGGCCACCTGTCCCTCCGGCCGGGCTCACGCCCCGGGAAGTGGAAATCCTCGGCATGCTGTGCCGAGGAATGACTCCGGCCGAGATTGCCGCCAGCCTGTTCCTCGCCCGGAAGACCGTCCGCAACCACGTGGAGCACATCTACGCCAAAATCGGGGCAACCAACCGGGTGGGTGCCACCCTGTTCGCGGTAAGGAACGGCCTGATCGGGCAAGGAAGCTCCTAAAACAGCGGGCTCGCCTGCAGGTAAGCGTTGCCGAGGGTTATGCCGCCTTGATGGGTGCCTTGCCGCCAGCGGCTGCCGCCTGATTTTCGCGGGCCAGGAACGCGGAGAGCTCACCGATGGTGCTCATCAGCGGGGCGGGGAAGACCACAGTGGTGTTCTTGTCGACGCCGATTTCAACCAGGGACTGCAGGTTCCTTAACTGCAGGGCCAGCGGGTGGGCCATCATGGTGTCGGAGGCGTCCCCGAGGGCAGCTGCTGCGATGGCTTCGCCTTCGGCGGCGATGATCTTGGCCCTCTTTTCGCGTTCGGCTTCAGCCTGCCGGGCCATAGCCCGCTTCATGCTTTCGGGCAGCTGGATGTCCTTCAGCTCCACCAAGGTGACTTCGACGCCCCATTCGATGGTGAGCACGTCGAGGATTTCGCGGATGTCGTCGTTGATCCGTTCGGTCTCGGACAGGGTCTGGTCCAGGGTGTGGCGGCCGACGACTTTCCGCAGGGTGGTCTGGGCGATCTGGTCGATGGCCGCAGCCACGTTTTCGATCGCGACGACGGACTTCACGGCGTCGACCACGCGGTAGTAGGCCACCGCTGAGACGTCGACGCTCACGTTGTCCTGCGTGATGATGCCCTGGGACTGGATGGGCATGGTCACGATCCGCAGGCTGACCAGGGGCAGCCGGTCGACGAGCGGGATGATCAGCCGCAGGCCGGGCTCCCTGATACCGACAACCCTGCCGAGCCGGAACAGCACGCCCTTCTCGTATTGGCGCACGATCCGGATAGCCATTTTCGCCACGATGAGCAGCACGACGACGAGGACGATGACAACGACTGTGGTGGGGTCCATCAGGATCCCCTCCTGGTTTTTGAGCGGGACGTGCCGGTACCGGGGCCGGCACCGTGACAGCTGTCCTGGATCCATTGTCCCACCAAAGGATGGACGAGAACTTGGTCCGGTCTCCCGGAATGCGCTCCCGGAGTGCAACCGGCTGCTGCAGGCGGCCGTTCCCCCGGCTCCCGCACGGTGCCGTCCTAAAATGAGGCATGAACTTCGCGGACACCCTGTGGACGGTTTTGGGCGCCGGGCTGATTCTGCTGATGCTCGCCGACGTCTTCCACACGCTTCTCTATCCGCACGGTTCCGGCCCTGCGGGACGCGCGATCATGCGTGGAGTTTGGTTCCTGACGAAAAAACTGCGCGGCCGGGCATCCTCCGTTGCGGCGCCGCTGGCCATGGCCGCTGTCATCGCCGCCTGGGCAAGCCTGGCTGCCACCGGATGGGCGCTGCTGTACCTCCCCCATCTGCCGGACGGTTTTGTCTACGGGCCCGGCGTTCCCCGGCACGCGGACTTTGCCGAAGCGCTCTACATCTCCCTTGTCAGTCTTTCCACCGTTGGGTTCGGTGAGATCGTGGCGGCCGATCCGCTGCTCCGGCTGGTGTCCGGCTTTCAGGCCATCACCGGGTTCGGGCTGCTGACCGCCACGGTCACGTGGATCCTGCAGACCTATCCTGCCCTGAACCGCCGTCGGGCCCTTGCCCACCAGCTGAACCTGTTCCGGGAGGCGGCAGGACCTGCGGGCCTGTCCGCTTTGGAACCCGGCCATGCGGCCGGGCTGCTGGAGTCGATGGCAGGGAACGTGGCGTCCGTCAGCATAGATCTGCTGGCGTTCCACGAAACCTACTACTTCCGCGAAGTGGATCAGCGGGGTTCCCTGCCCGCCACCGTTGCCTACGCCCAGGAGCTTGCATCCGAAGCCAGCCAGAGCCAAAACCAGGAACTCCGGTTTGCGGGCCGGATGCTGCACTCAGCGTTGGAAGGACTCGCGGACGTCCTTCGCGGCAGATTCGGCCATTCCGGAACAACCTCTTCGGACGTGTTCGACAGCTACGAACTGCACCACCGGGACCGGCGGGCCGGGGAACCGGACACCTGACCCTAGTTAAGCTTCGGCACCAGCACCGGGGTGTTCTGCTTATACGCCTCGTAATCCGCCTGGCTGCCCCACTTCTTGTCCGCCTTGGCCTCCAGCGGCGGCACGCCGCTGCCCTTGATGAGCAGCAAGGCCACGAACACCGGGGAGACCAGCGCGGCCCACTGCCAGCCCTGCAGCACAGGCAGGGCAATAATGGCGACGCCCACCCAGAGCGTGATCTCGCCGAAGTAGTTGGGGTGGCGGGACTTTGACCACAGGCCGGTGTTGATGAAGCGGCCCTTGTTGGCGGGGTCGGCCTTGAACCGGGCCTTCTGGACGTCCGCCCCGGTTTCCACCGTGATGCCAGCGGCCCACACCAGCAGTCCCACCCAGAAGAACCAGTCCAGGCCTACCTTTTTGTCGGAGGTGATGGCCACCCACGCCAGCGCCGCGGTGAGGACCACCCACAGGCCCTGGATGGTCCACGTGTTCAGGAAACGGAAAAAGTCCGGTTTGAGGTCATCGAACCGGTCGTCCTTGCCGTGCTTGCTGATCCGCAGGAACAGGAAGCTGCCCAGCCGGATGGCCCACAGCACCACCATCACCGCCAGCACCAGGCCGCGAGCATCCACGCCCGGGGAGGCCAGCACCAGGAACACCGTGATGGAGATGTAGGTCAGCGCTCCGGTGAGATCGTAGAACTTCTCCGTCTGCGCCTTGTAGGACGGGATGAACACCAGCCACTGGATCACGAACGCCGCGGCAACACCGAGCGCGAACACCGGGAACCCGCCCAGAGCTGCCCCGCCCTGGCTTCCGGCAAGGGCCATGAGCACCGCCGCCACCACCGCGATGGGGATGCTGATGAGCGCCTTGCGGCTCTTTTCGTTCATACGATCGGACCTCTCCTTCGAACCACCTCAGTGGGCGCAGTCCCCGCCCACCCAGTCTTCGTAGCGGTGAGGGTGTTGTATTGCTGCCGTCAGCGTTTTCAGGGCTGGCCGGGTGGCACGAGCTCGACGCCGTCGAAAGAATCCGCGTCCCTGTCGCTTGCCGGAACCAAGTGCAGTAGGTTGGGCCTACGCCGTACGAATAGGTGCTGCTGGGCACCGTTATTCCGGCCATCAACGCTTGGACTCCCACCGCAGGGCCTGAAGGAACAACGATGTCCGTGCCAGGGCAAGGCCCAGCCACTTCAGAGAAGCGAGACCATGAGCTCTGCAACTATCCGCCGTTCCCGCCCAAACCCCAAGTCCCGGTGGCTGGCGCCCGCCGGCCTTATCCTCCTCAGCCTCGTCCCGATCATCGCCGGGGCCGTCCGCCTGACCGACCTGACGGGAGGCCAGGTAACCCCGGACAACGCGCGCTTCTTCGATTCGCCTGTCCCCGTGCTGATCCATATTCCTACGGTCACCGTGTACCTGGTGCTGGGCGCGTTCCAGTTCGTTCCCACGCTGCGGCGCGGCAAACGCCGCAGGGCAAGCTGGCACAAAATCGCCGGCCGCATCCTCGCCCCTACCGGCCTGCTCGCCGCCCTGTCCGGTTTGTGGATGGCTGTCTTCTACGACCTCCCACCCCTGGACGGACCGCTTCTCCTCGCCCTCCGCCTGGTCTTCGGATCCGCCATGGTGGCGTTCATCATCCTGGGATTCATCGCCGTGCGGCGCCGGAACTACGTCCGGCACAGTGAGTGGATGTCCCGGGCGTACGCCATCGGCGTTGCCCAGGGAACCATTGTTGTGGTGACCATTCCCTGGATTGTCCTGGTGGGGCCAGTGAACGAGCTGACCCGGGCACTCCTGATCGGGGCATCATGGGTTCTCAGCCTGGCGGTGGCCGAATACTTCATCTACCGCCGCGCGCAGGATCCCGCATCAAAGCCCCGGCCTTCCATCCAGGCCGCTTAGTCCCCCGCCTCGGCCCCTGAATCCCTGGCCCGCTCCAGGGCGTCGAGCACCAGGTCCAGCCCGAACGCGAACTCGTGAGCGTAGCTGTATCCCGGCTGGAGGACATGCTTGGCCATCAGTTCATGCAGGTAGGGGTACTCGCCGGACGGCAGCTGGGCAAGCATGACGTGGGCCATGGCGGCCGCTTCTTCGCCCGAATCGAAGGGCAGGGCCTTTTCCTGCTTCGCAAAGCCGTACACGTAGCTATCCAAAGCGGAGAAGGCGTGCGCCGTCATAGCCAGGGAAAATCCCCCGTTCCGGAATGTCCCGAGCACCCTGTCATGATGCCTCAGCGTGGCGGGGCCGGCCTGGGTGGCTGAGTCCATGAGTCCGTTGGCCCAGGGGTGGCGCTGCAGGACAGCGCGCACCGAGCCGGACCGCTTGCGCAAGGCGGTCTTCCAGTCATCGTCATGGGATGGCAGTTCGATCTCACCGTAGAGGGCATCGATCATCCCGTTGAGCAGGTCCTCCTTATTGGAAACATGGTTGTACAGCGACATCGCTTCCACGCCCAGTTCATCCCCCAGCCGGCGCATCGACAACTTTTCGATCCCACCCTCATCCGCAAGCCTGATGGCGGTCTCGAGTACCCTGCCGCGGTTCAAACGTGCCCGCCCCCCGACCCGCTGGCTTTTCCTTTCCGGCATGCCCCCTCTTTCTCCTTGATCCATTGACTTACCTTACACCGTAGGCGTAGCTTACTTACATCATAAACTTACAACGTAAGGCAGATGTTATGAGCACGTTCCCAGCAACCCGCACCACCCCTTCCCAAAGGACCTCGAAACTGGATTTCCGCAGGTGGACACCCGCCACCGCCAGCCTGGTGTCCGGGCTGGGACTGCTGCTCGTGGTGGTCCTCATGGCGGCCGGCTACTTCGGGGCTGTGATGCCCCTGATCACTCCCGGAGATGCAGGTAAAACTGCCCAGGACATCTCGCAGTCGGGGCCCATCTACCTTGCCGGCGTCGTATGCATCTACCTGGTCATCCTCCTCGATGTGCTCGTTTCTGCCGCCTGGTACGCCCTGTTCAAAGGCGTCAACAGGCCGCTGTCAGCGGCCGCGGCCTGGATGCGCGTCGCATTCGCAGGGCTCTTCGCCGTGGCCGCAGGACAACTGGCCTACGCCTACACCCTGCTGGACGATCCCGAACAGGCAATGAACGCCATCGGATCGTTCCGTACCATCTGGCTCACCAGCCTGGGGCTGTTCGGGCTCTACCTCATCCTCATCGGGTACCTGGAACTCCGCTCCACCTTTGTCCCCAAAGTCTTCGGAGTCCTCCTGGTCATCTCCGGCGCGGGATACGTCCTCGACGCACTCGGGGTGGCGTTCGTGGATGGATTCACCCCGGTGTACGGCCTGTTCGCCATCATCGGCGAAACAAGCTTCATCTTCTGGCTCCTGATCAAGGGCCGCAAGCTCACCATCAGCTGAGCCGCTGGCGCCCTTGGAGGGCAGCCTTCCCAAGCCGAGCGCCGCCGTCGTAATTTACGACGGCGGCGCTGACTGTGAACTGTAGTGCTCGGCCAGCCTCGCCAGGCCCTCATCCAGCGAGACTGCGGGAGACCAGTTGAGGAGTTCCTGCGTCTGGCGCTGGTCGAACCAGTGGGCGGTGGAGAGCTGCTCGGCGAGGAACCGGGTCATGGGCGGCTCTTCTTTCCGCCCGGCCCAGGTCCAGAGTTTCTCCACCACCGCTCCCGCCGCCCGGGCCACGGCACCGGGCACGGACCACGCCGGCGCGGGGACGCCTCCCGCGGCACACATGCCTGCCAGCAGCTCCCCCACCGGACGAGGTTCGCCGTTGCTCACCACCAGGGCCCTGCCATGGACGTGGTCCATGCGGTGCAGCGCGGCGACGATGGCCGCGGCGGCGTTGTCCACATACGTGGTGTCGATGAGGGCCGCGCCGGCGTCGAGCAGCGGCAGGCGGCCCCGGCCGGCGCGCTCCAAAACCCGTTCCACCAGCTGGGTGTCGCCGGGCCCCCAGACGATGTGGGGGCGCACCGCCGTCACCCGGAATTCCGGAGCGTCCGCTGCCAGGGCCAGCAACTCCGCCTCGGCCTTCGTGCGGGAGTAGTCGCCGTGCGCATGCTCCGGATCAGCCGGCTCCGCACCCAGCCCCGCAATGGCGGCGCCGGAATGGGCCACGGACGGGGAGGACACGAACACCACATCGCGTGCCCCGGCCGCACGGGCACAACGGAGCAGGCGGCGCGTCCCTTCGATGTTCACCTCGTCGAACTCCGCGGCGCGGCCCGTAAAAGAAACCTTCGCAGCGAGGTGGATGATCCCTTCAACGCCTTGGACGGCTGCCCGGAGCGCTTCCTCGTCCGAGAGGGACCCGCAGAAGTCCGTGGCGCCGTCGACTCCTGACGGCCGGCGCTGGAAGGTGGCCACATCGTGGCCCTGGCGCACCAGGAGCCGTGCCACCTCTCCCCCGAGCAGTCCGCTGGCGCCGGTGACGAGGACCTTCATGGCGTTCCCGGGCGGCCGCCGGCCAGCACCCGCGAGGCCCAGCGGGACAGGCGGCTCCTGTCGATCTTGGCGTTGTGCCGGATGTCCGTGGGCTGGGCGGGAACTGCGAGCACGGCGGAGACGTGGACGCCTGCCTCCAGGGCCGCCCTCCGGACATCCCCGGCGAGTTGCAGATCAGCAGGGCCGGCCTTGCGGGCGGGAGGGACGGTCTCGACGACGGCGACCACGGCCTGGGTGCCGGCCGGTCCGACGCCGGTGATCGCCGCCAGCCGGACTGAGTCCAGGCGTTCGATGGCCTGTTCGGCGCCTACCGGCGTCAGTACAGAATTCGGGGCCGTCACCACATGGGCGAGGCGCCCCTCCACCCACAGCCGGCCGACGGCGTCGAAATGCCCCACATCTCCCGTGCGGTGCCATCCCGGCAGGCTGCTGCTTTCCTGCTGGATCAGCCACAGCCTGTCGTACGCTTCCTTGACGTGCGGGGCGCTGACCAGGATTTCGCCAGTGACGCCGGCCTCCGTCACGGGATCGCACCCGGGCGCCGTGCCATCCGCTGCCAGCGGGACCACGGCCACGCGCGCGCCATGCACCGGCTTTCCCACGCACACGCCGTTGCCTGCTCCCGTCACGGTGCCGGCGGCAGCATCGGCGTCGGCGGCCTGGATTTGTTCGAGGCTGATGTCGGTGACCGGCAGCGCTTCCGTCATCCCGTACGGGGTGTGCAGCGAGGCCCCGGGCAGCAGCCGCTGCACCTCTGCGAGAAGCGGTTCCGGGACAGGAGCGCCGGCGGACAGCAGCAAACCGATGCTTCCCAGGGCTTGGTGGCCCGCCGCGCTCAGGCCTTCCCGGGTGGCAAGGACGTTCCGCAGCGCCGCGGGCGAGGCGAAGACCACCGTGGCGTCGATGGCCGCGGCGGCGTCTGCGAGCGCGCTGGCCGTCAAGGTGCGGGGCGCCGTGACGTCCATCGCCGGCGTCACCGACACCGCGCCGAGCGCCGGTCCCAGCAACGCAAAGGGCGCGAAGCCTGCCACCAGCCGGGCGCCGGGACGGATCCCGAAGGTCTCGGCCACCGTGTCCCGCATCGCGGCCAGCCGCCGGTGCGTATAAAGCACGCCCTTGGCGGGGCCGGTGGAACCGGATGTGAAGAGTACGGCGGCCGGGGCCTCCGGATCCGCGCTGTCCGTCAGTTGTCCTGGGCTGCCTGCGACACCCGCGCGGGCGAGGGCGGCGAGGGAAGTCTCCACTCCCAGCATCCGACGGCGGGCGGGCGGGAAGTCCCGCACGCTGATCCGCCGTCCCGGCCAGCCGAGCACCGAGGCAGCAGCCAGCGCCTTGTCGATTCCGATGATGAAATCAGGGGTGGCGCCTTTCACGGCCCGGCTCAAGCCCTTGGTTCCCAGTCCGGCGTCGGCCACGACCACCACGGCGCCCAGCCGCAGGCAGGCGTAGAGGGCCACGGTCAGGTCCACCCCGGGCGGAACCATCAGGCTCACCCGGCTGCCCCTTTCCACTCCGGCGTCCCGGAGCCCTGCGGCGAGGTCCAGGATGTTCCGGTCCAGCTGCTGCCAGCTGAGCGAGCGGGCGGTGGTGCCGTCCGGCGCCATTTCGGCGACGGCGGTTTCTCCTCCCGCCTGCCCTGCCGCCTGCTCGCCGAGCAGGTCCCACAGGGGCCGGAATTCCGCCGATTCCGGCTCGGGAGCACCGTCCAGCCCCAGGCCGCCACCTGATGAGGCATCCGCTTCCGGGGATTCGTTTTCGCGGGGACTAACGTTCCGGGCGAGCCAGTCGAAAACCGGTGCGGCAATATCGCGGTCTTCCGCCACGAGATGGCCCGCGCCTTCAAAGCGGTGCACATCGGCGTGCGGAAGCCGGGTGAGGAGGTCCTTAAGGTACCGGTCCGAAAAGATGGGATCCCGGGGGCCCCAGAGCATCAGCGCCGGGACCCGCAACCCGCGCAGCCCTTCGGCCACGCCGCTGAGCGCCGGAAAGCTGGGGTGGGACGCGTCCACGGGAATGTCCGCCACAAAGTTTCCCACCCCGGCCCGGCGGTGCGCTCCGCGGTAAGGCGCCATGTAGGCCTTGCGGATCCCGGCGGGCAGCGGCGGGTGTGCCAGGGAGTGCGTCACCCGCAGAAAGGCGTCCGACGTCGTCGTTCCCCACTTATGCACTGCGGGATGCAAGGCAAGCCGCAGGGCCGGCGGGATATCCGAACCCGAGGGCTGGTGGACGGCGGTGTTCGTCAGCACCACCCCGGCCAGGTCCTGCGGGTGTGCGAGGGCCCAGCCCAGGCTGATCACGCCGCCCCAGTCGTGGCCCACCGTCACGACCGGCCCCTCCAGGTCCAGGGCATCCGTCAGGTCACCGAGGTCGTTGATCCGGTCCGCGAGGCGGCGGAAGGTGCCCGTGCGCTCCGAGTAGCCCATGTCCAGCTGGTCCACCGCCACAACGCGCCACGGGTGGGCCGGATCCGATCCGGCAGCCAGCAGTGTCCGCCACAAATACGACCAGGTGGGGTTGCCGTGCACGCACAGCAGGGTACCGGCGGGCGCCATGCCGAGGCGGGCGAGCTCGGCGCCGTTGTCCAGCAGGTGCCATTGGCGCACTGTTCCTGGCGCATCGGCGTCGGACGTGGACTTTACCTCGATTGTGCGGGACCATTCCGGGCGGACGCCGGGCCAGTCCGGGGTTACCAAACGATTTCCAGCATGGCGGTGTTCAGCCCGGATCCCACGCCCATGCAGAGAACGCGGTCCCCCGTTTCGAGGGATTGCGCTTCGGCCGCGAGGGTCATGGGAAGGGATGCGGGGCCAACGTTGCCCCAGTGCGGGAACGTGATGGGCACCTTGGCCGGGTCCAGATCGATGGCGTCGATGATGGCCTGCGTGTAGGCGTTGCTCACCTGGTGGGTGACGTAGCGGTCCATGGTGGCCCAGTCCCACTCCGGCTTTGCTTCGTGCCAGGCATCGACGACGAGCTGCAGGCCGCCGTCGAGCAGGCCTTTGGTGTCGGTGGCCATGCCGTCGATGCCGCCCACGCACAGCTCATGGTGTTCGGTGCCGGCGCGCATCACACCGCCCACGATCCGGTGCGCACCGGGGTGCTGGTCCGCGGGGCCCAGGACGGCGGCAGCGGCTCCGGAGCCCAGGGTGAGCGTGGCGAACTCCCGGTTGAAGTCCTCGCGGGTGGTTTCGGGCCGCTGGAGGCGGGCCAGCGTGGCCTCCTGGGTGGCCTCGGCATCCTCGGCGTTGACGATCACCGCGTATTTGATCTGGCCGGAGTCGATCATGCTGGCCGCCAGGGTCAGGCCGTTCACGAAGCCCAGGCAGGCGTTGGCCAGGTCGAAGTTCATGGCCGACGACGGCAGGCCGAGTCCGTGGTGGATCTTCACCGCGACGGACGGTTCCAGGTTGCGCCGGGTCACGGAGGTGTTGATCAGCAGGCCGACGTCGGACGCTTCGACGCCGGCCTCGGCCAGGGCTTTTGCGCCCGCTTCGGCGGCAGCATCATCAAACGACGTCCCGGCCGCCCACCAGCGGCGGTGCGTTACGCCAGCAACGCGCTCAAGCAGCCGGGGCGGGAACTTGAGCCGCTGCAGGGTGGAGGCCAGCCTGCGGTCGAAATCCGTGGAACTCACGATCCTCGGAGCCTCGACGCTGCTCACCGAGAGCAGCGCGGTGTTGCTGTGCCGGAAAGTTGCATTTCCTGCCAATTGAAGCCCCTGTTCGTTTCCGTCCTGCATTCCTGCGGTGACTGTACCCGTAAGCACAAGTCCAAAGCTTAACTATGCTGGTGCCAGCCCGGTTCCTGCATATTTCCCTCGCCAAGGTCCGTGGCCCGCCCCACCCCATGCCAATAGCCAACTAACCGAAGTACCAATGGTAAGCATGCTTAGCATGATATAGGCGTATCAAGGGCTCACCAACCGGAAGATGAAGCAAGGAGTGGCAGCAAGGCGCATAGTTGGACGATGACAGGTCCTTACACCCGGGGCGACTCCTTGAGCAGCGGAGCTTCCCGGGAACACATCAGACAAGCGCTCATGGACTACGGGGCGACGGACATTCTGTTCAGTCAACGTGGGAACCGGAGTGCCATCGCGTTCAGGGGCGGCGGGCGGCAATTCCGCATCGTAGTCTCACTGCCGGGGTCCGATGGGACCATGGCATCCCCGGGGGATACTGCGGAGGGCCCTATCCGGGAAGCCAAGGCAAAAGAGCTCGAACGCGCCAACCGCAGGTTCTGGCACGCACTGTCCCTGTCCATCGATGCCAAACTAGGAGCGGCGGCGGCAGGTGTTGCTTCCCTTGAATCGGAGTTCCTGGCCCACGTGGTTCTCCCGGGGAACCGCACCGTGCTCGACGAACTCGAACCCGTCATCGACTCTGCCTACCGGTCCGGCCGGCGTCCGTCCTTCAGCGATTCGGCCCCGCCTTTGAAGCCAGCCCCCGCGGTGCCATCATTCCCGTAGATTGCACGGCCTTCGCCGGCCTCCTGTGGGCAGTGGGGGCGTAGACTCGCTGTACGTCGGGACGCCGTGACTGGACATCCGGTGCCCCGAATAATGAGGACGGCCAAGACGGAACCACCCGGTCAGAACGGGGCATCAACCGTTACCCGTCCCCGCAGTCGGCCCGGACCCGGGTCCCTGATCCCCAGTCACCGCCGTTCCACGTTTCCGCGGGCCGGCAGTGCATCCCCAAGAACGTTGGCAGCACGCCATGACCGACACCCTAATCCGAGACCAGTGGCACCGGCTTCCCTCCACAGTCACCCAGTGGCTGATTGAAAACCCCGGCTGCGTGATCCTTCCGCGAACGTTATCCGCAGAAATCAGTACAGCCACAGGCCGGCCCCTCAACGAAGATCCCCACGGCGAAACCACGCTCTCCCAGCAGGATGTGGACTTCATCCGGATGAAATCCCGCGAGGCCGAGACCGGGCAGGCGGATTCCGGCTACACGTTCTTCGACTCCGTGCAGCCGTAGGCTCGCCCGACCCGAGCACCACGGACCCCGCAGAATCCCCCGGTTGTGGGAGACCCCTGCGGAACCGGTCACGCCGGCAGGCCCTCAGTCTGTGGCCTCCTGCCCCCTGCAGTGCCAGTATGTTGAGGACCAGGTTCAGTGCAGGCGCCCCATCCCGGGCAGCAAGGACGCGCGGTCATGACCTTCGTCGAGGATTTAGGCAATGTGGGGCGGGACGACGTCGGCGTGGCCGGCGGCAAAGCCGTGGGACTGGGCGGACTCATCCAGGCGGGTCAGCCGGTCCCGCCGGGTTTTGTCCTCACCACCGCCGCGTATTCACGGTTCGTCACTGACAACCACCTTGGGGAGCGCGTCCAGGAACTGGCCACGCTGTCCCCCGAGGCGTCGCCCCAGGACTACGAGGACGCCTCCGAGCAGATCCGTGCCCTGTTCAGCAGCGGCAGCATGCCAGACGGGATTGCCGCCGAGCTCACCGAAGGCTACGGGCGGCTCGACGGCGGCCGGGATGCCCCCGTAGCGGTGCGCTCCTCCGCCACAGCCGAGGACCTCGCCTCCGCCAGCTTTGCCGGGCAGCAGGAAACCTACCTGAACGTCCGCGGGGCGGAGGCATTGGCCGCCGCCGTCATCGACTGCTGGGCCTCCCTCTGGACGGCCCGCGCCATGGCCTACCGTGCCCGCGAAGGTGTGGGACCGGAGGAAGTGCGCCTCGCCGTCGTGATCCAGCAGATGGTGGAGGCAGACGCGGCCGGAGTCATGTTCACCGCCAACCCCACCAACGGCCGGCGCGACCAGACGGTGATCAGCGCCGCGTGGGGCCTGGGCGAATCGGTAGTCAGCGGGATGGTCACCACCGATGACGTGGTGGTCGACGCCGGAACCGGCTCCGTGATGTCGCGGCAGACAGCTGACAAGGACGTCATGACCGTCTACGCGGAGAACGGCACCCGCGAGCAGCCGGTGGCGGCAGCCCGCCGTCGTGCGGCAGTATTGGACGACAAGGCCGCGGCCGAACTCGCCCGCCACGGACAGCGGATCGCGGAGCATTTCGGTACGCCGCAGGACATCGAGTGGGCGCGGGCCGGCGGCAAGTTCTACATCCTGCAGTCGCGGCCCATCACCGCGCTGCCTGAACCGGCGGCCGACACCCCGGACACCTGGCCGCTGCCGTATCCCAAGGGACTGTATTTCCGGGCGAGCATCGTGGAACAGCTGCCCGACCCGCTCTCGCCCCTGTTTGCCGACATGATCGACGGCTCCGTGGCGCGCTCGCTGACAGCCCTCATGGCCGAGGCCGTGGGCAAGAACGTCATGCGCGACGGGGACATTGGACTGCCCACCATCAACGGCTACGCCTACTACTATTACCGCAGTTCCGCGATGTGGCGGATGATGGCCCGGTCCCTGACGGCGGTGCGTTCGCTGGTTCGCGGCAAGGCCCACATGGGCGTGGCCGGCTGGCGCGAGTTCTCCCACCCCAGGTATGAACGGGTAATCAAGGACTGGTCGGTCAAGCCCGCCGCCGAGCTGTCCGGCGAGGAACTGCTCGCCGGTGTCCACGCGTTGCTGGATGCCGGCACCCTGTACTACACGGCCGTGGAGTCGATCATTCCGCTCGCGGCCACCAGCGAAATCTCCTTCCGCGCGTTCTACGACAAGCTGGTCCGGCGCGACGGCGATCCGCCCGCCCAGACGCTCCTCCTCGGCTTCGACAGCGAACCCATCCGGGCGGAGAAGTCACTGTACGATCTGGCCGGCTGGGCCCGCAGCGACCCCGGACTGACAACGGCGCTGCTGAAGGAGCCGACGGCGGCGCTCGCCGAGTCCCAGCGCACCGGCTCCCCGCCCGCGGGTGTGGACGACGTCCTGTGGCAGGAATGGCGTTTCACCTTCCGGGAGCATCTGGACCTCTTCGGCCACGCGGTCTACAACCTGGACTTCGCCAGTCCCGTGGCGGCCGACGATCCCTCCGCCCTGCTGGAAACGGTGAAGTTCTACCTGCGCGGGCAGGGCACCGACCCGCACGAGCGGCAGCGGCTGCTGACGGAACACCGCGAGTCGCTTACCGAACAAATGGCCGCCCGGCTGGGGCCACGCCGCCGGTCCGCGTTCCTCCGGCTGCTCCGGTGGGCCCAGGACACCGCCCCGATCCGGGAAGACGCGCTGGCCGACGTCGGCCTTGCCTGGCCGCTGCTGCGGCGGATGCTGCTGGAACTCGGGCAGCGGCTGGTGGTCGCGGGCATCATCACGGAGCCCGGCGATGTGTTCTGGCTGCGCATCCAGGAGCTCCGGAGCGCCGTCGAGTTCGGCCTCGCAGCACCGGAAGCGCGGGCCACCGCCGCCATCACGGGGGCCGAGCGGCCCGTCCGTGCCGCCGCCGTCGAGGAGCGGAAGATGCTGTGGCGGGGCCAGGCCAAGGCCGCCGCCCCGCAGATGCTGCCCGAGAGCCGGTGGATGGAGCGGGCCTTCGGCTCCATGATGCCGGCCGGCTCGCAGCACCAGAGTGGCGGCACCATCAAAGGCGTCGGCGCCAGTGCGGGCAGGGTCAGCGCTCCCGCCCGCGTCCTGGCCGGGCCCCAGGACTTCGGCCAGATGCAGCCGGGCGACGTCCTGGTGGCCCGCATCACCACTCCCGCCTGGACGTCGCTGTTCGCGATGGCCTCCGCCGTGGTGACGGACGTCGGCGGCCCGCTGAGCCACAGCTCCATCGTGGCCCGCGAATACGGGATCCCCGCCGTTCTCGGCACTGGAGTGGCCACACAGCGGCTTTCCACCGGCCAGCAGATCACCGTGGACGGCGATGCCGGCACCGTCACCATCGAGCAGTCCGCCGCTGCTTAGCCGCTCCGGTTGGCGACGTCGTGGGTGCATAAGCACCTCGGCCGACGGCGGGACGTCCCGCCGTCGGCCGTCTCTTTCAGTCCTTCTCCACAAGCACCCGCACGTCCCAGGCGCCCAGCTCAAGAAGGTCGCCGTAGCCGAAGGCCTCCCCCGAGATCACGTCGGTGACCGTGCCGGGCAGCTTGAAGCTGCTGGGTGTCCACGACCAGTTATGCACGAACCGCAGGCGCCGGCCGTTCCTGGCCGTGGCCCCGGTGACGGTCTGCGAATCAGCGTTGGGACGCCATGCGCCGTCCTGCCGGGCAGCCCAGGCGGTGATGTCCCGGGCGAGCGCCTCGTTGGGGACCGTTCCCACGTAGGTGATCCGCCCCGCCCCATGTGCCGAGGTGGTCACTGCCGGCCAGCGGCCGAAGTGCACGTGGCCGTAGGTGGCAAGCACCTGCGCTCCCTGCGGCCGGACGCCGTCGATCCACCGCGTTCCCGCGGCACCGGGACTGACGGCGAAGCCTTCCTCCGCCGCCGGTTCCACTGCAGCAACATCCACCGGCGCAGGCACCGTGCTGAATTCATCGTAGAACAGCCCAGCAGCGTCATCCAGGTGCGCGGGTTTCCGTTCCAGCCGTGCACGGGCCTCCTGGTCTTGGTAGCCGGTGCGGATGCCTAGGATCAAGTGCCCGCCGGCCGCGGCATAGGAGCGCAGCCAGACAAGCTCCTCGTCGGACGCGATGGCCAGGCCGGCCGCAACCAGCACGGGCTGCTGCGCCGCGTACGCGGCCGGATCGAGGTCCGTCATCTGGGCAGCATGCAGCAATCGCGACTGCAGCCCGGCTTCGAAGGCGCCACGGTAGAACGCGTCGAAGATGGCCTGGTAGGACCGCGGATCCGGCTCGTCATCCAACGGCAACTGCGGGGCCTCCTGGAAGGCCCACTTGGTATCGTTTGAGTACACCAGCACGATGTCCGCGTCCGGCGTCAGGCCGGTGACCAGCTCTCCCGCCGCCTCGAAGTCGGCTCCGAGTTCCTTGATCTGCTGGTACGTCCGGCCCGGCTCGAGGCTGTGTGGCAGCACCCCGCCCCAGAATGTTTCAGCACCGAAGTGCAGGGTGTGCCAGTGCCAGTACTCGATCATGCTGGCCCCGCGGGACACCAGCGCCCATGCCGCCTGCCGCCACTGGCCGTCATACGCGGGCTCATTCTGGTGGGCATGGCCGATGGCCTGGGCATTGGTTTCGGTGACCAGGAACGGGGCCTGCTTGGAGGAGAACATCCGGTCCGCCGTCGCATACAGGGACCAGGTGCCCTCGGTGGTCCAACCCTGCTTGGTGGGACCAGGAGCCGGGAGGGCCAAGTGGTCCTGCATCCGGTAGTACGGGTTTCCGGCGGTGACGTCCAGCTTGGACGTCAAGGCGTCGTCCCGGATGGTGCGCCGCTCGTAGGAGATGCAAGTGGTGACGAACTGGCCCTCGCGAGCGTACTCGCGGACCACGTCGGCCTGCCAGTGGATGAAGGACGTGGTCAGCTCTGCCTGGAAACGCCGCCAGGCAAGCGCGTATTGGGGCTGCGCGTTTGAATCCGGCGTCCAGAGGTCTGCCCAGTCGGACAGCTTGTGGGACCAGTAGGTAAGGCCCCATTCCTTGTTGATGTTCTCCACCGTGCCGTACTGCTTACGCAGGTGCTCGGTGAAGCGCTGGAACACGCCGGGGTTGTAGAAGATCTCGTTGCCGGGTTCGTTGTCCACCTGGAACCCGATCACCGCAGGGTGGTCTGCGTAGCGTGCGATGATCTTGCGGATGATCCGTTCGGCGTGGAAGAGGAATGCCGGGTGTGTGTAGTCGATCTCCTGGCGGGCGCCCCAGCCCATCGGCTGGCCTGTGGAGCGGTGGACGTTGATTTCCGGGTAGGCGCGGGCCAGCCATGGGGGCGCTGCATAGGTGGGCGTTCCGAGGATCACTTGGATCCCGCGGGTGTGTGCGGCGTCCAGCACGGGCTGGAGCCAGTCCAGGTCGAACACGCCGTTTTCCGGTTCCCACGTGGACCAGGCGGATTCGCCCACTCGGATGACGGTGAAGTGGGCTTCCTTCATCAGGTCCATGTCGGCGTCCAGCCGTTCGGTGGGCTGGTACTCGTGGTAGTACGCAGCGCCGAAAAGGATGCGGTCGGTGGGAAACGGCATGGTGCTGCCTTTCTGGGTGGGGATGGTCACGGTCAGCCTTTGACCGCGCCGGCGGCGAGGCCTTCGAGAAGCTGCTTGCGCAGCAGCAGGAACACGAGGAGGGTGGGCAAGGACGCGAGCACGGAGCCTGCCAGCACCAGGTCGAAGGATTGGTTCTCCGCGCCGAACAGGATGTTCAGGCCCAGCGGGAGGGTGTACTGGTTGGCGTTGGAGACGATCACGAGCGGCCACATGAAGCTGTTGTATGTCTGCAGGAAGCTCCACACTGCCAGCGCGCCCAGCGACGGGCGAAGGAGGGGCAGGACAATCCGGAGGAAGAGGCCGAACTCGCTGGCGCCGTCGATTCTGGCTGCTTCGAGGATCTCATCGGGAACGGATTGGATGATGTACTGCTGCATCATGAAGATGCCAAATGCCGGCGCCACCCAGGGCACTACCAGGGCGAACCACGGATCGGACACCCCGGTCTTCACCACCAGGATGAACAGCGGCACCAGGATGACCGCGAAGGGGATGGAAAGCGAACTGAACATGATGTTGAACAGGACCCGCTTGCCGGCAAACCGGAACTTGGCGAAGCCGTAGCCGGCCATGGCACACACGAATACAGAGATGCCGGTGGACAGCAGCGCCGTGCCCACGCTCATGCCGAACCAGCTCCAGAACGGCTGGGTGCCCAGGAGATTGGAATAGTTCTCCGTGGTGGCCGGCGACGGGATCAGCTGCGGCGGGAAGTTGAAGATGTCGCCGCGTGATTTAAAGGACCCACTGGCCGCCCACACCAGGGGGGCGATGAAGACCAGCAGCAGGCCGATCAGGAATGCGTAGAGCAGTCCCTGCCTGATGTAGGGAGTGCGGCGCTGGCTGCGATGCGTGACGGCGGCAGGCGTCGCCTTGGTGCCTTGGCGTTCGGTGGTGGCGGTGATCATGAGACCCTCCCGATGGCGAGTGCGCGGTTGAGGATTTGGCTGACGGCAAAGACCAGCGCAAAGAGGACGACGCCGGCTGCGGCGGCGTAGCCGAACTGCTGACGTTCGAAGGCGGCACGGTAAATGAACATGGCGACACTGAGTGTTGACTCTCCGGGCCCGCCACGGGTGAGCAGGTAGGGCTCGTCGAAGAGCTGCGCCGCGCTGATGAATGACGTGACCACCACAAAGGCGGTCACCGGCTTGAGCGCGGGAAGCGTGACGGTGGTGAACTGACGGAACTTTCCCGCCCCGTCCAGCTCGGCTGCCTCATACAGTTCAGTGGGGACGGCCTGCAGTCCGGCAAGGAAAAAAATGGTGAGATACCCCACCCAGCGCCAGAGCAGGACAAAGCTGATGGAGATCTTGGCCAGCGTCGGGTCGCCTAGCCAGTCCAAGGACGGCGCCCCGAAAAGTGCCTTGAGGGTGGCGTTGAGGAGCCCGAAGTTTTGGTCCAGCAACAGGCTGTACACCAGTGCGATGACAATGGGCGAAAGCACCATGGGGACAAAGAAAGCGACCCTGAAGAGGTCCCGGCCGCGGAGCCCCCGGGTGTTGAGGGCCTGGGCAATCAGCAGGGCGGCCGGGACGGCGATGAAGACGCTGACCAGCACGTAGAGCAGGGAGTTGCCCAGCGCCGTGTGGAAGCTGGTGTCCAGGGCAAGGTTGGTGTAGTTCCGAAGCCCGACGAAGTCCGGTGTGCCCAGGCCCACCCATTCCGTGAGACTCAGGTAGAGAGCGGCCAGGACCGGGACGATGAGGAAGAGTCCGTACAGGACGTAGAACGGTGCAATGAATGCGTAGGGCGTACGGCCGGTGTGGTGCACGTTGCGCCGTGTGCGTGGCCGGGACGTGGTGCGGGCGGGGGCGATGGTGGTCATGGTCCTATCCTTCGCGGGTCTGTCCGCGGAACGCCTCGGCGGCCTGCCGTAGCGCCTCGCGGGGGGTGATGGTGCCCTTGTAGGCCTGGAGAAGGGATCCGCTGAGCACGGTGTTCAGAATGGCCATGTTCGGACTCAGGTTGACGGCAGGGGCTTCCCCGATGACATCGGAGTAAACCTCGAAGAGCCGCTGCCCGCCGCAGAATTCGTCGCCGATGGAAAGCAGGGCGGGGTCGTTGAAGACGGAGCGCAGCGTGGGTAGGTAGCCGAGCATTTGGTACCGCCGGATCTGTTGCTGCGGGTCCAGATAGGCCGCGGCCAGAAGGTGGGTGGCGGCGTCGGTATTTGGCTTGTCCTTGAGGACCGCAAAACCTGTTCCGCCGGCGAAAGCAGCCCGGGTTCCGCCACCGCTGAATCGGGGTAGCGGGCGAATCCGCCACAGCCCCTTTTGATCGGGGACGTTGGGCAGCAGTCCGAAAGTCTTGTACCAGCTGGCCATCCACATCCCGGCGAGCTTGCCGCTCTTGAGCGCGGCCTGGATGCTGGGCCCATAATAGTCGCTGACGGATGTCAGGAAGCCGCTGGCCAAGCCTTTGGCGATGAAGGTCAGAACCTCTTCGGCTTCCTCGGATTCAATTCTCAGCTTGCCTTCGGCATCAAACAACTGTCCGCCGCGCTGCTGCAGGAGCATATCGAAGCCCTGAATGACCTGGGGAAGGTTGGAACCAACGGCCAGGGCGCCGAATGAGGCGTCAGTTGACATCCGGACTTTCGCGCCCAGTTCGGCGAACTCCTCCCAGGTCTGGAGTCCTTCCGGAATTCCCAGCTGCTTGAACAGGTCATCCCGGTAGTAGTAGGTCACCAACGGCGAGTCGGAGTCGAGGGCGTACAGCCCGCCGTCCGAGGTGTAGGGGGCGGTGCGCGAGGTAATGAGGTCAGAGCTGACCTTGGCGGTGGCAGGCGTCAGGTCCACGAACAATTCCGGGGCCATGTTTTTGCGGCGCAGCCTGGAATAGTTGCCGATCTCCACACCCACCAGGTCCGGTGTTCCGCGCTCGGCGACGGCCTGGGCGATCATCTTTGTGATCAGGTCGGTCGACCCGGACTTGGTGACCTGGACATTGTAGCTGAACGGGGCTGCCTTGGCGGGATCCTTGGCCACCTCGGAAAAGAAGTTGATGTAGCCCTGGTCGTGGGTCCACAAGGACAAGTCCACGGGTCCTGCGGTGACGGGAGCGCCGGCAGTACCGCCGCCACAGCCTGCCAGGGACGTGCCTGCGAAGGCAGCGGTGCCCAGGCCCAGTCCGAGTTTGAGGAGGGACCGCCGGGAGGGGGCGGCATTTGAGGGTAAGTTCATCGTAATCCTTTTGTTAGCGCTAACACCGCGCGGAGAGTTGATGACGGATGTGGAGGTGAATCTGGTGCTGCGTCGCTCTTTCAGGGGTGGCCTGGGGGCGGTGCGGCGGACTCGCGGATCACGAGTTGCACCGGGAGGGTGAAGTGCCGCGCTTCGTCATCCCGGCCTTCGATGGCCTGGACGAGGCGCTGCACTCCCCTGCGTGCCGTTTCCAGGAAATCCGCCCTGATGGTGGTCAGGGGCGTGTGAAGGAACGCGGATTCGTCGGCGTCGTCAAAGCCCACAATGCTGATCTGCCCGGGGACAGACCTGCCGGACCGCTCCACAGCATGGATGGCACCAATGGCCATCTGGTCGTTGGCCACGAAGACTGCCGTTGGCTTGCCTGCCTCGAGAAGTTGCAGCATCTGGGCGTGGCCGGACCTAGCCGTCCAGTCGCCGAATACGGGCTTTATCACGGGTGCGGCGGCAGCCTCAAGGGCCTCCCGCCAGCCGCGCGCCCGCTGTCGCGCTGCCGCCCAGGCCTGGTCTCCGCCGATATGGTGCACCGTGCGGTGGCCCAGATCCAAGAGGTGGTTCACAGCCTGCCGCGCGCCGTCCACTTCGTCAGGTCCGACGACGATTTCCTCGGCACTGTGCTTGTCGTCCGGGTAGTCAATACTGAGAAGCGGAATGCCGGAGGGTGCGTGGATCCCCAGGTCGTAGGTATCCACCGGCTCCGACAGAATGAGCCCGTCAACGCCTTGGCCGATGAGCTGGGCGATCGCGTGCTGTATTTCGTAGCCTTCGTCCGGTTGCGTACGCACGATGGCAAGCGAGTAGCCAAGCCGCCGGACGGCCTTCTCTACGCCGTCCAGGATGGCTGACGGGCCAGAGAACGAGGTGCTGGCAGCAATCATTCCGATCCGCCTGGTCCGCTTGGACGCCAAGGCGCGCGCTGCGCCGTTCGGCCGGTACCCGAGCTCCGCAATGGCACGCTGGACCGTATCCCGTACCGCCTCACTGACGTACTGCTCCGCGTTAACCACCCGCGAGACGGTCTTTAGGGAAACGCCAGCGTGGCGGGCGACGTCGGACATGGAGATGGCAGCCGGGCGGGGTGCTCGGGATGCGGTCTCCATGATTCTCCTTGATTGACAGCGCTGTCAGTGATGACGCTCACCAAGATAACCAGATTCTGACAGCGCTGTCAAGGAACTTCAACCTTGGTGTTCCAACGGCGGAACCTTCAAGGAATCCGCAAGAATCGCGCAATAAATTCCTTCGGTGGATAAAAGCTCTTCCGCCGGGGGTAACTGCTTTCTAAGGTGTTCACACCAGTTCGCGTAAGGGGATAATCGTGACGATCAAAGACGCATCGGACTCCGCGGCATCGCCAGCGGCCCGTCGGCCCGTTCCTGCTCCTCCAAGCCAAGGGCTCACGGCCTCCCAGTCCCCGCTTTCCAGGAGCAGCGGCCGCGAGCGCGAAGTCCAGCGACTTATTCACGATCTCGCCCTCCTGGCAGCCAGGCAGTGTCCGCAATAATCCGCACCCACGGCAACCCTGACGTGCAAAAGCCAGCGGGCCGCCGTCGTACTTCCACGACGCCGGCCCGCTGGCCAGGTGCCAGGCTCCCCTACTGTCCCGGTGCCCGGTAGGACGGCGTCCTCTTGGCGGCTTCGTCAAGGTCTTCCACCGTCATGAGCGGCTTCAGCCGGACGTTGACGTTCCCGGTCGAATTGATCAGCAGCGACAGTGCTGCAGCGCTTGCATCATCCGGCACGTCAAAAACGCCCAGGACGTCGTAGTAACCAAAGGCGTAGTAGAAGCTCTCCAGCGTTCCGCCTACAGACTTGAGGGCCTCCGTCAGAGCATCACGCCGCTTGGTGCCGCCTTCCTGCATGAGCCCCTTGATTCCCTGGCCCACGTACGTCCCTTCAAACAGATACTTCGGCATGGTTTTCCCTTCCCTGGATCCCTAACACGGTGTTCCGCGGCCATCCGGAACGCCTCCGGGGAGCCCGGGTACATTTGATGCTGAATGATGTCCGCACAGAATCCTCCTCACCTGGCTCCGTGGCCGTGCAGGAGCGGCCCAGATCCGGCCCCTTATCCCGTGGAAACGGGGTGAATGGCCCCGCTTACCGCAGACGCTATGCCTCGGGTCACAGGCAGTCAATATGCGGGGATACCTCTCCTGACCGGCGGGTCCCGGGTTCTAAGCCGAGTGCCGCCGTCATACTCTCCCCGCACTTACCGGCCCCGCCGCCTCATGGCTCCCCCGCCCTGCTTTCAGGTCCCGCATGCGCCGCCTTTGCGGCCTCATAACTGGGGCCGAAGGGCAGCGTGGCCATGTCCAGCATGGGGTTATCGTCCTGTGTTGCCACCAGCTCCCGGGCAGCTTGCTCCGAATCCACGCTGGGCATTGACCCGGGCAGGTGCCTCCGGGCGGATTCCGGCAGGAAATAAATGGTGACCGCGGCGACCGCAGAGGTGGCCATGAGGTAATAGGCGGGCATCAGGTCGTTGCCCGTGAGTTGAATCAAGCTTGCAATGATGAAAGGCGTGGTGCCTCCGAAGATCGCCACGGCAAAGTTGTAGGCGATGCCCATGGCCCCGTAGCGGTGGGCGGTGGGGAACAGCGCCGGGAGCGCCGAAGCGAGGTTGGCAACGTAGAACGTGACGGGGAAGGCGACCAGGGCCAGGCCGGCGATCGTGGCCGGGATGGTCCCGATGGAGATCAGAAGGAACGCCGGGAGGGACAGAACCACGGTGCTGACGGCACCGATCCACAGCACCGGGCGCCGGCCGATCCGGTCCGAGAGATGACCGGTCAGTGGAATGCACAGGGACATGACCACCAGGACCGGGATGGTCAGGAGAGTCCCGTGGATCTCGTCGTATCCCTTGTTGGTGGTCAGGTATGTGGGCATGTAGGACGTTAATGCGTAGCCCACGGTGTTGGCAGCGGCCACGAGGATCATGGCCAGCACTATCCTCTGCCAGTAGGCCTTGAAGATTCCCACCGGACCCATAGGGCCGAGCACCTCACCGGTTTCCGGATGCCTGGCGATTTCGGCCTCAGCCTCGAGGGTTGCCGCGAACGCGGGCGATTCCTCAATTTTCATCCGGAAGTAGATCGCGATGATGCCGAGCGGCCCTGCGATCAGGAACGGGATCCGCCAGCCCCAGGCCTCCATCTGGGCCTGGCCCAGGGTCAGCTGGAGGACGGACACCAAGCCGGCACCCAAGGCAAAGCCCAGATAGCTCCCCATGTCCAGGAAGCTGGCGAAGAAGCCGCGGCGGTGGTCCGGGGAGTGCTCGCTGACGAACGTGGTGGCGCCCGCGTACTCGCCGCCGGTGGAGAAGCCCTGCACCAGCTTGGTGATCACCAGCAGCACGGCGGCCCAAATGCCCAGCACCGGATACCCCGGGAGCAGGCCGACGGCGAAGGTGGCCGCAGCCATGAGCATCAAGGTCATCGCCAGGACCTTCTGGCGGCCGATCTTGTCGCCAAGCCAGCCGAAAAATATGCCGCCCAGTGGGCGGGCGATAAAGGTTGCTCCGAAGGTTCCCAGCAGGAACAGGTTCTGTACGGCTTTGTCTGCTTCCGGCAGGAACACCGGCCCCATGGTGGTGATCAGATAACCGAAAACGCCAACGTCGTACCATTCCATCGTGTTTCCCACGATTGTCCCGCCGAGCGCTTTTCGAAGGACCCGGTGGTCAACAACGTTGACGTCTGAAACGCGGAGGCGGCGTTTCTTAAGAGGTTGCTGCGTCATCTCGTTCCCTCCAATGGAGGTCACGCGCCACCGACGGATGGCGTCTTTGGCTTTGGGCTTCCCGCGTCCGGCGTCCGGCGAAGCCCAGGTGTCCGGCAACCGTGCCGGGCTGTCGAGAAGAGTCGAACGCCGCTTTTGCGGACGGACACTCTGCGTTTAATCTTGCCGTTTTGAGGCATCCCGGCTCATTGGTGCCGCTCCGACCATTTTGGCACCGCCATCCGGGCACATCAATGCAATTCGGTGATTCTTCAGGGTTCCGTGGTCGATCCCGGCACTTGGACCGGCAGCCGCCGTCGTACTGTCCGGAACCCTGATCCGCAGGACTCCGGGGCAGCGGAAACATCGCAAGCCCAACTCCTTTTCCACGACACGCCACTGCACGGAAGCCCCTGGTTCATCGGGTAAATTTAAGGGAGGAATTGTTAGGCCAGCATCGCCCGGTTCCACTCCCCTCCTCCTTGAATGGAATCCCCTTAATGTCCTCCGCGATTTCCGCGCCGGCGCCCCAGCGATTCCCGCTGGCCGCCATGATGGTCCTGGCAACCATCGCCTTCACCGCCATCACCACCGAGCTGCTCCCGTCCGGTCTGCTCCCCCAGGTCAGCACGGGCCTGAACGTGTCCGAGCCGGTAGCGGGCTACCTCGCCGCCGCCTATGCCGCCGTCATTGTGGTCACCGTGGTGCCCGCGGCGCGGCTGCTGGCAAACATCCCGAAGCGGCCTTTGCTGGTGGCGCTGGTCCTGACGTTCGCGCTCAGCAACGCGCTGGTGGGGCTGGCTCCCGACTTCACGTTCGCGATGGTTGCCCGGCTGGTGGGCGGCCTGGCGCACGGACTGCTCTGGACCACCATGGCCCCGTATGTGGCCCGCGTGGTCCCGGCCGACAAGGTGGGCAAGGCCCTGGCGGTCGTCTTCAGCGGCAACAGCCTGGGCCTGGCCATTGGCGCCCCGGTCGGCACCGCCTTGGGGACGGTCCTCGGCTGGCGGGCGGCGTTCCTGGCCCTCGCCGGCTTCGGCGTCCTTCTCGCCGTCCTGGGCTTTTTCTTCCTCCCGCCGGTCCGGCGCGGCGCCGGCGAGGCCCGCCCCTCCATGCGCGCGGCCATTGCCCAGCCCGGCGTGAAGTCCGTGGCCATCGCCTGGCCGCTGCTGGTCCTGGCCCACTTCGCACTCTTCACCTACATTGCCCCGTACATCCGCGAAGCCGGCCTGCCCGACTACGCCATCAGCCTCTCCCTCACCGTCCTGGGCGTCGCGGGCCTGCTCGGCATCTGGATCGCCGGGCTCACGGTCGATTCCCACCCGCGGCGTTCGCTTCTGATTACGACGGCGGCAATTGCCGCTTCGATGCTGGCGTTGCCTTTTGTGGGTGGCAGCCTCGTCTTCGCGCTCGCGTTGATGACGGTGTGGGGCGCCGGACTTGGCGCCATCGGCATCTACAACCAGTCGGCCATCCTCCGGGCCGGCCGCGAGAACAAGGACGCGGCCAACGGGCTGACGGTTCTCACCATCCAGCTGGGCATCACCATCGGCGCACTGTATGGGTCCGCCGCGCTGGTGGTGGCCGGGCCGTTGCTGGTTCCCGCCGCCGCGGCCATCCCGGTCATCGCGGCCCTGGTCATCGCCTGGGCAGGGAAGACTGCGGCGTACCCTCCCGGTCCGCGGGAGTCCACCTGGAAGCAGCCGCGGCCGGTCGGCGAGCGCGAAAACACGCACTAGGTCCCGCCCGTTTTGCTTGTGGCTGCTGGTCGGCCGGCAGAATTCACAGGTCAACCACCTACCATGTCCTCCATGAAGGTTGCCCGCGAGGCCCGCTCCGCTGCCGTTGTGATCAATGCCGGCTCACGCCGAGGGGCTGCGGCACACGAACTGGCCGTGGACACCATGCGAAAGGCAGGCGTCCCTGTCTCGGTTGTGCACCCCGTCCTGTCGGGAGCGGAGCTGGCCGGCACGCTCGATCGAGTAATTGCCGACGGGCACGACCTGGTGGTTGTCGGCGGCGGCGACGGGACGGTGGCCTGCGCCGCCGGTCGGGTTGCCGGCACCAATATTATGCTGGGCGTTCTTCCGCTGGGCACGGCCAATGACTTCGCCCGCACGCTGGAGATACCGGATGACCTTGCCGCGGCATGCGCCGCGATCGCAGCCGGGAAGGTGGTGGACATCGACCTTGGCCGCGCCGATGGCCAGCCCTTCCTCAACGTCGCTTCTGTTGGCTTGTCGGTGGGCGTTACCGAGGCTCTCCGCCCGCGCCTGAAGCGGTACATCGGGCCGCTGGCATACGCCGTAGCTACGCTGCAGGCTTATGCCCGGCACAAGCCGTTCCGGGCCCGCCTCGAGTTCCCGGACGGAGACCACGAGCCGCTGGAGCTCGAGGAGCTGCTTCAGGTGGCCGTGGGCAACGGGCGGCACTACGGCGGCGGCAACACGGTCTCCCCCACGGCGGGAATCGATGATCACACTCTTGACATCTACGCGATCCTGGCCGGGCCGCTCCGGGAGCACGTCAGCATCGCACGGTTGCTCAAGGACGGAAGCTTCATCAAGCACGACCGGGTGTACCACCTGACCAGCCGACAGGTCCGGCTGGTCACCGAACCGCCGCTGCCGGTGAACCTCGACGGCGAGATTGCGAAGCTCACGCCCACCGACTTCACCGTCCAGCGCAACGCCGTCCACGTGGTGGTACCGCAGAGCAGCACCGCTGCATCCTTCAACGGACCCGGCCCTGCGGGCGGTCCGCTCGTTTGAGACCGACCGCAGGGACGGGCTAAGAGGCGGGACCGCCGTCGTGTTTCGTCTCATGGTGGCCGCCGATTGCGGCGCGAACGTCGCCCTCCTCGTGGCCGCCCTTCCCTTTGCCGAACGGCAGCGCCTTCAGCAGCGGGTGCAGGACGGCCATGACCACGAGGCCCCAGACAATGCCGATAACGGCCGAGCACAGGGTATTTACCAGCCAGGCCAGGAAGCCACCCACCACCGCGATCCCGGCGAAGGGGTGCTCGAGGGCATGAACCAAGTCATAGGGCGCGTGCCAGCCGAGGTCGTGTGCACCCTGCACCATGATGTGACCGCCAACCCACAGCATGGCGATGGTGCCGATCAGGGTGATCGCGGCCAGTACGGCGGGCATCCCCTTGACGAGCAGTTCGCCGAAGCGCTTGGAACCGGCGGAGTCCTTGGTGGTCAGGTGCAGGCCGACGTCGTCCATTTTGACGATGAGTCCCACGGCACCGTACACGAGCACTGTGATCGCGAAGGCTACGAGGACCAGGATCAGCGCCCGGACCCATAAGGAGTCGCCGGCCACCTCGTTCATCGCGATGACCATGATCTCGCAGGACAGGATGAAGTCGGTGGTGATGGCGCCCTTGACCACCTTGTCCTCCGCCTCCGGACCACGTTCAACGGCTGGCGCCTTTTCGTCCGAGTGGTCTCCCCGGAGCTTGTGCCAGACCTTCTCGGCACCTTCGAAGCAGAGGTAGGTGCCGCCGAGCATGAGGATGAACGGAATGATCCACGGGATGAAGGCGCTGACCAGCAGCAGCGCCGGCAGGATGATCAACAGCTTGTTGCGGAGCGAGCCCCAGAAGATTTTCTTGATCATCGGCAACTCGCGGGACGGGTCCGCCCCGGACACATACTGTGGAGTGACTGCAGCGTCGTCAATCACCACGCCGGCCGCCTTGGCCCCCGCTTTGGCGGCTCCGGCAGCGACGTCGTCCACCGAGGCAGCCGCTATCCGGGCCAGCGCTGCGACGTCGTCCAGCAGGGCGACGAGGCCGCCGCTCATCGATCGCCCCTGCGCTGCTTGAGGGCGGACCGCTGGGCGTGGAGGGCTTGGTCGAGACGCTTGATTGGCATGCTCGGAGTATACGATGGCTGGCTTAGCAACCCCGAGTCAACCTCCACTACGCCGTCATGGAAGTTGGCTCACCTGCTCGCGGAGAGAGTCCGTGGCATGGAGGAGCCAGCCCCTGCCAGGCGCCGGCTGATGGCCGTCACTGACCCCTTCCCACGGGCTGCCAAGTGAGCCGAATGTCCTAGCGAACGCAGCCGCTAGGCGGACACGCGCTCCTCTTCGAGCCAGCCGAGGATGGCTTCGGTATCGGCGCCGACAGCGGGAACTGGCTCCAGCCTGGGTGTCCAACCCGCTGATTCGACGACGGGGAGAAAGGCGTTGACGGTTCCCGCCTCCGTTTCCACGGTTCCGATCCGGTTCCGCGCCAAGAGCTGGGGATGCTGATCCAGGTCCGCCACATCGTTCATCCTGCCTTGGGCTATTCCTGCCCGGTCCAAAGCCTCTGCCACCTCCTGGACAGGCCGCGTCCCGAGCCGTTCGTCAATGAGCCGGTCAAGGTCAACGCGGTTGGCGATCCGGTTGCTGACACTGTCGAACCTCGAATCCGTTGCGAGCTCGGGGTTAGCCAGCACTGAGGTACAGAAGCGTTCCCACTCGCGTTCGTTCTGGACCGCGATCAGGAGGGACCCGTCCAGGCACGACACCGGACCGTAAGGGGCGATTGATGCGTGATGTGCTCCTGCCCGGACCGGGCGGCTTCCCCCGTATCGCGCATAGTAGTACGGGAAACCCATCCACTCCGCGAGGGAGTCCAGGAGGGATACCGACAGCTGGCGGCCCTTTCCCGTGACTTCCCGTTCATAGAGAGCGCTGAGGATTCCGCTGTAGGTGTACATGCCCGCGGCGATGTCAGCGATGGATATGCCCGCTTTGGCGGGTTCATCCTCGGTACCCGTGACGGAGAGGAAACCGGCTTCGGCCTGGATCAGCAGGTCGTACGCCTTCTTGTCGCCAAGCGGGCCGCCCCTGCCGTATCCGCTGAGGCTGCATGTGATCAGTTGCGGGAACTCCTCACACAACTCTTCGGGAACAAATCCGAGCCGTTCAAGCGCTCCGGGAGCAAGGTTCTGGACAAAGACGTCGGCTTTGGAGATCAGGCGGCGCAGCGTCTCCTGGCCGCTTTCCGTCTTGAGGTCCAGGACGATGGACTTCTTGTTCCGGTTAAGCCAGACAAAGTGGCTGGAGAGGCCGTCGACGGTCTCGTCATAGTCCCTTGCGAAATCCCCTCTTCCGGGCCGTTCGACTTTGATGACGGTGGCACCCAGGTCGGCCAATTGGCGTGTGGCGAAGGGCACCGCCACGGCCTGTTCGAGGGCAACGACTGTGATTCCTGTCAGTGGCAGCGTCATCGGACCGGGCTTTCGTCGTGGTGGTACCTGCCTTCGGCGTCCGTGGTGGCGCCGGGGACGGGGATGCCCCAGAACTTCGAGCGCAGGTCCTGGTGGACGGCCGGTGTATTCACCGCAAAGATCTCGAAATCTTCCTCGTTTTCAGCCGGGTTGAACACTTCATGCCGCACTCCGGTCCTCTGGTGGAAGGTGTCCAGGGGGCCGGCGTCGTAGAGTTCCCCGTCAATCCGGACCTTGCCGTGGCCGGAGATCACCAGGTAGATCTCATCCCCGTAGCCGTGCACGTGTTCCGGGAAGCCATGGCCGGGCTTGATCCTGATCAGGCAGTAATCCATCTGCCGGTTGGGCAGGGCAAGGAAATTGATCGGCAGGTCCGTGGGGCAGCCAGGGAATTCTGCGGTGATGACCGGTTCGCGCAGGTTGCCTTTCGGAGAGAATCCTGCATCGTTGCGGGCCTTCTCGAGGGTGGCGTCGAATTCCCGCGCTTTTTCGGCCAGGGGCCCGGTCAGCCGGGAGAATCCGTTGCCGGTGAAGAAATCTGTGGCGTCGCTCATGACATGGTCCTTTCGGGTTCTTCGGCGAGCAGGAAGCCGCCTTCTTTTAGTGCGCCAGCGGCGGGTTCCACGATGGTCCGGCCGGGGATGCGGCCGGGCGCCCCGAACGTGGCGAGGGCGTGGTCGACGTCGTCAAGGCCGATGACCTGCCCGATCATGGTGTCGACGTCGATGAGGCCGCGGCTCATGAAGCCAAGCACGTCTTCGATCTCGTTTTTGTCGAAGGCGTAGGAGCCCATGACGGTTTTTTCCTCACGGACCATGGTGCTTCCGTCCGCCGTGTTCCAGGAGTGGGGGCTGTGGCCTACCACCACCACCCGGCCTCCGCGGTCCACTGCCTGGGTGGCTGCCTGGACGGTCTCGGGACGGCCGACGAAGTCGAAGGCGTGGACAGCGCCTCCGGTCACGGCCCAGGCCGGATGGTTCCCGTCCTCCATCGCGCTGGCGGGAATGCTGTGGGTGGCTCCCAGGCTCATTGCCAGTTCAAGTGCTTTCGCATCTGCGTCCACGGCAATGATGGGGTAGGCGCCCCGGATTTTCAGCAGCTGCACGGCGCTAAGACCCAGTCCACCCACCCCGACCACGATGCAGCCCTCCCCCGCCTGCACCTGGGCGCGTTTGGAGATTGCGTGGAGGGAGGTGGCGAAGGCGTCAGTGGCGAGGGCTGCATGGCGGAAGGGAACTGCGCCTGGAATGTGGATGAGGTTCCGGGCGGGCACCACCATGTACTCCGCAAACCCGCCGTCGCGTACCACGCCGAGCCCTTCCCTGCTGAGGCAGAGGGAGGTCCGGCCTGACACGCAGTACCGGCACTGTCCGCACGTGATCAGGAAATTCACCGCGACGCGGGTACCGATTTCCACGCCGGCGGCGCCGGGCCCCGTTTCGCAAACGGTGCCCGCTACCTCATGTCCGAGGATGCGCGGATAGTGCGGCAACGGCGTCCGGCCGTTGAGGATGTGGGCGTCGGAGCCGCACAGGCCGGCGGCCTCGACGCGGATCAGTACCTCTTCACCGGTTGGCCGGGGGACGGGAACCTCATCCACTTGGACGCCACTGCCGGCCTGGTGCAGGCGAACCGCTTTCATTTCCGGGTTGCTCCTTCACGCGCTTCGGCGTCGAGGTCCACGGCGAGGGTGGGACCTGCCTGGAGGGATACTGCCGAACCTGTGACGTTCAGGAGGAAACGGCCCGGGATCGCCCGGGCGATATCCATGATCGCCTCCATGCCGGTGCAGTGGCTGGGTGCAATCACTTCAACGTCAAGGTCCTTCAGCGCCTGAATGGTCTTTTCCGTCTTGGCTTTCGGTGAGCCCGGGAAGCCCAGGTGGAATCCGCCGAAGGCACCAATGACCCGTTCGACGCCGGTGATCCGCTTCGCGTAATTGATCGTGTTGATGATGCCTGCATGGCTGCACCCGGCGAGGACGATGATGCCGTCCCCCAGCTGGATGACCAGGGCCTGGTCGTCCGGGACGACGTCCGCCTCCACCTTGCCCTCCCGGACGTGCAACAGCGCGTTGGGGGCGGAAAGGTCCGTGGGCGGAACCTCGAAGTCGGTCTCCCGGGGAATCGGGCCGGTTGCGATGAGTCCTGGCCCAATTTCCAGCGGCTGGGTGTGCTCCACCAGCATGCCGCCGCGGGAAGTCACCGATTCCTTGGTCAGCCCGTAGTTGAAGTACGGGGCCACCTGGCCTGAGGCGAGCCGAAGGTAGCGTGGGGCGAACGCGTCAGGGTGGACGGAGATCGGCAACGGTGCCTCCCGCGCGTCGAGCAGTCCTTGCAGTCCCCCATAGTGGTCCGGGTGCCCGTGGCTGAGGACGACGTGGTCCAGCTCGTTGGCGGCGAGGTGAAGCGTCGAGAGGTTGTGCAGCAGGACATTTGCGGACATGCCGGTATCGAACAGTGCCCGGTAGGTGTACCTGCCCCAGCTGACCTCCACGTGCAGCGCAATTCCATTTTCGCCCAGCACGCACTGCGTCTTGGGATCGAAGTGGTGGGCCAACCCCGTGCGGGTCACGTTGGGAAGGTCCGCAAGCAGCATGTCGACATGGTTGTCGGTCACCATCGTCAGCTTTACCCGGTCAACTCCAGGCATATTCAACTCCTAGTTATGTATGTGAACTCGTAGCGGCATGTGGTGCCTGGTCCCCCGGGTCATCCCTTTCCCTGCCTTGCAGCAGGAGAAGGGATGACCGGGGTTGGTTGGGTTGCGTTTACTGTGCGGGAATTGACTGCACAGGGGACCTGCGGGAGCTGGGGCCCTGGCCCTCGGTGTCTTCGTTGAAACGCTCGTCGCTGGCCTGATGTGCGTCAGAACGGAAGTATTTGGAGTAGTAGACCGCTGTGAGGCTGACCAGAGCCATGACCACCATGAACGTCGCGATCGGCCACCAGTGTCCGGACCAGGCGAACAGTGCCGTGGCGAGAAGTGGTGCGGTGCCGCCGAGCAGCGCACCGCTGACTTCGCGGGCGAAAGCGACGCCCGAGTAGCGGATGGCCGGAGGGAACAGTTCGGTCAGGAAGGCGGCCTGGGCGGCCATGGAGGTGGCCACCGCTCCCACGAAGCAGACGACCAGTGCCAGCAGGATCAGAACAGGTTGGCGGGTATCGATGAGCATGAACATGGGGAATGCCCACGCTGCACCAAAGGCAGCTCCGAAGAGGAACAGCTTCCGGCGTCCCACTTTGTCCCCGAGGCGCCCGAAGAGCGGCATGAATGCGGCACCGCCGAGCAGGAGCGCGGCGTTGATGCCAAGGGCAAGGGCGGCGGCGAGACCCAGGTTATTGGTCAGGTAGCTCAGCGCCCAGACCTGGGGGATGTATGCGAATCCTGACAGGACAAAGTTCGATCCCAGGGCAACCAGCAGCCGGCGCTTCTCGGTGCGGAAGAGTCGGACCAGGGGAATGCGCTCAATCTCCTTGCCTTGCTTCGCCTTCTCGAACGAGCGGGTTTCGTTGACCTTGCGCCGGATGTACATGCTGATGAGCAGCATCACGAGGCTGAGGATGAACGGAATCCGCCAGCCCCAGGTGTAGAAAGCGTCGCCGGTCATGGAGAGCACCGCTTGGAAGGACAGGAGGCCGAGGGCCGAACCGATCCACACTCCCGCGCCCGACCAGGACGCATAGAAGCCGCGGCGGGTCGACGGCGCCGACTCCGAGGAAAGGATGACGGCTCCGGCGTATTCCGCTCCGGCTCCGAGGCCCTGGGCGATCCGAAGCAGCACCAGCAGCAGTGGAGCCCCCAAGCCGATAACGTCGTAACCCGGCAGGACACCGATGAGCGCCGTGCTGATACCCATGATGGTCAGCGTGGCGATCATCACGGGTTTACGGCCGATCTTGTCACCGAGATGCCCGAACACCATGCCACCGAACGGGCGGGCAAAATACCCGACGGCGAATGTTGCGAAAGCGGCCAGCAGGCCGGCTGCGGGGTCGGTGGTCCCGAAGAAGTAGGTCTTGAAAATCAAGGCCGCTGCGGCACCGTAGAGGGCGAAGTCATACCATTCGACAAGGCTGCCGACGGCGGAGGCTGCGGCCGCGCGCCGGGCCTCGCGCTCAGCCGCCGGGGACTGGATTTTCGAATCCATTGTTGCTCCTTTGCACGTGGATTTGGTCTTGCCGGCCGTCTTTCCGGCCGGCGAGGTTTGCCGCGTCTTCTCAGTGCTGGACTTCTGGCGCTGGTCCCGACGCGAACGGGAGGTGCCGGCAGGGGAACTGGAGTGATCCTTACCTTCGGCTGTGAGTCTCACCCGGGATGACCTACCGCTTTGCCGCGGAACACCTACCGGCCGGCCCTTGTTGACTCCTGCCATCTACGTTCGCAAAGAAAATGCACAGCGTCAAGGGATAATCGATAATCTTCCAAAAGAATGCATTCTTTGCTAGGCTGAGGCATAGTTCAGGCTAGTCTGGGGAGTACGTCCAGTGAGGTGAAGGAGCAGCAGCGTGGCAACCAAGAGAGATCTGATCGCGGCCGAATTGCGCCGGCAGATCAGCACCGGCGAACTCGCCCGGGGGGCCCGCGTGCCCCAAAGCCAGTTGGCTTCGAAATTTTCTACGAGTATCACTCCCGTACGCGAAGCCCTTGGTCTTCTCGAGGCAGAGGGCGTCCTGGTGGCAGAACCACATCACGGTGTCCGTGTTGCAACTGCGAACCTCGCCCAGGTCAAGACGGTGTACCTCATGCGGCAACTGGCCGAACCGTATGCCATGCAGCGGGCCGTGTGGAATATGAGCCGGAGGGATCTTCAAGAGGCCACAGAGCTTTTCGAGGACATGGAGCAATCAGAAAACGCCGGGGACAAGCCGGCATTTAACGAGGCCAACCGGAAGTTCCACTTCGCCTTTTACGACCGGTGCGGGGATGACGGGCTCCGGACGGAGATCGCGATGCTGTGGCAGCGCTACCCTTGGGACCTGCTGCAGGTTATCGAACACCGGGCCCCCGATTCACACGAGGAACACCGCCGGATTCTTGACGCCGCACGGGCTGGAAACCTTCAACTTGTAGCCGGCGCCACACGCGACCACCTCAAGCACGGGTATCTGGCCCTCGCCGCCCGGTTATCCGATGAACCCCAGCTGGACCCTTTCCCGGTAAACGATGATTAGGACAGCCACGAGCAACGCCTCGTTCCTCTACGTCCCCGCGGACCAATCCAGGCTCATGGCTAAAGCAAAAAGTCGCCGCGGAGCCATCATTCTGGACCTGGAGGACAGCGTTGCCCCCTCCCGCAAGGAAGAGGCACTTGCCGCAGCCGTAGCCTTCCTGAACGGCGATGCCCTAAATGCCGAAGTTTGGGTCCGGATCAACCCGGGTGCAGCAGGATTACACGAAGCGGAACTCCTTACTGAATGCCCCAACCTCACCGGGCTCTGGATCCCCAAGGCCGAGGAGCCCGCCTATGTCCAAGACATTGCCGGCAGGGTCAGCGACACTCCCGGTGGTGGCCCCGCCCTCGGTCTGCTCATCGAAAGCGCCCGGGGAGTCCTCGCATTGGCCGAGCTTCTGAGCCTGCCCGAAACCCAACAGGTGCAACTGGGCGAAATCGATCTGGCCGCTGACCTTCGGCACGCCGCTTCAGGCCCCGAAAACATGACCTGGTTCCGCCACTGGCTCATAACACACGCAGCTGCCGCGGGCCTTCCCCAGCCGGTCGGTCCGGTGGACGCCGACTACACCAACCTTGCCGGCTTCAAGGCCTCCTGCCTTAGCTTTCGGGACATCGGGTTTGGAAGCCGCGCCTGCATCCACCCCGCACAGGCCGACATCGCGGAGCAGGTTTTTGGTACGAGCGCCGAAGACCTCGCCGCCGCACATGCCCTTCTCGACCAGTACGAAGCCGCGCTCAGGGAAAACCGCGGAGCCCTCGGCGATGGCAGCGGGTCAATGATCGACGCCGCAAGCGTCCGGTCGGCCCGCCGCCTCACCGGACGCTAAATCGCCTTTCCGGGCCTGGGAAATATATGGGCGCCGGTATCCCCGGGCGTCGCTGCCCTACCGGTCCAGCTTCACCGCGGTGAACAGCACAGCCGAGTCCTCCTCCGCCTCCAAACTGTGCATCCCCTCCGGGACGATCAGGAGGTCCCCGGCCTTGCCCTGCCACGCCTCTCCGCCGGCCTTCAGCCAGACCGATCCCTTGATCACGAAGACCGTGGCCTCGCCGGGGTTCAAGTGTTCGCTGAGCTGGGTGCCGGCCCGGAAGGCCATGACGGTTTGCCGCAGTGTCTTTTCGTGGCCGCCGAATACGGTATCCGAAGC
Organism: Pseudarthrobacter siccitolerans; assembly: GCF_030823375.1. Classification (NCBI taxonomy): domain Bacteria; kingdom Bacillati; phylum Actinomycetota; class Actinomycetes; order Micrococcales; family Micrococcaceae; genus Pseudarthrobacter; species Pseudarthrobacter siccitolerans. The sequence continues at coordinate 3,835,989 of NZ_JAUSXB010000001.1, read as the reverse complement.
ACGCCCGCTGGATCCGGATACGGCTGCTTCAAGCTGCTGACGGGCCAGGGCATCAATCGATATCTTCTGCATGAGGACACCGTACCCACCACGCACTACCGCTGCCATAACCCTAGTGTTCGGGCCGGGCGAAGCCCGAGAGCTCCAGCAAGGTACCGCCGTTGGCTAAATGGCTTAGGCTTTGCCGATGGACAGGTGGAAGGAAAGGCGGCGGATTGTCCCGTCCCACGGGGCGGCACTGGCGGTTTTTGAATATGGTCCGGACCCGGCACCCGGTATCCCCACCCTGCTCCTGGTCCACGGCTACCCGGATGACCACCGCGTGTACGTTCCGCTGATTCGCGAATTGGCGGCAACATGCCACGTGATTGCTTATGACACCCGAAATGCAGGATCTTCTTCTGTGACCGGCGGCCACGGGAGCTTCGTGCTGCAAGCCCTGGTGGATGATTTGTATGCAGTGCTGGCCGCGACGCAGGCCTCGCCGGTTCACCTCGTGGGCCACGACTGGGGGTCTATCCAGGCCTGGGCAGCGGTCCAAGACCCTCGTGCCGCCGGGAGGATCAGCCGTTTTACGAGCGTGTCGGGACCGGACCTGCGGCATTTCTCCTGTTGGATGCGTCAAGGCGTTCGCCACCCGCGGGGCTGGGCCCAACTGTTGGGACAACTCCGGCGCAGCCTGTACGTTGCCTTCTTCCAGATCCCGTTGCTGCCGGAAGCATTCTGGCGTTTCTTCCTCACCGGCTGGTACGAGCGGGCTGCCGGGCGCACGGTAGGTAAAGACCCTATCCGGGGTCTCGCTCTCTACCGGGCAAACTTCCATATCGAACGCCAACCGCCGCTTCCGGTATCGATTCCTGTCCATGTGGTGGTTCCAGTTAAGGACCCGTTCCTTTCCCCCCGCCTCATTGACGGTCTGGAGAATTGGGTGTCCAAGCTGACCGTGACAAAAGTAAATGCAGGGCACTGGTGGCCGGAAACACACACCTCCGACTTTGCAACGTTGTTGCAGCAAGAACACGACAACGACGGGGACATTGACAGGGTTAAGACGGGCTAAGACAGGCGCAGGATATCGGACGCTGGCGGTAGGCTCCGTGTGAGAAAGAATCACCACCCGCCGGAGGGGCATCGGATGGACGCGGACGTCATCATCATCGGCGGCGGCCTGGCCGGGCTGGCGGCCAGCAATGAGCTGGCCAGGGCCGGCAAGCGGGTGGCCATCCTTGACCAGGAGAACGCGGCCAACCTGGGCGGCCAGGCGTTCTGGTCCCTCGGCGGCCTGTTCCTGGTGAATACCCCCATGCAGCGCCGTCTCCGCGTGAAGGATTCCTTCGAGCTGGCCTGGCAGGACTGGCAGGGCTCCGCCCAATGGGACCGGCTCGACGGCGAGCATCCCGAAGACGAATGGGCGCAGCAGTGGGGACGCGCCTACGTCGAGTTCGCCGCCGGCGAGAAACGCAGCTGGCTGCAGGAGCAGGGCATCAAGTTCACTCCGCTGGTGGGCTGGGCCGAGCGCGGCGACGGCAGGGCCGGCGGACACGGCAACTCCGTCCCGCGGTTCCACGTTCCGTGGGGAACCGGCACCGGCATCTCCGAACCCTTCGCCAACAAGGCCCGGGCCGCGGCGGAATCGGGGCTGGTCAGGTTCTTCTTCCGGCACCGTGTAGACGGGTTAACGTTCGACGGCGGCACGGTCACCGGGGTGCACGGCACCGTCCTGGCACCCGACTCTGCGCCGCGGGGCGTCGCCTCCAGCCGGGACAAGGTTGGGGACTTCGAGCTCCACGCCCAGGCCGTGGTCATCGCGTCGGGAGGGATCGGCGGCAACCACGAGCAGGTGCGCAAATGGTGGCCGGAACGCCTCGGCACCCCGCCGGCGAAAATGATCACGGGAGTGCCACAGCATGTGGACGGCCGCATGCTGGACATCGCAGACGAGGCCGGTGTCCGGCTGGTCAACCGCGACCGGATGTGGCACTACACCGAAGGCATCCAGAACTGGAACCCCATCTGGCCGGACCATGCCATCCGGATCCTCCCCGGACCGTCGTCCCTGTGGTTCGACGCCCTGGGCCGCCGGTTCCCTGCGCCCGCCCTGCCGGGCTACGACACCCTCGGCACGCTCAAGCGTCTGCGGACCACTCCGGACCTGCAGCAGTACAGCCACTCCTGGTTCATCCTCACCCAGAAGATCATCGAAAAGGAGTTTGCCCTCTCCGGCTCCGAGCAGAACCCGGACATCACCAACCGGGACCTGAAACTGCTGCTCCGCACCCGGCTGGGCCGCGGCGCCGCGGCCCCCATCGAGGCGTTCAAGGACCATGGGGCCGACTTTGTGGTCGCCGGCAACCTGGCGGACCTGGTCAAAGGCATGAACGCCCTCACCGACAAGCCATTGTTGGACTTCCAGCAACTTCGCCGCCAGATCGGGGAACGCGACGCGGAAATCCAGAACCCTTACTCCAAAGACGCCCAAGGGACCGGCATCCACAACAGCCGCCGCTACCTTGGAGACAGGCTCTTCCGAACCGTCAAGCCGCACCGGATCCTGGACCCGGCGGCCGGTCCCCTGATCGCCGTGCGGCTGCATGTTGTCACCCGAAAAACCCTCGGCGGCGTCCAGACGAACCTTGCCGGCCAGGCGCTCGGCCAGGACGGCTGCCCGATCCCGGGGCTTTACGCGGCGGGCGAGGCAGCAGGGTTCGGGGGCGGGGGCGCCCACGGCTACAACGCACTGGAGGGAACCTTCCTGGGCGGCTGCCTCTTTACGGGCAGGACCGCAGGACGTTCGCTTGCCAGCGCTCTGTAGTTACCGGTAGCCGGTAACTACAGCCCAACCTTTCGGTAGTGTCTGATCATGAACAGCGACACCCTGGTCAATTTCCTGTTGGTCCTCTTCTTTGTGCTGCTCGGCGGAGTCTTCTCCGGCACCGAAATGGCGCTGGTGTCCCTTCGCGAAAGCCAGGTGCGCCGGATGGAGAAGTCGGGAAAAAGCGGCGCCCGGATCGCTGCGCTGGCAGGAAACCCCAACAGATTCCTCTCAACGGTCCAGATCGGCGTGACCCTGTCCGGCTTCTTCTCGGCGGCCTACGGTGCGTCCACTATCGCGCCCGACGTCGAACCTCTCCTGCGGGGCATCGGCTTCGGCGCTGCGGCCGAACCTGCCTCCTTCATCGGCATGACCCTCCTGGTGGCCTACCTCTCCCTGGTGCTGGGCGAGCTGGTGCCCAAGAGGCTCGCCATGCAAAGCGCCGTCGGCTTTACCAAAGTCCTTGGCCCTCCCCTGCATGTCCTTTCCGAGATCATGCGCCCCGCCGTGTGGCTGCTGTCCGCGTCCACGGACGCCGTCGTCAGACTCTTCGGCGGCGACCCTCACGCCAAGCAGGAGAGCGTCACCTCGGAGGAACTGTGGGACATGGTGGCGGAGAGCGAGGCGTTGGAGGAACACAGCCGGAGCATCCTGACCGATGTCTTCGGTGCCGGGGAGCGCTTACTGCAGGAGGTGATGCGGCCCCGCACCGAGGTCACCTTCATCAGCGGCAGTCTCACCATCGCCGCCGCCCGCAGCAAGGTCCGTGACGGCCCGTACTCGCGCTATCCCGTGATGGACAAGACGCCCGACGACGTCATCGGCTTCATCCACATCCGTGATCTCATGCCCCGGGACGCGGAGTACGACGCCGGCCTGGTGCGGGACATCGTCCGCGGGATCCTCCCGCTGCCGGGAACCAACAAGGTGGTCCCGTCACTGTCGCGCATGCGCAGGCAGGGCCAGCACATCGCGCTGGTGGTGGACGAATACGGCGGCACGGACGGCATCGTCACCCTGGAGGACCTGGTGGAGGAGCTCGTGGGCGAGATCTATGACGAGTACGACGCCGGCACGGACCCGGAGGACCACGTGACCAAAGCCAACGGTTCAGTCGACGTCGACGGCGGCTTGATCCTTCAGGAGTTCGCCTCGGCATCCGGTATTGAACTGCCCGAAGGGCACTACGAAACCGTGGCCGGCTACGTCATCGACCGTCTGGGCCGGTTGCCCCGGATCGGCGACAGTGTGGGCGTGGGAGGACATCTGCTGACCGTGACGGCGATGGACCGGCTGCGCATCGCACGGATCCATGTGACGCCCGTGGACGGACAGCCGCAGGACTGACTACCGGTCCTCGAGAACGGTCTTGAGGTTGGCCAGCTCGGCCGTTCGCCCGGACGCCGATGAAAGGGCGTCCCGGCGTAGACTGAGCCCCACCCCCTCAAGGCGGAGGCAACAAGCCCATGAACAGCATTCGAGAACAGGTCCTCGAAGCCGAACAGCATGCCGAACTTGGGCCCGGAGACGATGAGCGGTTTTCGGGGTACGGCGTGATGGGCCTGACCTTCAGTTCCGGCCATGTCCTGGCGCTGCGGCGGTTCCCCGTGACCAGCGTCGGCCCCGGCTACACCTCAGTCTGGCTGCGCCGGCCCTCGGGTTCCTGGAGCATCTACGCCGATGCCCCGGCGGAGGTTTCCTGTGCCCGTTACTTTGGCGCCGCCTTGGAGAAAACCGTTGAATGCCGCGTAGCCGTCACCTGGACTGCCGACAACAGCTTCAGGGTGGAAGTCGGCGGGGAGGTGGACCTGGTATGGGAGCTTGACCTGGAGGCAACTCCCATGACGCAGGCCATGACGGCAGCCCTCAGCTCCATGCCCGGCTCCCTCCTGGCGAGCAAGTCATTCCTGAAAGCCATGGGTGCCGCGGCAGGACCTGCGTTGCGGGCGGGCCGGCTGGGACTGACAGGCACTGTGCCGAACCGGCAGGGATTTCGCGCCAAACCCCGCCGGATGTGGTTCATCTCCCGAACCTCGGCCACCCTTGGCGGCGAGGACCTGGGGAGCCGGCAGCCCTTGCGGGTCCAGACCCGGCTGGGTGATTTCTGGATCCCCCAGCGCGGCATCTTCGTGATCGGCTCGTCCTCCTTTGACCGGTTCGATCCCGCCCGCCACGTTGCGGCGAGCGCCAAGTCGACCTGAAAAGACCCTCCCTCAGAGCTTGAGCTCGGATGCATGATCCGCATCTGGTCCCAGGTCCGTTCAAACGCGGCAATATTCACCGAAGACACGTGGGCTGCTACTGGGCAAGGTCCAGCCGGCCGTCGATGCCATCCGTTCGGAAACCACGACGGCGGCCAGGGACGCTGAACCCAGTTACACACTGAAAAGCCCTGGATACCTTCGAACGGGAAGGTATCCAGGGCTTTCCTGGCTTTCAAAGACGGGGCTATTCGCAGGCAACGCCGTCTTTGTCGCGGTCAAGAGCAGCCCGGTAGCCAGCCTGTCCGGCGTAAAGCGGGGCGGCACCCGCGTTTCTGGCATCCGCGCAGCTGCCGTAGTACGCCGAGGCCGGTGCGGGGGCAACGGGTGCAGCAGGAGCCGGTGCGGGCTTCGCTGCCTGCTGGGCGGCCTGCGCAGCAGCTGCCGCCTGTTGTGCGGCTGCCTGGTCGGCGGCCGCCTGATCAGCTGCCACCTTGTCAGCAGCGGCCTTGTCAGCAGCGGCTTTCTCAGCGGCAGCCTTCTCGGCTGCGGCCTGCTCAGCGGCAGCCTTCTCGGCAGCGGCTTTCTCTGCCGCTGCCTTTTCCTCAGCCAGCTTTTCGAGGGACTTGACGCCGAGGTGCACGGTGGAACCCTTTGCCGCCTGCGCACCGTCTGCGGGGTCTTGAGTTACCACCTGCCAGTTCTTCTTCGAAACAATCATCTTGCCGTCGACGCTGTCCACAGCCTCGACCTTAAACCCGAGATCCTCCAGCTGATCACTGGCTTTGTCCAGCGTCACAGCTGTCACGCCTGGCACGTTGACCGTTTCAACAACCGCAGCAACAGCCGTTGCAGTCTCCGTCGGCTGCACTGCCGCCTGTTTGCCACCGCATCCAGTCAGCATCAGACCGGTCAGGACAACTAATGCGAGCGTCTTTTTCACTTTTCCCCCTAGGAATGTTTGTGATGGTGATACAGATGGGGCGTGAAAGCCCCAAGATTGTGGGTCAGCTTTCGCAGGCGACGCCGTCCAGATCGCGGTCCAGCCCCGCCCGGTAGCCTGCCTGCCCCGCAAGGATCGGCGCCGCCCCGGCAGCTTTTGCCGCCGCGCAGTTCGCGTAGAAGACATCGGCAGGTGCGGGTGCGGGCGCAGCCGGAGCAGGGACAGCGGGTGCCGCAGCAGCCGGAGCCGGTGCCGCAGAAACAGGTGCCGCCACGACTGGAGCAGGCTCCGCGGCCGGCGCTGGAGACGATGCAGCAGCAGGCGCCTGCTGGTTCGTGGGTGCTGGCTGACCGCTGCATCCGGCGAGGATGTTCGCCATCGCGTCGTGCTCCGCCTGGGTAATCCAGAGGCTGTACGCGGCCTTCACCGAAATCTGGCGCGCAACGTACTCGCACCGGAAGCCCTTGTTCGGCGGCAGCCAGGTGGCGGCGTCGCCGTCGCTCTTTTTCTGGTTGGTGGGGCCGTCCGTCGCCTGCAGGTTCAGCGGATCGTTGGCGAAGGCCGTCCGCTGTTCAGTGGTCAGCTGCTGCGCGCCCTTCTGCCAGGCGTCGCTCAGGGCCACAACATGGTCGATCTGGACGGCGGTGCTGGTCCCGTTCCCCCGCAGGAAGCTGATGGTGGCGCCCGTGTACGGGTCCGCGAGTGTTCCGGTCTGCACCTTGCAGGGAACGCTGTTGGTGTACGTGATGGCGGTCAGGTCGCGCTTGAGAATGTCATTCCGCGTGTCGCAGCCGTTGCGGTCAACGTCCAGCCATGCCTGCCCGAACAGCTCCCGGTCATAACCTGTCTTGGGTGCCCGGCCCTTGATGGGAAGAGTTGCCAGCAGGTCGATCGCCTTGGTGGCGAAGTCAGGCCGGACTGCCGCGGCGGCGCCATGTGCCACGCTACTGGAAGTTCCGGGGTCCAGCGGCTCCCCCGTCTCCGGGACTCCGGGAGCGGCCGGCGGCGCCGGCGCCGCTTCGGCAGTTGCGGCCGCCAAGGCCGGGGTAGCCATAGCCGTGCTGGCTGAAGCGGCAGTCTCCAGATCCCCGGACAGCGCCCGAGGCAAGGCGACAGCACCGCCGGTCAAAAGGGCCAACGAAACCCCGAGGGCGAGTGCTCCCGACCTCCGTGGCTGCTTTGGTCCCGGCGCTGACCCCGGCAGCCTCCCAAACTTTGACAATGTTCCCCCATAAAAAAGGCCCGGCAATAAGCCGGGCCCTTTTACTCAAGCCGCTTTGGTTATGGCTGGGAGCCTATTCGCCAAGATGAGGGTAGAAGCCGGAATTCGGACAAACCTGAGGCAACTTTGATGTTCCCTTGATCCAACCTTGAGGATCCTTGTCGCACAGGAACCCGTGCCTGTAACAATTCCGGCAAAGCCCGCGCGGGCACATGCCCGCCCGGGCTTTTGCAAGGGACTACGCCCGCTGGACGAGGTTGAGGATGTTGCCCTCGCTGTCCAGGAACCAGGAAGCTTTCCCCCAGTCACTGGTGGCAATGCCGTTTTCCGTCTTCAGGCCGGGAAAATCGTAGTCTTCGAACGTGACGCCGCGGCCGCGCAGGTCCTGCATTTCCTGCTCGAGGTTGTCCACTTCCCACCCCATCTGGGTGTTCTTGGCCGACCCCGCATTGTCCGTCTGGTAGAGGAGGAAGCCTGTCCCCTTGCCGCAGGTGTACATCAGGCTGTCATCTTCCATGGAACCGGATGGTTCGATGCCCAACTTGTCCCGGTAAAAATCCCTCGCCCTGTTGATGTCCTTGGCCGGAAGGACAGCCATAGTTGCTGAATCCTTGAGCATAATAATTCCTTTGCGCCTTCTTATCGCGGTGATGGCGATGCTCTCCCCGATGGCAGTCCCGGAACGTCTCTGTCCGGGGCCGCGTGGCCGTCCACTCCGCCTTGCTGTGGGCGGCTACCTGGGACCCTGCGACGCCCCGCCAGCCATCACCGGCGCGAGGGGTCCCCGAAGCCTATGTGGCCATTATGGAACTGAATTGCCGCTTCGGAAATAGGGAAACTTATTCTCCTGGCGTCCGATGCAGGCCCTTCGCATATGCGGCCTGCCCTACATGCTGGAGGCAGTCAGCAATGGTGCTTACCAGCCGCACACCGAGGGTGACCGGCGGGTTCCATCGGGTGTCCACGACGCGGTCCAACTCCTCATCGCCGAGGCCCTGGAGATACCCGACTGTCTGCTGGTGAACGGCCTCGTAGTACTCCTGCAGCAGTTCCGCGGGCGCCCGCACGGCGTCCACCTGGTCACTTGAGTGCCCGTAGCCGGTGTCCCGGGGTTTGAGCGGCAGGCCGAACCTGCCCACAAAATCCTGGCCCAACCAGACCTGTTCCAGCCCCGCCACATCTGCAACCTGAACATCTTCCACCCTGGCCAGGTGCCAGATCAGCCACGCGATCGAGTTTCCGGTTCCCGCCGGCCGCAGGGCCAGGGACCCGTCGTCGAGCCCCTCAAGGGTGCGTTCCACCGTTTCCCGGATCCTGCCGAACGCGTCCAGCAGCAGTTCGTTCGATCTCATTGTTGCCCCTCTTCGTTTCGGGACCGCGCGGGTGGTTACTGCTGCCCGTCGGCTTCCGTTTCCTTGTCGCGGGCCTGGCGCAGGTGCTGCTCCAGTTTGGCTTCTGCATCCCGGCGGCGGTCACCAATAGAGCGTCCCTGTTCAGTTCCGGGAGCCGGATCTACCGGCTCCGGGAACTGGTCTGCCCCGGTGGTGGGGACGGCGCTGTCCAACTCTTCGCTGTTTTCACCCATACCGGATGGTCTCACAGATGGCGCGTGCTTCCGGATCTCCGCCATCCGCAGCCGGACCATCTCCGCCACCACGTCATCGGGAACGGGATGGTCCGGTGTAAACCGTACTGTGCCCTTGGACAGCGAATAGCCGCCGAGTTGGGGCGCGACGGCGTCCACAACTGCGGGCGAGAACGGGAAGATGGACAGGTGCTGGGCAGCCGCCACCACACCGATCAGGGGTTTGCCGTCCAGCTTCAGGGCCGGCATCCCATAACTCATCCCTTCGACGGCCTCTGGCGCGAAGCTCCGCGCAATCCCGATGACGCGCTGGAGGCAGCCGCGGTCAGGCTCGGACATGGCGGCGAGGGAATCGTCAACGGCACCCATGCGGTCATCCTAGCCCTGCAGAAAAGACCCACGACGGCGGGACGCAGCTTCCAGCGCGGGAAGCGCCCCCTTTCCCTCCCGGCTGGACTGGGGAACCATGGGCCATGGAAACGCTGACGCTCGAAGGAGTACTCGATGACGTACGACAAGGACCCCCGCGTGGACCAGTACATCGATGCGCTTCCGCCATGGCAGCAGGCCATCTGCCGGCAGGTGCGGGACCTCGTCCACGCCGCTGATCCCGAGGTCGAGGAAACGATCAAACGCACCGTCCAGCCCTACTTCGTCCTGCAGGGCAACATCTGCGCGCTGCTCGCGGCGAAGGACCACGTCAACGTGTTCTTGTACGACGGCGGCCTCAGCCCGGACCCGCACCACATCATCACCGGCGGCCACGGCAACAAGACCGGCCGGATGATCTCGTACTACGAAGGCGACGCAATCCAGGAGGATGCGCTGCTCGAGATCTTCGCTGCGATCATCGCGGTCAACCGAGCCGGCGGTTGGCGCAAGGCCAAGGCGGGTTCCGAGGATTGAGCCGGAAGCCCCGGCGGTCGCGTCGCGGCCGGTCCAAACCCCAATGCTTCGAGCCTGCCGAAGCCATGGGTGATTCAGACTGGGCAAACTGCATATGGCTTGGGACGCCTTAGCCGAAAGCGTGCAAGAACCGTTCGAGTCCTTCTTCGCCTGGGGAACTTCCGACGTAGACGAAGTCCGGAGGATCACCGGGTGAGGATCGTGAACGCCCGGCGATTTTCCAAGGCGGCGCCAGTTGCGCGGGCCATTGTGCTGGTTCCCAATCGTGGTGTTCGGCTTTGTAGTGTCGGCCGGTGGGTGAGGTCCAGCCAGGTGGTTCGTCTTTGGTGGCTGCGGTCGACGTCCATCGGGTGGCGTGTTTGAGGCGGTGGTGCTTTGGGCAAAGCTGGGCCAGGTTGCTGATCCCCGTATATCCGCCGTGTTGCCAAGCTTGAAGATGATCCGTGTCGTTGTCCAGGGATGGGTTGTTGCAGCCGGGGAAGGTGCATCTGCCGTCCCGGAGCTGCAGTGCCCTTTTCATGGCTTTGGTGAGCCGGTAGCTGGTGCGGCCGATTTCCAGTGGCGCCCCGTCCCGGGGATCGACGAGCACCCGGTAGAACGAAGCGGCACCATTGGCGGCGAGTTTGCGTGCCATCGATGGCGGGATGGGGCCATAGCTGTCCAGCATTGCCGGGTCGTCGGTCAGGCCCATCAGGGAGAACACCGGAACGGTGACCAGCACTTGGGCGCGGATCGAGGACGACAGCCCCGTATCAATTCCTGCACCCGTAGTGTCACCGGTTCCGGGGTGGACGGCTCCGGGACTGGTTGTGCCGCCGAGGAGCCAGTGAGCACAGAGGTCCGTCCGCAGTTGGGTGAGGGTGCGGGTCTCTTCCGGTCCCTGCAGTTCCCGTGCGGCGGCGGTGAGCTTGTTCCAGATCGCCGAGGCCTGGTCCGCGGGCAGGTGGGCCGAAAGCGTGGCCATCCCGTCCTGCTCCGGCCGGTATTCCACCCGCCGGTCCGCGATGCCCTTGGCGTGGCGTTTTTCGATGGACTCAGGGTGGTGGCGTTCCCGCCAGTTCCTGGCCTTGGCTTTGAACCGGTACGCCGGCAATTCCCCGATCGGGGCGGCCGTAGGCGGCCTGGGCACGTCCGGGTCAAGGAAGTGGGCTTCCAGTGCCGCCGCGCCAGCGGGGTCAAGTGTGGCCGTTTCAGCCACCATGGCGAGGGCATGCTGCCAGGTAATCGTCCCTGCCTGCAGTGCCGAAAGGGTGGGCGGCAACTCCTTGCACAGGGCGTGGGACGCGGCCAGGAATGCACCGGCTGCCCGGGTACCGAGGGCCAGGAGGCAGCCGATTTCCGCGGCGACAGCCATTTCCAGCGACTGCACCGGCGCGTCCGGCCCCGCAATAGCTTGGGCAGTGTCCGCATACTTCACGGCAGCCCGGGCCTTCAAACCCGCGAGCCCGGCCTCCACCACGCGCGCCCCGGCAAGAATGTCCAGGCACCCATCAGCCAGTCCGGCCAGCGGATCAGCATCGGCGAACGGCTCCGAACCACACTCATCCACCTCGGCATTGAGCACAGCAAGAGCGGCCTTGATGTCCTCAAATGCCTTAGCGACCGCCGCTTTCCCCATGAACCCATCATTGCAAGGGGGTCTGACATTCCTCGATCGAGGCCATAGGGCAAGATGTTCCTAGTCCCCCACCCAGGCGGCCGTCCTCAACCACGTGACCGGAAAATCGAGCCGTCGTGGAGGACAGCTTCAGCAGGAGCAGCCTCTACCAGCTCCTGCGGTGGACGTGGAATCCCGCCCGGTCCTGACCATCCGCATTTCCGGCAGGGCCTCCCACTCGGGAGGAAGCAGGCCGCGCCTGCCGTCCGGCTGGAAGCCATGCCTGCGGTAGAAAGCCTGCGCCCGCAGGTTCTCCTCCAGCACCCAGAGGTAAGCCGGCGATTCCCCGATCACGGCACCCATCAGGGCGGCCCCCAGACCGATCCCTTGCGCCCGTGCCAGGAGGTAGATGGAATACAACTCCAGCGGGGCGGGACCGTCCTCGTCGCGTCCCGGACCGGCGTCGGCAAATCCCACCACTGCGTTGTTGGCGTCCAGGGCGAGGATCCGGGGGTCCTGCACGTCCAGGTGATTCCGGCGGCGGGCCACCCGTTCCGGGATCGCGTCCCGGCGGGCGGCGAAAAAGGCCGGCGACAGCAGGTGGGGATAGCACTCCTCGTGCGCCAGCGTGTGCATCAGCACCACGGCTTCGGCATCCTCGGGAGTGGCCTGGCGGAGTACGTAGTCCATGCCCCAGCCTAACCAGTGATGCATCTCAACCTCCCGATCCTTGCCCTTCCTCGACTGCAGCAGCATACTTATTAGCAGGACTAATTAGCATTGCTAAGCATTTACAGGAGGCGCAAAACCACAGTGACCACAACCAACACCGAGAACGGCCCAGCCACGGATTCCATCACCCCCGACACCCTGGCCATCGAACTCCGCACCGCCGTAATGCGCACGTCCCGGAGGCTCCGCGTCGAAGCTACCGGCGACGTCATCACCCCAGGCCAGTACACAGTCCTGGCCCAGCTCAACGGAAGCGGCCCCACCACTCTTCGTGAACTGGCCGAGCGGGAGCACGTGCAGGCACCCTCGATGACCCGCATCGTCAATGCCCTCGCCGACCAGGGCTTCGTGTCCAGGGCCGCGAATCCCGACGACGGCCGCCAGGTCCGTGTGGACGTCACCGACGCCGGACGGGCCGTGCTGGCCGAAGCCCGCAACCAGCGGACAGCCTGGCTCGCCCGGCGCGTGGCGGGACTGAGCGAGGACGACCGGCTGATCCTGAGCCGGGCGGCCCACATCATGCAGGAGATGAGCGGAAAATGAGCGCCATGTTCCGGGCTCTGGAAAACCGCAACTACCGGATCTGGGCCGGCGGAGCGATCGTGTCCAACATCGGGACCTGGATGCAGCGGGTGGCGCAGGACTGGCTGGTCCTGACCGTCCTCACCAACCACTCCGGCGCTGCCCTCGGCATCACCACCGGCCTGCAGTTCCTGCCCATGCTGCTGCTCGGCCCCTACGGCGGAGTACTGGCGGACCGCTACCGCAAGCGCGTCATCCTGCTCTGGACGCAGGTGGCCATGGGCCTCACCGGACTGGTGCTTGGACTCCTTGTGATGACGGGCACCGCTCAACTCTGGCACGCCTACCTGGCCGCCCTCTGCCTTGGCATCGCCGGCGCCATCGATGCGCCGTCACGCCAGGCCTTCGTTTCGGAACTGGTGGGGCAAGACAGGATCTCCAACGCGGTGGCGCTGAACTCCGCATCGTTCAACACCGCCAGGCTCACCGGGCCGGCCATCGCCGGTGTGCTGAGCGCCTGGGTGGGCACCGGACCGGTGTTCCTGCTCAACGCGGCCAGTTTTGCCGCCGTCATCATCTCGCTGTTCCGGATCCGGACCTCCGAACTGGCCCCGGCCGTCCAGGCGACCCGCAGCAAACACCAGGTGGCCGAAGGAGTGCGTTATGTCCGCCAAAGGCCGGACCTGATGCTGATCCTCTTTTTGGTGGGCATCCTGGGGGCCTTCGGCATGAACTTCCCCATCACGAATGCCCTGATGACCACCACCGAGTTCGGGGTGGGACCGGGCGAATTCGGACTCCTCGGCTCCATCATGGCGGTGGGCACACTGGCCGGAGCGCTGCTCGCGGCGCGCAGGGCCGGGCCGCGGCTGCGGTACCTCCTCGGCGGGGCGCTGGGCCTTGGTGCCTTCACGCTCCTGGCCAGTGTGTCGCCGTCGTTCTGGCTCTACGCCGCTGTGCTGATCCCGGTGGGCCTCGCGTCCATCACGTTCCTGAACAGCTGCAACACCAGCATCCAACTCTCGGTGGAACCCCGGTTCCGCGGGCGGGTGCTGGCCCTTTACCTGGCAATCCTGCAGGGCGGAACTGCCATTGGCGCGCCGCTGATGGGATGGATCGGCTCCGAATTCGGTGCGCGCTGGTCAGTGGCGGCCGGCGGTGCTGTGGTCCTGGTGACCGCGCTGTTCGCCGTGATCGTAGTGAGCCGCCGGAGCAGCCTCAGTTTCCGTGAGCATGTCCGGACGGTGCTCCGCAGGAGGCGCGAGCCGGCCGTGTAACCGGCCGGCCTCCGGGGGTCAGCTCTTCCTGGCCGCCACTGCTGCCGACAGCGATTTCAGTCCGCGTTCGAAGTCCGAGCCCACCAGTTTGTCCATGTTCATAAAGAGCGCGAACAGCTTGGCCGCGCCCTTGTTTTCCCCGGTCATCACCCAACTGACTTCGGTGCCGCCCGGCGCCGGGGTGAACGTAAACGAGGTGGGGTTCAGGGCTTTGAACGGCTTGGTGAACTGCAGGCGGACCTTGATTTCGCGGGACGGGACCGACTCAACGATCTCCATGGTGCCGCTGCCGGCTTTGCGGTTGCCGCTCCACTCGTAGCCCGCACCCACGCCTGATTCGCTGCCGAAGTAGCGCCGGCTCATGCCTGGATCCACGGTCTCCCACGGCGACCATGCGGTCCACTCGTGAAAGCTGTTGACCAGCGGAAAAACGTCTTCTGCCGGGGCAGGGATAACCGCGCTGCGGCGGACCTCATAAGTGGACATGGCCCTAAGCATAGGAGCCACGGGTGTTTCTGAGTAGAGGCCTAGCCCGGCGCGCCGCCCAGCACCACGTTCACCGGCTCCTTGCCCTCCAGCAGCAGCCCGATCTGCTTCTTGACCAGCCGGACCATCCTCGGGAACATCGCCGAACTCGCCCCGCCCACGTGCGGAGTAATCAGCACGCCGGGCGTGGTCCACAGCGGATGATCAGCCGGGAGCGGCTCCGGATCGGTGACGTCCAACGCGGCACGCAGCCGGCCCTGCGACGCCTCGGCCAGCAAGGCCTCCGTGTCCGCCACCGGACCGCGGGCCACATTCACCAGCAGCGCCCCGTCCGGCATGGCGGCCAGGAACTTCGCGTCCACCAGGTGCCGGGTCTGCCCGCTGAGGGGAACACTGACCACAACAATGTCGTGCAGCGGCAACTGCTCATACAGCGAATCGATGCCGAAAATCTTTCCGGCCGCGTCCTCGCGTTCGCGGCTGGCCATCCGGGTCACGTCGGTTTCGAACGGCAGCAGCCGGGCCTCGATGGCCTTGCCCACTCCCCCGCAACCCACCAGCAGCACGCGCCGGTCGGCAAGGCTGGGCCGCTGGCTGTTGTCCCACGTCCCGCTGGCCTGGTTCCGCGCAAAGTCCGCCATGCCGCGCTGGCTGGCGATCATCATTCCGAGGGCGAGTTCCGCCGTCGAGGTCTCATGCACTCCCGCCGCATTGGCGAAAACTATGCCGTCAGGCAGTACGTCCGCCACGCCGTCGTACCCGATGGACTGGCTCTGGACCAGCCCGACGTCCAGGCCCTCCAGCGCAACCAGCACACCCGGCTTGCCCATGTACGGCGGCACCAGCAGGTCAATCCGGCCCTCCGGAGCGGGCCCTGCGAGGTCCCACAGGAGAAGTTCGACGCCGGCAGGCGCCCCCAGCGCATCCAGCATTTTCTGATCGGGCAGGGCCACCCGCAACGGTGCGGTCATGCCGCCGCCTCGAGATTCAGGGAGGGATTCATAAGAGCGATCTTAGTGTGGCTGCACACACCACGCCGGGGCCGCGTCGATTTCGGTCCCCCGCCGCATGTTGGTAGAGGTTAATGGATGCAAGACCTACTGAATCCCGCGATGCCCTTCATTGCCGTCACGCTGGCAGTCGCTGCAGGACTCGTCCTGTCCTGGCTGCTGCGCAAACTCGTCCTCCGGCTGAACCGCAAGCGCCCGGAGCTGCAGGCCACCTCCCGGGTGGCCCGCCAGCCGCTGCGGCTGGCACTGTGCCTCATCGGTGTCCGCACCGCGCTGGGGCTGACGGCCGCCAGCGAGGGCTGGCTTCCCGTCGTCGACCATCTCCTCCTGATTACCCTCATCTGCTCCCTGGCCTGGCTGGGGGTGGCGGTGCTGCTGATTGTCGAAGCCGTAGTGCTCCGCCGGTACAGCGTTGACGTGGCTGACAACCGGCGGGCGCGACGGCTCCGCACGCAGATGATCCTGGCCCGGCGGATCGGCGTTGCCCTGGTGGTGGTCCTGGCGGTGGGCTCGGTGATGCTGACGTTCCCCGCCATCCAGGCCCTCGGCGCCGGGCTGCTGGCGTCCGCCGGCGTCATCTCCATCGTCGCCGGCCTCGCGGCGCAGACTTCCCTGGTGAACGTCTTCGCCGGCATGCAGCTGGCCTTCACGGACGCCATCCGGGTGGACGACGTTGTGGTGGTCCAAAAGGAATGGGGCCGGATCGAGGAAATCACGCTCACCTACGTGGTGGTCCACATCTGGGACGACCGGCGCCTCATCCTGCCCTCCACGTACTTCACCACCACGCCGTTCGAAAACTGGACCCGCCGCCAGTCCGAGGTGATGGGCACCGTGGAGTTCGATCTCGACTGGCGCGCTCCAGTGGAGGACATGCGCGCCGAACTGCGCGGGGTCCTCGCCGGCACCGAGCTGTGGGACCAGCGCGTGGGCGTCCTGCAGATCACCGATGCCACCGGCGGCTTCGTCCGCGTGCGGATCCTGGTCAGCGCCGCGGACAGCGCCGCCCTTTTCGACCTGCGCTGCCTCATCCGCGAGGCCATGGTCACCTTCCTTCAGCACCGCCATCCGGAGGCCCTGCCCCAGCAGCGCTGGACCGAGGGAACGTCCGACGGCGGCACCTCCACCCGCAGGCAGCAGCCACTGCGGGGGCTGGGAACCTCCGGCTCACGGGCATCGGCGGACCCTCAGGAGTCCCAGCTGTTCACGGGTTCGATCGAGGCGGTCCAGCGCTCGCGCGCCTTTACCGGCCCCGGGGAGGACGTCTTCCAGGACCGGGACCAGGACCTGGCGTCCCGGAACTGACTCTTGATATGTGACTAAATGGTCACCTATCATGGTTCCTATGGATGCAGTGTTCAAAGCACTCGCGGACCCAACCCGCAGGGAGCTGCTGGACGAGCTCTTCCGCCAGGACGGCCAGACCCTCGGCGCCCTTGAGGGCCGCTTCAACATGACCCGTTTCGGGATCGCCAAGCACCTCAAGATCCTGGAGGAGGCCGGCCTGGTGGTGGCCCGCCGTCGGGGGCGCGAAAAGCTGCACTTCCTGAACCCGGTGCCCATCCGGCTCGTCCACGACCGCTGGGTGAGCAAGTACGCCGAACCATGGGCCGCTGGCCTCAGCGACCTCAAATCCAGATTGGAAAGTCCCATGGAAAAAATCTTCGAGATCTACATCAAGACCACGCCCGAGCGGCTCTGGGAGGCCATCACGGACAGCGGGATCCGCAGCAAGTACCAGTTCGGGAACACCATCGAATCGGACTGGACCCCGGGCGGCCGGTTCGTGATGAACAACGTCAAGGCCGGCGCGCCGCTCGGCGAAGGCGAGAACGTGGAGGTCGATCCGCCCCGGCGGCTCGTCCAGACGATGCGCGCCCTCTGGGGCGAGGACGTCAAGGCCGAGGGAACCTCGAAGATCACGTGGGACATCGAGCCCGTGGGCGATTCCTGCCGCCTCACCGTCACCCACAGTGACCTCCGCGAAGGCGCCAACGAACAGCTCTACGGTGGCTGGCCGATGATCCTCTCCGGCCTGAAGACCTGGCTGGAAACCGGGGAGAAACTCACCACCCCCGGCTCGCTGATGTACACCTGAGCCGGTTGCCGCCGAGGCGGCCCATCGCGTGCAGCATCCTGAAGGGACTGGGGCGCGCTACCCGGCCGGTGGCCGGCCGGTGCCGTCCCATCCCCGGTGCCGCAAGGTGCGGGTGGCCATCAGCGACCCGCCGATAAACAGCACGCCCAGGACCACGGTGGCCACGCCCGCGTAGAACCAGGCACCTCGGCCGAAGATCATCAACGCCGCGCCGAGGATGCACAGCCCTTTCGCGGCGATGTCCAAGTACAGCTGCGCCTTGGGAGAAGCCATATCTCCACGATAAACCCGGTTTCCGGGATGGCCCGCTTACTCCGTCCGCTGCCTCCACAGCAGGAACACACCGAAGGTCACCACGCACAGGACCAGCATCGCCAGGACCATCCGGGCCCAGTTTTCCTGGTGCACGCCGTCGGCAGCGAACACACCGATCATCACGGTGGCGGTAATCGCGCCGACATACCGGCACGTCTGGTAAATGCCCGCCGCAACGCCCCGCTCCTGGGGCCGGGTGGAAACGAACATACCCTGGTTGGTGGCGATGCTCACCGTTCCGTACGGGACGCCCATCAGCGCTGTCAGCACCACTACCAGCGGGATCACCAGGGTGCCGGTCAGCAGCCACATCAGCGCCGCCACCGCTGTGAGGAGGACGACGCCGGCAATCAGCACGCGGCGCACGCCGAACCTTCCCATTGCCTTGACTGCCCAAGGCGTGGCCACCACGGACATCGCGGCGAGCGGCAGCATCAGCAGGCCGACGACGCCGGGGTCGTAGCCGCCTGCCTCCTGCAGCAGCTGGGGCAGGCCGAAGAAAACGAAATAGTAGACACTGCTGAACACCGCGAAGCCCAGGTACACGAGCATCAGCGGCCGGTTGCGGCCCAGCAGCCTCAGGTCCAGGAACGGCCGCTTGAAGCGCAGCTCACGCCAAGCGAACACGGCAGCGATGACCGTGCCGGCCGCCAGCATCCACCAGCGGTATCCCGGCGCCACGTTCAGGGCCGCCATCATCACCAGGAGCAGGGCTGAAACGAAAGCCAGGATCCCGGGGATGTCCGAGTCCCTGACAAGCTCGGCCACGCTGCCATGCTCCCGGGCCTCGTCCTTCGGGGCCGCCTGCCGCACTATCAACAATGCGGCCAGCGCGAGCGGGACGTTGATCAGGAACAATGCTTCCCAGCCCACGAAGCTCACCAGCAAGCCGCCGACCACCGGGCCCACGGCTGCTGCCGAGGTGTTGGCCATTTGCAGCCGGCCCAGCGGCCGGGCGGCGTCAACCTTCGCGCGGTGGGCTATCGCCCCCACCATCACCACAGCGCTGGGATAGGCCGTGGCGGTGCCCAGCGCCATCACGGCCCGGGCCACGCAGAGCAGGGCGAAGTTCGGGGCGAGCGGCGCCAGGGTGCAGGTGACGGCGACCAGTGCCATGCCCAGCATAAACATCTGCCGTGGACCGAACCTGTCGGCCAGCCGGCCCATTACCGGCTGCCCGGCGGCCGAGGCCAGGTAGAAGGAGGTGACCACCCAGGTGACGGCGGCGACGTCGAGCCCGAAGTCGCCGCGGAGCACCACCAATGCCACGGCGATCATCGAGGAGTTGAGGGGGTTCAGTGCCGTGCCCAGGCTGAGGCCGGCGACGGCCAGGGCAGTCCGGGGATTGTTGCTCACGGAAACAGTCTTACCCACCCGCGCGGGCGTTAACGACTTTGATGACCCCTAGGACGCGTTGTTCCCCGCCTGGACAGGAGGAAAGAGGGCCTTTTCCACAACCCCGGTCAGCTCCCTGATGACCTCTGCCTGCCCGTCATCTTCCGTACCGTCGGCATTCTCCGTGTAGATCACCAGCACAAAGGTGGAACCACGGTAGGCCAGGACCGCGGCATCGTGGAGTTCGCCGTCGATTTCCCCGTATTTGTGGAACACCTCAATGCCGGCCTGGGAGCCTCCCGGGATGAGTTCCTCGTTGTTGGTGTCCTGCATGTAGCTCAGCAATTCGGCCGTGTTGTCCCGGTTCAGCAGGTCCCCGGCATATAACTGCTTCAGGACCAGGGCCATCTCGGCGGGGGTCAGGAGGTTCTCCTCCGGGTCGTAGGTCACGCCGATGGATGCAGCGTATTCAATCAACTCCTGATAGCCCACAGCATCCATCAGCAGCAGCCACGAATCGTTGTTGCTCTCGTTGATCATGGCTTGGAGCTGGAACGCCGCGTCGTAGTCCCCCAGCGGGTCGTCCAGGGCCGCCTCGCCGGTTTCCACCAGGTGGTAGTAGGCGGCGGCAGTGATGATCTTCGCCGTGCTGGCGGCGGTGAAGTCCTCCTGGTCGCCGAACGTGAGCGCGGCGTCACCGGAAATGTCGGCCAGGGCCAGTCCGATCCGGTACTCCGAATTCTCATCGAGGAGGGACTGGATTTTGTCCTCCAGGGAATCCGGGGCTACAGCCACCGGAGCCTCGGGAGCAGCTGCCGGAACCGGGCCGGGTGTGCCACCGGGCGGTCCTGACCTCACGATGGCCAAAACAACGACGGCGGCGATCACCAGCGCCACGGCGGTGAACAGCAGGGCCAGCCTCTTCCGCGCATGGCGGGGCGCAGGGATAGCCTGGCGCGCCGCACGCATCTTTTGGTCCACCGACATAGGGCTCCTGTCCCGACTCAACAATCCGATCCGCATCCTGCGGGCCCCAGTGCACGCGATGCGATGCTGATTAGATCATTGAAGTTTGGGAGCTGCCTGTAAGGCATGCGGAATCGGCGGATCTGTCGCTCCGTGATCCGCACCCGCTTATGGTCGTGGCGCCGCCGAACCCCGGGGTGCAATGACCGTTAGCGGGTGCGGGCAGCCAATGCCGTGTCCAGGAACTCCAGGTGGGCCGGGGCGACGGGGACTATGCTCTCCGCGTATTCCGGGTGCTTAGTGAGGAATTTCTTGATGAAGGGGCAGACCGGAACGATGCCCAGCCCCGCACCGACCGTCTCGTCCAGGGCCGCCGTCGCGAGCTGGCCTGCCAAACCCTGGCCGCCGTATTCCTCATTGATCACGGTGTGGTAGAAAATCCGCTGTGGTGAGCCCCCGCCGTCGTACTCCTTGTACGCTGCCTTGCCGATCACGTTCCCGGTGTCGAGGATTTCGAAGCGCTCGCGGCCGGCGTTGTGGCGGACGGTGATGTCACTCAAGGGGACTCCTTCAATGCGGTGTGTGGCTGTTCTTCCAAAGCCTAACCCGGCCCGGGTTGCCCTTATTTCCGCATCCAGTTTCCTTGAAGAACCACCGTCCGCCGTGCCCTACCGCCTTAGCTCAGGTAACCGTTCGGATTGAGCACATACTTGGTGGCCGCACCGGCATCGAATTCTGCGTAACCCTTCGGCGCTTCCTCCAGCGTGATGGGCTTGGCATTCACGTTCTTTGCGATGCTGACCCGGTCATTGAGGATGGCCATCATCAACTGCCGGTTGTACTTCATCACCGGGCACTGGCCCGTTGTGAAACTGAGGGATTTGGCCCAGCCGGTGCCCAGGCTGAGGCTCAGCGCGCCCTTCTTGGCGGCCTCGTCAATCCCGCCCGGGTCACCGGTGACGTAGAGGCCTGGGATGCCCAGGGCACCGCCGGCCGCAGTGATCTCCATCAGCGAGTTCAGCACAGTGGCGGGAGCCTCCTCTGCGTTCTTTCCATGACCATGTCCCCGGGCCTCGAATCCCACCGCATCCACGCCGCAGTCCACTTCGGGTACGCCCAGGATCTGTTCGATCTGCTCCGCCGGGCCGCCCTGGCTCAGGTCCACGGTTTCGCAGCCAAAGCTGCGTGCCTGCGCCAGCCGGTCCGCGTTGAGGTCCCCCACAATCACGACGGCGGCGCCCAGCAGCTGAGCGCTCGTTGCCGCTGCGAGGCCCACAGGACCAGCGCCCGCCACATAAACGGTGGACCCGACACCGACCCCGGCGCTGATGGCGCCGTGGAACCCGGTGGGGAAAATGTCCGACAGCATGGCCAGGTCGAGGATCTTCTCCATGGCCCGGTCCTTGTCCGGGAATTTCAGCAGATTCCAGTCGGCGTATGGCACCAGGACGTAGTTGGCTTGGCCGCCCACCCAGCCGCCCATGTCCACGTAGCCATAGGCGCTGCCCGGCCGGTCCGGGTTTACGTTCAGGCAAATACCGGTCTTGCGTTCCTTGCAGTTCCGGCACCTGCCGCAGGCAATGTTGAACGGCACCGAGCAGAGGTCGCCGACTTTGATGAACTCAACGTCGCGGCCCACCTCCACCACCTCGCCGGTGATCTCGTGGCCCAGCACCAGATTCGGCGGTGCGGTGGTGCGGCCGCGCACCATGTGCTGGTCCGAGCCGCAGATGTTGGTGGCCACGGTTTTGAGGATCACACCGTGGTTGACCGCGCGCCCCACGTTCGCCGGGTTCACGCCGGGCCCGTCCTTGAGTTCGAAGCTGGGGTAATCGATATCGATTACTTCGACCTTGCCTGGTTCCTTGTAGGCAACGGCTTTGTTCCCTGTCATTTGTTTCTCCTGTAGTCAGGCCGGCCCGGTAGGGCGGCCGTGATCCTGGGTAGGTGAAGTACCCCTGCAGGGTCCTGCTTCGATCGACAGGCAACTTCCATGTTGCGAGTGATCCGATGCCGAACGTTCTCGTGCCGGCTTGGCTTGAGCCGGCTGATCTTGCCGAGGCTCCTGGGCTGGGGTCCGCCCAGTCTAGGCAGGGGCCGGTGGCAGTGCCAGAGTCGGAAGGGAGCTGCTCTACCCTCTTTGCGATTAGGG
Organism: Pseudarthrobacter siccitolerans; assembly: GCF_030823375.1. Taxonomy (NCBI): domain Bacteria; kingdom Bacillati; phylum Actinomycetota; class Actinomycetes; order Micrococcales; family Micrococcaceae; genus Pseudarthrobacter; species Pseudarthrobacter siccitolerans. The sequence goes on along the minus strand of NZ_JAUSXB010000001.1, from coordinate 3,813,830 downwards.
GTTTTAGGGGCCCGATGACTTCCGCGGCGAAGCCTTGTAGTGTCAGCACCGGAAACAGCGAGTTGCGGCCAATGTTGACGAAGGAGCAGACCATGGCAGTCAGTGACGACGAAGCACAGGTCCTGGACCAGTGGAGCAACAGGCTTGCCCAGGCGCTGCAGATCCTGGACCTTAAGGTGGACAACGAGCTGCTCCTTGACCTGGCCCGGAGGTCCGCCGACTCCGTGATCCACCCGGCCGCGCCGGTCACCACCTTCCTGGTGGGTTACGCCGCGGGCCTGGAGGCCGGGACCGGGAGCGCCGGGTCAAGGGAAGCATCCAGCGCGGCGGTGGCACGGGCAGCGGGCATTGCCTTCGGCCTCTGCGAGGACGGGCACGACGGCGGCCCTGCGGGCAAGGGCTGGGCTGATACCGCCCAGTAACGGCGGGCCGGTGATTGAGCCTGTCGAAATCCACCCCGGTGATTGAGCCTGTCGAAATCCACCCCGGTGATTGAGCCTGTCGAAATCGAGCCCGCAAAAGCGCAGGTTCGGCAGGCCCAACGACCCGCTATCCCGCGGCCGTTGGCTCCTCTTCCAGCACCAGCAACGGCTCGAGCTTCACGATCACGGCCTTGGAGGCCGGCGTCTGGCTGCCCTCGGCCACGCTTTCCAGGGGAACCAGGACGTTGGCCTCGGGATAGTAGGCGGCGGCGCACCCGCGGGCGGTGGGGTAGGACACCACCCGGTACTTTCGCAGGACGCGCTCCGCGTTGTCCGGGTAGACGCCCCAAATGTCCACATGCTGCCCGTCCTCAAGCCCGAGTTCGGTGAGGTCCGCCGGGTTCACGAACACCACTTCCCGGCCCTTCTTGATGCCGCGGTACCGGTCGTTGTGGCCGTAGATGGTGGTGTTGAACTGGTCGTGTGAGCGGATGGTCTGCAGGATCAGGGTACCGGCCGGCCGCTCCACATGTTCGAGTTCATTAACGGTGAGCATGGCCTTGCCGGTGGGGGTGTTGAATGTTCGCGAGTCCCGGGGCCCGTTGGGCAGGACGAAGCCGCCCTCCTGCCGGATCTTCCGGTTGTAGTCCTCGCAGCCCGCCACCACATGGGAAATGTGGTCCCGGATCAGGTCGTAGTCCTTTTCGAAGCCGGCCCAGTCGGCCCCGATCCGGTCCCCGAGCACACGCTGCGCGAGCCGGCTGACGATCGCCACCTCGGAGAGCAGCCCCGGCGCCACCGGATCAACCGTGCCGTGCGAAGCGTGCACGGCACAGACGGTGTCCTCCACGGACACGAACTGCGGGCCGGACTCCTGCCGGTCGATCTCGGTGCGCCCGAGCGTGGGCAGGATCAAAGCCTCGGCTCCGGTCACGGCGTGGGAGTGGTTGAGCTTGGTGGAGACCTGGACGGAAAGCTCGGTGTTTTCCATCGCCGCCTCGGCGGCACGGGTGTCGGACATGGCTCCGACAAAGTTGCCGCCAACGGCCATGAATACCTTAATGCCGCCGTCGCGCATCTGCCGGATGGTTTCCACCGCGTCTGCCCCGTGCTCCCGGGGCGGATCAAAGCTGAATTCCCTGCCCAGTGCGTCCAGGAAAGCGGGCGGCATCTGCTCCCAGATGCCCATGGTCCGGTCCCCCTGGACATTGCTGTGCCCACGGATTGGCGAGGCGCCGGCACCGGGTTTGCCGATGTTGCCACGGAGCAGCAGCAGGTTGATGATCTCCTTGATGGTGGCCACGGCCTTTTTGTGCTGCGTGATGCCCATGGCCCAGGTGATAATCACCTTGTCCGCACGGAGGTAGCGGTCCGCCAGTTCGTCGATCTCCTCCGAGCGCAGCCCTGTGGCCTCAAGGACGGCCGCTTCGTCCAGCATGGCAAGATGTGCCTTCAGTTCCTCAAGCCCCTGGCAGTGTTCCGCCAGGAACTGATGGTCCAGCACGGTTCCCGGCGCCGCAGCCTCGGCGTCCAGGACCCGCTTGGACACGGCCTGCAGCAGCGCCATGTCCCCGCCCAGCCGGATCTGCAGGAACTGGTCGGCCAGGTCCGTGCCGTGCCCGATTATGCCCTTCACCCGCTGCGGGTTCTTATAGCGCATCAGGCCCGCCTCGGGCAGCGGGTTGACCGCCACGATCTTGGCGCCCGCGTCCTTGGCTTCCTCCAGGGCGGTGAGCATCCGGGGATGGTTGGTGCCCGGGTTCTGGCCCAGGATGATGATCAGGTCCGCTTTTTCAAAGTCGCTGTAGGAAACCGTGGCCTTGCCGACGCCGATGGTCTGCCCCATTGCCCAGCCGGAGGACTCGTGGCACATGTTGGAGCAGTCCGGCAGGTTGTTGGTGCCGTACCCGCGGATAAACAGCTGGTACAGGAACGCAGCCTCGTTGGAGGTACGGCCGCTGGTGTAGAAGGCAGCCTGGTCAGGGCTCGGCAGGGAGCTGAGCTTATCCGCGATGATGCGGAAAGCCTCGTCCCAGCCCACCGGCCGGTAATGGTCCTCGCCGGCGGGCTTGTACACGGGTTCGGTGAGGCGGCCCTGCATGCCCAGCCAGTACTCCGACCGCTCCCGGAGTTCGCTGACGGGATGCTCGGCCCAGAACTCCGAAGAAATGACTACCGGCGTGGCTTCCCAGGTGACTGCCTTCGCACCGTTTTCGCAGAACTCGAACGTCTTGCGGTGACCCGGGTCAGGCCACGCACAGCTCATGCAGTCAAACCCGTCCTTCTGGTTAAGCGCCAGCAGGGTTTTCCGCGACCGTTCCAGGCCCATGTGCTCCAACGCGGGCTTCATGGAGTGATAGACGCCGGGAACGCCGGCGGCCCAGGTCTTGGGGTGTCCGGTCACTTCAAGCGCCACCTCGTCGGCCTCTTCGACCTTCGGATTTTTGCGCGCCACGCTGCATCCTCCTTGCTTGGCCTGGTCCCGAAAATCCAGTCCAGAAAATCCAGGGCATGTGCGGTGGGACCAGTTGCTCCCACACTTGTTCAGGGTGACCGGGAAGTCAAGGACAGCAGCGCCGGATGTGCAGAACAAGGGCAGGGAGACTTGTCCACATAGCCGCGGACTCCGACGACGGCGTGTCCCGGCCGGGTTAGGCTGGTTACCTCGGCTGAAGCAAGCGGCCGCAGGATCCACAGTGCGGAGCAGCTCCCTATGTCCGACGATCGTGCCCTCGCCGCCCTGGCGGCGTCCTCCTTCTCCCTGCCCCACCTCCGCGATGGCCAGCTCGCCGGGATGACTGCCCTTGCCGGCGGCCGCGACGTCCTGGCGGTGATGCCCACCGGCTACGGCAAATCCGCCATCTACCAGGTCGCCGCCCTGCACCTGAAGAACACAACGGGACGGCCCGCCGTCGTGGTTTCACCCCTCATTGCCCTGCAGGAGGACCAGCTGGACGGGCTGTCCGGGGACCTGGGTGACGGAGCCGCCGTCGCCATTAACTCCTCCCACAGCGACTCCGAGCTGGACGCCGCGTGGCAGGCGGCGGAATCAGGGACGGCTGCCTTCCTGTTCCTCGCCCCCGAACAGCTCGCCAAGCAGGAAACCGTGGACCGGATCGCCGCGTTGGATATCTCCATATTCGTAGTCGACGAAGCTCACTGTGTCTCCTCCTGGGGCCATGATTTCCGCCCGGACTACCTCAACCTGGGCAACGTCCGCGAGCGCCTGGGCAACCCGCCGGTGGCTGCCCTGACCGCCACAGCATCCCCTCCCGTGCGCGATGAGATCGCGGAGCGGCTGGGCATGCAGGACCCGCTGGTCCTGGTCCGCGGCTTCGACCGGCCCAACATCAGCCTCGATGTGCTCCGGCACCAGGAGGACAAGGGCAAGCGGAAGTCCGTCCTCGAACAGGTGGCGGCGCTGGCCAGGGACCAGGGTCAGGGCCTGCTGTACGCCGCCACCCGCAAGGACACCGAAAAGTACGCGGCCAAACTGGGCAAGGAGGGACTCCGGGCGGAGGCCTATCACGCCGGCCGGTCAGCGGCCGACCGGGAGCGCATCCACGAGCTGTTCCTGGACGACCAGCTGGACGTGGTGGTCGCCACCACCGCTTTTGGCATGGGCATCGACAAGCCGAATGTGCGGTTTGTGGTGCACGCGGACATTCCTGAGTCGCTGGACGCGTACTACCAGGAGGTCGGCCGGGCGGGGCGCGACGGGGAGCCTGCCTCAGCCGTGCTGCACTACCGCGCCGAGGACCTGGGGCTGCGAAAGTTCTTCGGGACCCACTCCCCCGACCCGGACCGGCTGCTGGCCGTGCTCAAGGTCCTTAAGGCCGCGGGAGGGCCCGCTCCCAAAACGTCGGTGGCTGAACTGACCGGGTTCCCGGGGCGCCGCGTCACCGGCCTGGTGAACCAGCTGGAGGAGGCGGGCGCGGTCACCACAGGCAAGCGCGGCATCCGGCTCACCTCCAAAGCCAAGCTGCCCGCGCTGGTCCAGCGCGCCGTCGAACTGGCCGAGGCCCGGCAGCGCGTGGACCAGTCCCGGCTCACCATGATGCGTGCGTACGCGGAAACGGACAGTTGCCGGCGGCAGTTCCTGCTGGGCTACTTTGGCGAGGAGTTGCCGGACCCGTGCGGCAACTGCGACGCCTGCCATGAGGCCGCCAGCCAGGCGGATGGGCCTGGCCTCGCAAAGGGTATGCACGACGACGGCGGGCCGGGGTCCGGCGGGCAGGATTCCCCGAATGGGGACGAACCTTTCCCGTTGCAGTCCGCCGTGATCCACAAGGAGTGGGGTCCGGGGCTGGTGATGCGGCACGAGGACGATGTGATTACTGTCCTGTTCGAACAGGAGGGGTACAAGACGCTGTCCCGTACCGCCGTGGTGGAGCATGAGCTCCTCCGGCCTGCTTAGGTAAGCCTGCTGTCGATAGGCTGGGAGGACACTGACGACGAAAGGCCCGCCGCGTGGAAGTACCTTCTTATGTCTGGACGTTGACCATTGCAGGGATTGTTGGCCTGCTGGCTTTCGATTTCTTTTTCCATGTGCGGAAGGCACACACCCCGTCACTGCAGGAATCCGCCACCTGGTCCGCCATCTACGTCGGCATCGCGCTGGTCTTCGGGCTGGGCGTGCTGATGTTCGGCGGGCCCACGATGGGTACCGAGTACTTCGCGGGCTACGTCACGGAGAAGGCGCTCTCCGTGGACAACCTCTTTGTGTTCCTCATCATCATGGCCAGTTTCCGCGTGCCCCGCGCGGACCAGCAGAAGGTTTTGCTGTTCGGTATCGTGTTCTCGCTGATCGCCCGTACGGCGTTCATCTTCCTCGGTGCCGCGCTGATCAACAGCTTCGCCTGGGTGTTCTACATCTTCGGGCTCATCCTGCTCATCACCGCGGGCAACCTGCTGCGCCCCAACAGCCACGACGACGAGTCCGAAGGGCTGGTCGTACGGCTCGCCAAGAAGTTCCTGCCGGCATCGGAGCACTACGACGGCGACAAGCTCTTCACCCTGGAAAACGGCAAGCGCGTCCTCACCCCGATGCTCCTGGTGATGGTGGCTATCGGCGGTACGGACATCCTCTTCGCGCTGGATTCTATTCCGGCGATCTTCGGGCTGACGCAGAACGTCTTTATCGTCTTCACCGCCACCGCGTTCTCGTTGATGGGTTTGCGGCAGCTGTTCTTCCTGATCGACGGATTGCTGGACCGGCTGATCTTCCTTTCGTACGGGCTGGCAGTCATCCTGGGCTTCATCGGAGTGAAGCTCATCCTGCACGCACTGCACGAGAACACGCTGCCGTTCATCAACGACGGCGGCCACGTGAACGTAGTGGAAGTCAGCACCGAAGTCTCCCTGGGCGTGATCCTCGGCGTTCTGGTGGTCACGGTGCTGGCATCCATTTTCAGCCCCAAGGGCAAGGCCAAGAACGCCGTCTCCGGCGCCCGCCGGCACGCCGTGGAGTACCTGGACCTCAACTACGAGACGGACATGGTGGAGTGGGACAAGATCTTCGCCGCCATGTGCCGTGAGGAGAACCAGATCCGCAAGCTGCCCGAGAAGTACAAGAAGCTCATCCGCAACGAGACCGAGTTCCTGGACCTGCTGCGGTCAGCCCATGCAGAGCACGACAAGGCCCAGGTCCGGGCGTCCGCCGCGGAGGGCTGACGCGGTCCCCCACACGCACCCAACAGCGGTAGCGGCAACTGCCGTTCTGAAGCGTCAGAACGGCAGTTGCCGCTACTACTTTTGAATGAATTACAGCCCGAGGGCCGCGACCTCGCTGGCCAGGCTGGAAATCCTGCCCCAGTCCTTGGCCGCGACGGCGGACGCCGGAGTCAGCCAACTGCCGCCGACGCAGGAAACGTTGGGCAGTTTCAAGTAGTCGGGCGCCGTGCTGAGGCTGATTCCGCCGGTGGGGCAGAACTGGACGTGGGGAATAGGCGCGCCGATCGCCGCCAGGTAGTTGGGCCCGCCGGCCGGTCCCGCAGGGAAGAACTTCATGGAGTCCAGGCCACTTTCCAGGACCGCCATGACCTCCCCCACGGTGGCCACGCCGGGAAGTACCGGGACGTCCAGGCTGAGCATGGAGGTGAGCAGGGCGGGGGTTACCCCGGGACTCACCAGGAACTGCGCGCCTGCTGCCACGGCGTCGTCGGCCTGTGCGGGGGTGAGGATGGTTCCGGCACCCACCAGGATGTCCGGCACCTCGTTGGCGATCAGTTTGAGCGAGGTCAGGGCGGACTCGGTCCGGAGCGTAAGTTCGATGATCTTCACTCCCCCGTCGGCGAGGGCCCGGGCCAGCGGCACCGCGTCCTGGGGGTCGTCAATGGTGACCACCGGGATGACTGGTGAAATGCGCAGGACGCCGGATGCGTCAGCCATGATTGATCTCGTTTCCCAGGCCTTCCAGCCCGTCGGTCTCAAGGGTGCGGTACCAGTGCAGCAGCAGTTCGGTGAAACCCTCATGCTGTACCAGGTTCTGGTCGAAAATGGGGCGGAAACCCAACAGCGCAGGAACAACGGTGGCTGCCGTACGGGTCGCGGGCAGCGCGGCCTGAAGTTCTGCGGCCAGCGGATCGTTCAGGTCCGCCGGTGCTGCGGTGGCCACCCGGTGCATCCAGGCGGCAATTGCCAGGGCAGCCCATCGCGGCTGCCGCCCGGCGTCGAGCATCCCACTAATGGTGGGCAGCAGGCGCAGCCCGATCTTCTGGGAGCCGTCGCTGCCCACCTTGGCGGTGGTGTGGCCCAGGGCGGGGTTCGCGAAACGTGCCAGCACGTCGGCGCAGTACCGGTCGCCGTCCAGTTCGGGCGGCAGGGTGATGGTCGGAAGCGCTTCCTCCACCATCATGCTCCGGCAGGCGGTAAGGAAGAGGGGCTCGGCAACGGCGTCGCTGATGGTTTCCTTGCCGGCCACCAGTCCGAGGTAGGCCAGCATGGAGTGGCTGGCGTTGAGCAGGCGCAGCTTTGCCGCCTCCCAGGCGGCGACGTCGGAGCTGAACAGTGCACCGGCGTCCTCCCAGCGGGGGCGGCCGGCGGCAAAGTTGTCCTCGATGACCCACTGCCTGAAGGGCTCGGCCACTACGGCGGCTTCGTCCCGCAGGCCAAGTTCGCGTTCGACGGCGACAAGGTCGCCTTCGGTAGTGGCGGGGACCATCCGGTCCACCATGGTGCTGGGGAACGTGACGTTGCCTTTCACCCAGGCCAGCAGGGGTTCGCTTTCCACTGCCGGCAGGGCAGCCGCGAACCCACGGACCAGGGTGCCGGTCAGTTCGCCGTTGCCGGGCAGGTTGTCGCAGGACACCACGGTGATCGGCCCCGCGCCGCTGCGGGCCCGCCGCTGCAGGCCCCGGGCGATCTGGCCGACGACGGTCAGCGGAGGCCTCCCTGCCAGATCTGCCTGGACCTCCGGATCGTTACCGTTGAGGATGCCGGTGACGGGATCGAACCGGTACCCCTTCTCGGTGACGGTGAGGGTGACGATCCGGGTTGCCGGCGCTGCGATGCGGTCCACGACGTCCTGCGGGTTGTCCCGGCCGGAGATGGCTTCGACAATGCTTGAGACCACGCGCGCCGGTGCCGCACCATCGCCTCGTTCGGCCACCGTGAACAGCCCGTCCTGGGGTGCCAGCTGACGGGCCACCGTGTCCGAACGCTGGGTGACGCCGACGATCCCCCACTCAAAGTCACCGGAAGCCAGCATCGCGTCCTCGGTGAAGACCGCGGTGTGGGCACGGGCGAAGGCGCCAAGCCCGAGGTGGACGATTCCAGGCTGCAGCTTGTCCCGCTGCAGCGCGGCCTGCTGCCCGCCGGCCGAGAGCGTCGCGAGGTTCAGGCGTGCGATGACACGGCTCCTTCCACAGCGTTTGCCGCTTTTGCGGACGTGGCGGTCGCGGGGGTTCCAGTCGCGGCGTGCTTGCGGGTCTGCTCGAACGTCGGGATGAACCCTGTTCCGCCCTTGCCGCCCACCACCAGCGAGGATGCCGCTGCACCGTAACGGGCCGCCGTCGGGAAGCTGTCACCGAGCACCAGGCGGGCGGTCAGCGTACCCACGAAGGCGTCGCCCGCCCCGGTCTGGTCCACCACTGCCGGAGCCGGGACGGCAGGGATCCACGCGGAATCCCCGTCCCATTCCAGTTGGACGCCTTCCGCACCGCACGTGACGGCCACAAGTTCCGTACGCATGGAGCGGAGTCTGGCTGCCGCTTCCCGTGGTGTGGAAGTGCCCAGCAACATGCTGGTTTCGCCGGGAAAGGAGGGCGTGACCAGGAAAGCTTGCGGCGCCAGCTCGGCAAGCACCGCCGCCGCGTCCTCCACAGTGGTGAGGCGGGGACGGAAGTTGGGATCAAACACAAAGCGCCGGGCGAGGGAGGCGGCTTTGACGACGGCGGCGCGGGACGTCGTCGAAATGGCGCAGGCGATGCCGCCCGCCACCACGGCCCCCGCTGACTGGAAGACGCGGGGGTCGACGTCATCCGGGCCGAGCGAGGACCCGACACTGCCGTTGCGGGCGTAGGAGAATTCGCGCTGGCCTTCGGGGTCGCTGTGCACCAGGTAAACGCCCTGCTGCCCCTGGCGGTACTTCAGGAGGTCCGTGGAGATGCCCAGTTCCGCGATCCTGGCAGCAATCGACTGGCCCAGGTCGTCGTCGGTCAGCACGGCCAGCAGGCCCACGCTGGCGCCGGCCGCGGCTGACGCGGCTGCCACGTTGAGCGCGTCCCCCGAGATGCCCAGCTGCGCCGGGACGCCGTGGGCGAAGGGGAGGTCGGTGGCTACTTCGACGAGGATCTCCCCCATCACCACCACATCGAAGTTATCGTGCTTGGCGCCGTTCACCAGTCGTGCACCGATCCGTCGAGCCGGCGGTTGACCGGCAGGTATTTCGGGTCGAAGGGGAACCGCGCGGCGGCTTCCTCGTCGAACTCCACGCCGATGCCGGGTGCATCACCGGGGTGCATGTAGCCGTCGTTGAAGGTGTAGGAGGTCTTGAAGACCTCGCCGGCGGGATCCCTGTGGCCCATGTATTCCTGGATGCCGAAGTTGGGGATGCTCATGTCCACGTGCAGGGCCGCGGCGAAGGAGGCCGGAGAGAGATCACCGGCGCCATGCGAACCGGAGCGCACGCCGTACAGGTCGGCGAGGGAGAAGATCCGGCGCAAGTGCGTGATGCCGCCGGCGTGCGAGACGGAGGTGCGGATGTAGTCGATCAGCCGTTCGGTGATCAGCTGCTGGCAGTCCCAGATCGAGTTAAACACCTCGCCAACGGCGATGGGCGTGGTGGTGTGCTGGCGGATCAGGCGGAACGCGGACTGGTCCTCGGCCGGCGTCGGGTCCTCGATCCAGAAGGGCCGGTACTGCTCCAGCGAGGCGCCCAGCCGGCCAGCCTCGATGGGCGTCAGGCGGTGGTGCACGTCGTGCAGGACGTGCACGCCGTAGCCAAACTCTTCACGCACATGCGCCATCATTTTCGGCGCGAAGTCCAGGTAGGCCGTCGTCTCCCAGGTGTCCTCCTGCGGGACGTTGCCGCTGGCCGGCTCGTAGAGCTTGCCGTCCACGGGCGCGATCCCGTAGGTCTTCTCCAGTCCGGGCACGGCGGCCTGGGCGCGGATCGCCCTGTAGCCGAGGTCCAGGTGGTGCTGAAAGTCAGCGCTGAGGTCCTCCACAGTGGAACCGCTGGCGTGGCCGTAGACCATAACACCTTCGCGGGCCGCGCCGCCCAGGAGTTCGTAGACGGGCATGCCTGCGGCCTTGCCCTTGATATCCCACAGCGCGACGTCGATGGCGGCAATCGCAGTCATGGTCACCGGTCCGCGGCGCCAGTAGGCACCCTTGTAAAAGTACTGCCAGGCGTCTTCGATCCGGCGGGCGTCCCGGCCGATCAGCAGCGGGCAAAGGTGGTCGGCCAGGTAGGAGGCTACTGCCAGCTCGCGGCCGTTGAGGGTGGCATCGCCGATGCCGGTGATGCCGTCCTCGGTTTCGATAACGAGCGTGACGTAGTTCCGTCCTGGCGACGAAACCACTACCCGTGCGTCGGTGATCTTCACTGGTGGGTCCTTTTGTGTGTCGGGCATTGCAAGTAGGTAGCAGCAGATGGCGTTTTGAGCCCCCAGAACGCCATCTGCTGCTCCTTGGTTTGGGTCAGGAGAGGCGGAGCATAACCTTGCTGCTGCCGGCGGCAGGGTCCGCGGAGACCTGCATGGCTTCCGCGGCCTGGTCGATGCCGAACTTGTGGGTGATGACGGGTGAGACGTCCAGGCCGTCGGACATGGCCTTGAGCGCGTCGGTGATCTCGTCCGCGAACCGGTACGAGCCGATCCACGTGATTTCCCGCGTCACGAGATCCCCGAGGGCGGCCGGAGCCGGGGCTCCGGGCAGGTTGCCCACCTGGACGAGCGTGCCTCCCCGGGCGGTGGCCCGGAGGATGCCGCCCAGTACGGTGGGGATCCCCGTGGCCTCGAACACGAGCTCCACATCCTCCGGCAGCGTTGCTCCGTCGGATAAATTGCGGACCTCGTCGGCGCCCATGGCCTTTGCGATCCGCAACGAGGCATCGTTGATGTCCGTGGCGATGACGGTCCGTGCCCCGGCGTACCTGGCAGCCGCGACCACCAGGGAGCCGATCGGCCCGGCGCCGTTGACCAGCACGTCGCGGCCGGTCAGCGAACCCGCCCGGCCCACCGAGTGAAGTGCGACGGCGAGCGGTTCAGCAAGTGCCCCGCGCAGTGTGTCCACGCCGTCGGGAAGCGGACGGATCTGCGACGCGCGGACCAGCTTCCGTTCGCTGAAACCGCCGTCGGTGTGCGGATCGAAGGCTGCCGATCCGAAGTACCGGATCCGGGGGTACAGGTTGGTCCGGCCGCTGAGCCGTTCCGGCATGATCCCGTCCCCCACGAGTTCCGCGGGATGGACGGTGACCGGCTGGCCGACCTCGAGGTTTTCGACGCCGTCGCCCAGCTGGGCGATCCGGCCCGCCACCTCGTGGCCGAGGACGAGCGGGGACTTCAGCTGGGCGGTCCCGGAGGCGCCGTGGCGCCAGTAGGAAAGGTCGGAGCCGCAGATCCCGCCCCATTCGACGTCGAGGACAACCTCCCCCCGCCCGGCGACGGGCTCGGGGCGTTCGTCGATGCGGAGGTCGTTGGCACCGTGGACGACTACTGCTTTCATGCGGCGTCTTCCAGGCGGACCATGTCGCGGCCGCGGACTTCGGGGCCAACAACTGCGGCGAGCAGCGTGATCAGCGAGTAGCCGACGAGCATGGCGGCCAGCGGCCACCAGTGCCCGGTGACGGCAGTCAGCGTGGCGGCGAGGATCGGGCCGATGGCCGTGGCGAGGATCCCGCCGATTTCCTTGGCCAGGGCGAGTTGGGTGAAGCGGGGGCGGGCTCCGAAGAACTCGGCCATGGTGACGCTCTCCATCGAGAAGAGGCTGAGCACACCCAGGTTCAGGCCGGCCACGATCGCGATGGTGACGAGGGTCGGGTTGCCACTGGTGACCATGAGCATCATGGGAATTGCGAAGACGGCGGTGGTGGCGCTCAGGATGATGTACAGGGGCCGGCGGCCGAAGCGGTCGCCCAGGATGCCGACCAGCGGGATGGTGGCGAACCCGATGATCGAGCCAATCATGATGGCCGTTGTGCCGACGGACTTGTTCATGAGCAGGACCGTGACCAGATAGCCAATGAGGAAGGTCTGGATGAGGCCTGAGTTGCCGGCCTGTCCGAAGCGGAGGCCGAGTGCGATCAGGAAGGACTTGCCCTTGCGCTGGTGCAGCGCGGCTTCGATCGTGCCGGTGGACTCGGTCAGGTGCTTGGGCTGGTCTGCTTCGTTTGCTGCGGACGCGTTTAGTTCAGCGGCGAGGTCGCGCTTGGCGAGTGCGACGCCATCGACGACGTCCTCACGCTGTTCGAAGACCGGGCTCTCCTTGAGCGAGCGGCGGATCCAGACGGCGAAGATCATCAGCAGGAAGCTTGCCAGGAACGGCAAGCGCCAACCCCAGGTCAGCAGCTGGTCCTCGGAGAGTACCGCCACCAGGATGGCCCAGAGCGCGGTGGCGGCGAGGGTGCCGGAGTTGGTGCCGAGGCAGACGAGCGAGGAAATCAGGCCGCGGCGGCGGGCCGGGGCGTATTCCGCCAGCATCACGGTGGCGCCGGCGATTTCGGCGCCGGCACCGAAGCCTTGGATCAGTCGCAATGCCACGAGGAGGATGGGCGCCCAGATGCCCACCATGCCGTAGGTGGGCAGGACGCCGATGAGCGTGGTGGACGCACCCATCAGCGCGATGGTGATGAAGAGGACCTTCTTGCGGCCGATCCTGTCGCCCATGCGGCCAAAGTAGACAGCGCCCACGAGGCGGGCAACGTAGCCGACGCCGTAGGTCGCCATCGCAGCGATGAGGCCGATGACCGGGCTGACGTCAGGGAAAAAGATCTTATTGAAAACAATGGCCGCGGCCAGGGAATAAAGCTGAAAGTCCATGAATTCCATGGCGGTGCCCAACCAGCCGGAAACGGCCACCTTGGCCAGGTCCTTGGTGCTGCGGGACTCTGCCTTGGCAGTAGGGGGCGCGATGCTCTCGGTCATCTGTTGCTCCTTTGCAGGCGATGAAAAGGGGGTTTGGGGAGAGTGTGCTTCGAAGATTGCCGCCCTTGGATAAGGGGCAGGTCGCGGTTTTTGGGCCCTACCTGCCGTAGCTTCCAGACTATTCCCGGAAGTGGCATTCGGCCTGCGGATCGGCTGATTTCTTACTACCATACAAGCACTACCATTCTAGTTTGTCAATGGTAGCTACACTGGATACATGGCATCAGGCAAAGGCGAAAAGGCTCCGTCCCCGCGGCTGTCCGTAAGGGACCAGACGCTCGAGACGCTCCGGCGTCGGATCATCTCGCTGGAGCTGCCTCCCGGAGAACCCCTCTCCGAGAATGAACTGGCCCAGGAGATGGGCATCAGCCGCACTCCCGTCCGGGAGAGCCTGATTCTCCTGCGCGAGGAGGGCCTGGTACAGGTCTTCCCGCAAATCGGTTCCTTCGTCTCCTTGGTGGACCTGTCCCGCGTTGCGGAGGCCCAGTTTGTCCGGGAAGCCATCGAATGCGCCTCACTGACTGACTTCGCCGCGGATGCTGACGCCGTGGCTGGCCTTCGGGACATCCTGGCCGGCCAGCGTGAGGCCGAGGCCAGTGGCGACATCGAAGAGTTCTTCCGCCTGGACGAGGATTTCCACCGTGAGCTGCTGCGTTTGGCCGGGCATGAGTCCGCCTGGAATGCAGTCAACTCCGCGAAGGCACATCTGGACCGTGCCCGACGGCTCAGCCTGATCGACACCCGGCCGGTGTCCACGCTGATTGAGCAGCATACCGCCGTGGTCGACGCTTTGGAGGCTCGGAACCTCGCAGATGCGGACAACTCCCTGCGGCTGCATCTTCGCGGCGTCTTTGACGACATCAAGCGGATCCAGGCGTCCTCCCCCGATCTCTTTTCCGACGGAACTGCACGCCGCCCCGTCCGGCGGAATGTGGCCCGCCTGTCCTAGGACGGGGAATTGTCGGCCCCTCTTGCTACGTTTGAATCAAGGCCAGGGGAACCGTCCTCCGGCCCGGCTGTCGATGGGGAGGCCCCGTGTTTTTGCTCGAAGCTGCAACTGCCGGTGCGCTGCCGGACCTGGTGTTTTCTGCCAGCGATCTGGTAGCCGCCAGCGAGTGTGAGTACCGCACGCTCCGGATCCTCGACGAAAAGCTGGGCCGCACCCCCAAAGCGAAATTTGAAGCGGACGAGATGCAGGTTCGCGCCGGTGAGCTGGGCGACAAGCACGAGCACACCGTCCTGGCCAGCCTGATCACCAAGTACGGCGAGTGGGATGCCAGCCGCGGAACGGGCGTCTACTCACTTGACCGCGGGCAGAACCTGCGCGGAGAGCTCCAGGCCAAGCACGCGGAAACCGAGCTCGCCCTCCGCTCCGGTGCCGACGTTGTTTTCCAGGCCACGTTCTTCGACGGCGAATTCCTGGGCTACGCGGACTTCCTTGTCAACGAGGGCGCCGGCACAGGCAGTCCCGGCCGTTACGAAGTCTGGGACACCAAGCTGGCCCGCCATGCGAAGGTGGGTGCCCTGCTGCAACTCGCAGCGTACGGTGACCAGCTCCTCGGGATGGGCCTCGCCCCCTCCCCCACTGTGACCCTGGTCCTCGGAACGCGGGTAGGTGAGGACTGGCTCCGCAGCAGCCACTCCCTCCCCGACCTGCTGCCTGTTTTCCGCGAACGACGCCGGCGCTTCCGCCAGCTGACAGCGGAACACCGGGCCGCCGATACCACCGTCCGTTGGCAGCAGCCCGGCATCGTCCACTGCGGCCGCTGCGACTACTGCGCCGAGCAGGTGCAGGAGCACCGGGACCTGCTGATGGTGGCCGGCATGTCCGTGGTGCAGCGGAGGAAACTGCACGCTGCCGGCATCACCACCATCGACCAGCTCGCAGCCATGCCTGCAGAAGACGCCCGAAACTCCATGGTCCGGCTCCGGGCCCAGGCGCGGATGCAACTGGGCCTTGACGCGCCCGCAGGATCCAGGACGTTCATCAAGGACGGCCAGCCGCACACCGTTTCCTATACAGTCCTGCTGGAGAACACCATTGCATCTATCCCTGCGCCCAGTCCGGGTGACATCTTCTTCGACTTCGAAGGCGATCCGCTGTGGCAGGACCCGGCCACCGGGGCATGGGGTATTGAGTACCTGTTCGGCGTGATTGAGGCTCCGGTTACAAGCGACCCGGTTGAAGGCGATCCCGGCGATCCCGTGTTCCGCCCGTTCTGGGCCCACTCCCGCTCCGAAGAACGCAGAGCCTTCCTGGCCTTCCTGGACTACGTGGAGGCACGCCGGGCCCGCTACCCGGACATGCACGTCTACCACTACGCGGCCTACGAAAAGACAGCCCTGCGGAACCTTTCCCTGGCCCACCAGGCCGGCGAGGACACGGTGGACGCCTGGCTCCGTGAAGGCCTGCTCGTTGACCTCTACGCCACGGTCCGGCAGTCCCTGCGCATTTCCGAAGCGTCCTACTCGATCAAGAAGCTCGAGCCGCTGTACATGGGAGACAACCTCCGCTCCGGGGACGTCAAGGACGCCGGCGCCTCGGTGGTGGCCTACGCCGCCTACTGCGCGGCACGCGATGGGGGGAACACGGCCGAGGCGGCGACAATCCTGGCGTCCATCTCGGACTACAACCGGTACGACTGCCTCTCCACGCTTCGACTGCGCGACTGGCTGCTGGAGGTCGCCGGGCTGACCGGCGCGGAACCTCCTTCGGCTACGTCGAAAGCGCCACCCGGTTTGCCTGCCGTTACTGAAGCCGATGACCGCCCCGCAGCGCCTGACGAGACGGCTGAGGCTCCTGAAACTGCGGAGGAACGCCGGTTGCGGGAGTACCTGGCGGGTCTGCCGGACAACCGCCCCTGGACGGACGACGAACGCGCCATCGCCATGGTCGCCGCAGCTACCGGCTACCACCGCCGTGAGCGTAAGCAGTTCTGGTGGCAGCACTTTGACCGGGTGGAAGCACCCATCGAGAACTGGTCGGACCAGCGGAACGTTTTTGTGGTGGCGTCCGCCGAAGTTACCTCCGATTGGGCACTGGCGAAACCACGGGAACGCATGCGCACGCGGATCCTGCGGCTCCAGGGCACTATGACGGAGGGATCTGATTTTCGGGCTGACTCCAGCTGGTGCCGGCTCTACGACGCTCCTCCACCGGACGGCATGGCCGGCCCCGACGCCGCTCCCGGTGCCCGGGCGTTCACGTTTGGAACCAGGATCAGTGAGATCGCGCCTGCCCCGGACAACCCCGGACAGGTCGTCATCACCATCGCCGAGCGCGAGTCCGGGAAGGTTGCCGCGTACCCGCACCTGCCGGTAGCCCTCACTGAGGACCAACCGCTGGCCACCGCCAGTATCGAGGCTGCCATCGCCGAGATTGCTGGCGCCGTCGGAACATCGGTGCCGTCGCTGCCTGCCCAGCCGGGACTGGACATCCTGCGCAAGCAGCCCCCGCGCTTCCGAACCCTCCGGCAGCCAGTGGACGTTCCGCACGGGCCCGATGGTTCCGCCGATTATGCCGCCGCCATCACTGGCTCCGTTCGTGATCTCGACCGTTCCTACCTCGCCGTCCAGGGCCCTCCCGGCACCGGAAAGACGTACGTTGGTGCTCATGTCATCGGCCGCCTGGTGGGTGAAGGCTGGAAAATCGGTGTGGTGGGCCAGTCTCACAATGTGGTCGAAAACCTGCTGTGCTGTGCCATCGCCACCGGTGGAGTGGACCCGGCTGTGGTCGCGAAAAAGCTGGCATCCCCGCACGACGTTCCGTGGCAGGGCACCGCTGAGGGCGACGTCGGCAGGTTGTTGGCCTCTCCCGGCGGCTGCCTGGTGGGCGGCACTGCCTGGACCATGACAGGCAAGGAGGTCCCGGCCGGTTCGCTGGACCTGCTGGTCATCGATGAGGCCGGGCAGTTCTCGCTGGCCAATACGCTCGCCGTTTCCCGGTCAGCGAAGCGGCTCCTCCTGCTCGGGGATCCCCAGCAACTGCCGCAGGTCAGCCAGGGCGCCCACCCGGAACCCGTGGACGAATCCGCGTTGGGCTGGCTGGCCGCCGGGCACGCCACCCTGCCGGCCAGCCTCGGCTACTTCCTGGCGGACAGCTGGCGAATGCATCCTGAACTGTGCCGCGCGGTCTCGCGGCTGAGCTACGAGGGAAAGCTCCAGGCGGCACCCGCGGCCTCGCGGCGCCAGCTGGAACAACTGCCTCCCGGGGTGGAGACAGTATTCGTCAACCACAGCGGCAACGCCACCGCGTCCAAGGAGGAAGCCGCCGAGGTGGTCCGCCAGGCGCGGCGGCACCTGGGGCTGAAGTGGACGCTGGGCGGGGACAGCGAGTCCCGTCCGCTGGGCCAGGAAGACCTGTTGGTAGTGGCCGCATACAACGCCCAAGTCCACCTCATCCGGAGAGCCCTCGCGGAGGACGGCCTGCCTG
This sequence comes from Pseudarthrobacter siccitolerans, assembly GCF_030823375.1. Classification (NCBI taxonomy): domain Bacteria; kingdom Bacillati; phylum Actinomycetota; class Actinomycetes; order Micrococcales; family Micrococcaceae; genus Pseudarthrobacter; species Pseudarthrobacter siccitolerans. The sequence goes on along the minus strand of NZ_JAUSXB010000001.1, from coordinate 3,796,389 downwards.
ACGTCCGCGTCGGGACCGTGGACAAGTTCCAGGGCCAGGAGGCACCCGTAGTGCTTGTCTCGATGGCCTGTTCCGCGGTCAGCGAGGCACCCCGCGGCGCCGAGTTCCTGCTGAACCGGAACCGGATCAACGTAGCGGTCTCACGCGGGCAGTGGCGGGCAGTCATCATCCGCTCTCCCGAGCTCACCAGCTACATGCCGCACCGGCCCGCAGCCCTGGAGGAGTTGGGCGCCTTCATCGGGCTTAGCCCAAGGGAGTGAAGCATCCCCGGACAGGAAGCAGGGCCGGATAAACGAGCAAGTCAGCGTGCGTTGAAGCCGCGGAACTTACCCTCAGCTTCAGAAATGGAGTCCTCCACCCGTTCCACCTGGCCGGGTGTCCGGTTCGAGTTCAACCATTCCCGGAGCTCGTGGACCTTCCACTGCGGCCCCTCGGCCACCAAGGCGACCGAACCGTCGTCGAGATTCTTCACCTCGCCGCTGAGACCGAGCTCTTCCGCCTTGCCCATGGTCCAGAAGCGGAAACCGACACCCTGCACCACGCCAAAAACGCGGGCAGTCAGCCGGACCGAACCCGTGTCCGACTCATCAGAAGAATCAGGCACCCCTGATGATGGACCTGCGTGCCTCGCCACGGCGCCTCCCCTCCGTCAGTGCCGCTCCTCCCAAGTAAGTAGCGCCAAGTGTCGTTATGGGGCTCCAAAACGACACTTAGCGCTACTTACTTGGGAGGGCGGAGCGGTTAGTTGATGGTGATGTCGCGGGTGCTGTGGTTGTAGCGGATGGTGACAGTCCCGCCGTCGTGGTACAGCTCATGGTTCGGGCCGTCGAAGGTGCCGAACGCGCCGTAGTTCTCGTCCCAGGACCGGTTGATGGCGATCTTGAAGGTGTAGTGCCCGGCCGGCAGTTCCGCGCTCTTCTTCCAGAGCTGGTCCAGGAAGTCGAACTCCATCTGCGCCTCGTCGTACTGCGGCGCCCAGTTCTCGGGTGCACCGAGGAAGGTGTTGAAGTCGCCGGCAACAGCCACTGCCTCCGGCTGCGGGTGCGTCTCAACGTCCGCGTCCTCGAACGGCTCGGCAGCCGCAGGTGCTGCAGCTTCCGTGGTCTTGGCCGGAGCCTTGCCCTTGCGCACGGCTTTCACCACGGGCTCAACGGCGTCTTCAAGCACCTTCGCTGCCTTTTCCACGGCAGCAGCGGCCTTCTTGGCAGGAGTTTTCCTGGTGGTCTTCTTGGCCTCGGCCTTGGCAGCAACCGGCGCCGCTGTTTCAGGAACGGCGGTGGTCTGGCGGACGAACCCTGCGGGAGCCGCAGGAACCGGAGTGCCGGCAGGGACCGGAGCGCCGGCGTCGAGCGCGGTGGCGAAGGACACCGCGTCCGGGTAGGCGACCGTGGCACGCATGCCGTCCTCGGTGATGGTCCAGCCGGAGCGGCCCTTGACCAGCCAGCCGGCCTTGACCAGCTTGGCCGTGGCGGAAGTCAGCGTCTTGTGCCCGCGGGGAATCCCGCCGCTGAGCAGTTCGGCCTCGTGCTCGTTGAACGGCACGCGTGCCGTAGCCTCCGCGAGGACCTGCCCCGCGTTCAGTGCATCACCGGACCACACGCCTTCGGTCAGGACATCCAAAACGGTCTTGAGTCGAAGGAAGGTGTTTTCTGCGGTGGACTTGGCCATGATTCCCCTTTTTATAAAAGCGATCGGTCTTAGGCATCTTGCCAACTGCCCGTTACATCGCGCGACTTAATACGGTTAACTCTGCGTGTCGTGACCGACTATGAAGCGGACATTCCCGGAAGTGAGTCTGGAGTATCGGGTGTAGGGCTTGCTGCATAACCCTGGAGTGCGTTCACAGCTGCCGCCCTGCACCCCTCCGGACACGCCTGCGGCACCCAGTTTAGCTGCATGTTGGCGCCGTTGTTGCCTGTGACACAACTGGCGTCAGCGGACCGCGTCGAGGCCGTTCAGTTCTGCCAGCAGTTCCGCCTTCCGCTCCTCAGATGCGAAGGACGAATGAATGGAGTTGGCGGCAAGCCTGGCCTTGTCGAAATCGGAGAGTTCGAACACTGCGTCCAACTGGCTGAAGTTGTCGTCCACGTAGCCGCCGAAGTAGGCCGGGTCATCAGAATTGACCGAAACGTTCAGGCCCGCGGCGAGCATGGCGGGCAGCGGGTGGTCGGCCAGGGTGTCCACCGCGCGCAGCCGAACGTTCGACAACGGGCAGACGGTCAGCGGGATCCGCGCGTCCACCAGGCGTTCCACCAAGGCAGGATCTTCCATGCACCGGATACCGTGGTCGATCCGCTCCACGCCTAGGACATCGAGGGCTTCAAGGATGTACGACGGCGGCCCCTCCTCGCCCGCGTGCGCGGTCAGGCGCAGGCCCGCTTCGCGGGCTTTGGCATAGAGCCGCTCGAATTTCGACGGCGGGTTCCCTACCTCCGCCGAGTCCAGCCCCACCGCTCCGATGGGCGCGTTCATTGCCAGCAGACCGTCGAGGACTTCCAACGCGGATTCCTCGGAAAGATCCCGCAGGAAAGCTGCGATCAGCATGGTGGAGATCCCGAAGTCTTCCTGGGAGGTGGCCAGGACGGAAGCGACGCCGTTGACGCAGGTCTTCAAGGGGATGCCGCGCGAGGTATGGGCCTGCGGGTCCATCATGATCTCAGCGTGCCGAACCCCGGCAGCAGCGGCGCGCTCCAGGTAGGCATAAGTCATGTCGGCGAAGTCTTCCTCCGTCTGCAACACGGCCATGTTGGCGTAGTACAGGTCGAGGAAGGACTGCAGGTCCGTGAACTCATACCGCGCCCGCAACTCATCCAGCCCGGAGTACGGCAGTGTGATGCGGTTCCGCTCGGCCAGCGCAAAGATCAGTTCCGGCTGCAGCGTCCCCTCGATATGAAGGTGCAGTTCGGCCACCGGGAGGGGCTTGGCGTGCGTCTCCGGCTCGACTGCGTCAGGTTCGGTCTCAGGCACGGCACTGCTGCCTGCATAGTTATCCATCCGGTCAGGATAGTGCCCCGACCGGATTCGCGTCTCGCTTGGCAATGAGGCACCCAGCAAACCACCAGCTTGCACCCAGAAAAGATCTCAGTTTGATAACGGCACTGCTATGTCCTAGCGTGAAATGCATGCCCGGACAGCGGGCGACATGAATGCCCGGTGCTGCCTCCACCAGAACTGCCCAGCAGGCAGACACCGATATTGACCTCTATTCGTCAGGGGCGGGCAGTGGCGCGATGATCTCCGGGGACGGAACCAGCGCAGGTGGCCTTCAGGAGCATAACCATCATGAAAAACACCAGATTCCGTGCTGCCGCACGCCGTGGAGCCACCGTGGCCGCTATTTCAGCCGCCGGCCTCGCGCTGTCAGCGACCGCGGCCAGCGCCACCACGAGTGCCTCCACCTGGGACTCCCTGGCGCAGTGCGAGAGCGGCGGCAACTGGGCCACCAACACCGGCAACGGCTTCAGTGGAGGCCTCCAGTTCAGCCCCGGCACCTGGGCAGCGTACGGCGGCGCAGGTTCGGCCTCGGACGCCACCCGTGAGCAGCAGATTGCAGTCGCCGAGCAGGTCCAGGCAGCGCAGGGCTGGGGCGCCTGGCCCTCCTGTGCAGCGCAGCTGGGCTTGAGCGGCGGCGGTACCGGCACAGCACCGCAAAGTGCGCCGGCGCAGAGTGTTCCTGTCCAGGCGGCACCAGTCCAGACTGCACCGGTCCAGGCTGCTCCTGTCCAGGCAGCCACCGCCACGGCTCCGGCTGCCAAGCACGTCACGGCGGTTGCCCTGAGTGGCGAGACCTACACGCTGCAGGCGGGCGACACTTTGAGCATCGTGGCTGCGAAGCTGGGCATCGACGGCGGCTGGCAGCACCTTGCCGACGCCAACCTCGGCACCGTTTCCGACCCCAACCTCGTCTTCGAGGGACAGGTCATCCAGCTTCCCGCGTGAATCACTGCCCGCGAGAATGACGGCGCAGTATCCGAGGCCGGCACGGCCTCCCCAAACCGGTCGGCGATAGACAAATTCCGTTGACCAACAACGACGCCGGCGTGCCCCCAGAAGGGGCACGCCGGCGTCGTGCTTTTAAAGCTGCTGAAGGCAGAGACTCAGCTGTTCGCGGGAATCTCGCGCACGATGCGCACCTTCCATGCAGACTCGTCGCTGGTGTCCAGTAGGGCAACGGTGCCGTGGGCCAGGTTGAGGGCCACGCGCTTGACCACCAGGAGCTCCAGGTACAGGTGCTCGTTCATGCGGCCCGGAGTGTCAATCATGTACTTCACGGCGTCGCGGACCTTGCGGTAGTTGGCGCTCTTCTCCCGGTGCATGTGCAGCTCCAGCGCAGACCGCTGCTTGAGCCTCGGCTCGTGCCGGTTCAGCAGGGTGACCGCGGTGTGAACGCCCACGACGAGGGCGAGCGAAACGGCGTAAATCCACCATCCGCTGGACAGCAGGAACAGTGGAAGATTGGCGATGGCCACGACCGCGATGATCACGCGAAGGGCCGCGATGCGGCGGACCGTCCGGGCGACGGCGGCGATGCCGTCGCGGAAGCGGTGCTGGTCCTTCCGTGCTGTCTCGGGATCAAGGGTAAATTCGTCAAGGACCAGGATGCCCTTTGCGTCCGGGCTCAGCATCTGCCCGTAGCGGGGCGCGAAGGAGTGGGTGATTCCGGCGATTTTTTCAGGTGTTGATGTCATGAGTAGGCTTCCAAAACGGTGGGGTGTTGCGGCGATCCTAGTGGGTTCGACTGCCCGGTGTATGCATGAGTCCACTATGTGAACACTTCGCTGAGGGAGGTGTGGCGCCCGGCACTGCAATTGGCACATCCGCAAGCTGCCGTCAGACTGAAGGGATGCAAACCTTCCTCCCGTACCCCGATTTCCGGCAGAGCGCCGCGGCCCTGGACACCGCCCGCCTGGGCAAGCAGCGCGTCGAAGCGCTCCAGACACTGCGTGCCCTGGTGATTCCCGGATACGGCTGGCAGACCCACCCGGCGATCCGGATGTGGATGGGTTATGTGCCGGCCCTGACTATGTACGGGCTGGCGATGGTGGACGAATGGACCAAGCGCGGACACCCGGACAAGACGCGTGAAAACATCACAGAGTTCGCCCCGCAGGCGGCCCACCCGGACTACGCGGACAAGATTCCGATGCCGCCCTGGCTGGGCGACCCCGACTTCCACCTGAGCCACCGCTCCAAGCTGGTGCGCAAGGAACCAAAGTTCTACAGCTCGGTTTTTGAAGACGCGGTACCGGATATGGACTACCTCTGGCCCGAACCCAAACACGAGTTCCTGCCCCAGGAACCTGAGGGCGACATCCTCTGGATCCTCCGCTCCCCGCATCACGACGTCGATCCCCAGGCCCTGGACACGGTGGCACTGCCGCCGGCCCATGGTTTCCCCGCTGCCGCGCCCGCCGCGGACGAACCGGATGACGGCTACTCTCCTGTCTACATCGACGACGGATCCCGCCGCCCCTCAAAGCAGCCGCGGAAGGCGCCGCCCAGGCCTCAGCTGAAAAAGCCCACCCGCAAGCGCCTGGCCCAGGAGGAAGCCTTCGCCACCCTCCCCGGAAAAACTCCCGTCGCCGTCCCGTTCGAACACGGCCACAAGTTTGCGGTGGGACAGGTTGTGGGCCGGCCCATCACGCTGGAGGACGGCAGGTTCGGAAGAAACTTCACGGTTACCGAGATCATCGACCGGTCGGCCTTCACCTACCCGGCACTCCTGCAGGATCCCCGCGTGTTCTTCCCGGTGGAGGCACCGTAGAGCACCCAAAGTTAATCGCATACAGTAAGGCTTGGGTGCGGGGGACGCACACCATAAGCATGGGGGCAACATATGGGTGCTGGCGACGGCGCGGCAGAGCAGGCGCGCTTAGCTGCTGAACGAGCTGCAAAACTGCGGCGGCAGCTGGACTATGCAGAACGTGCTGAACGGGCGTGGGCGGCTGGCGCCGCCGGCGAAGCCCGCGTTGCCGCCGTGCTTGAGGCCCTGGAGTCCCAGGGCTGGATGGCCCTGCACGATGTCCATTGGCCCGGACGTCCCAAAGCGAACCTTGACCATATTCTGGTCGGGCCCGGCGGCGTCATCGTCATAGACGCAAAGAATTGGTCGGGCGACCTGCAACTTCGTAATGGTATCCTGCGGCAAAATGGCTACTCCCGGGAGCGGGAAGTTACTGGAGTTCTGGAGCAGGGTGCAGCAGTGGCCGCCCTCCTCGAACCGCAGCACCGCCGCTACGTCCAGGCCTGGCTCTGTATGGTTGGTCAGCCCAATCTACAAGGGACCACGGCCAGCGGGGCCCGGGTCCAAGGGATCGAAACGTTGCCTCAGGCAGTAGCAGCTACCGCTGCTGTGCTTGATCCCGGGACAGTGGGAGCCGTTCACCGCTACCTCACGAACCAACTTGCGGGGGGCTCGAGTCCTTCAGTACTGACGACCGGACATGTACCTACAGGACCGCCGGATTTCGCCCATTCTTCAGGCCCTGCAGCGACCTTGCAGCGCTGGCGCACCGCCCGTGATCCTGCCGACGACCCGCGCACCCTTCGCCCTTCGGGAACAAGCCGGCCGAAGCCTGAGGGAACGAAAAAACCGGGTTGCTTCGGCATACTCTTCCGGCTGGCTCTCATCATTTTCGTCCTGGGCGTGATCCTCAACGCCCTTTCACAGCTTTCGCCCCAGCCCCAACGGGTCCCGGTTCCTAGTCCGGAGATTGTTTCCACCCTCCCAGGGCCGCCCTGACCCAGCTTCCGTGAGTACGGTCAGCGCAGCGCTGATGGCAGACTGTCATCCATGACGATCCTCTTGGCCGGCTGCGGCGACCTCGGGACTGAAGCCGGTTTGCGGTTCGCTGCCCGCGGTCGCCGTGTAGTGGGCTGGCGCCGCTCCCCCGCAAAGCTGCCGGCCGCGATCGAAGGTGTGGCGGCTGACCTGAGCGCACCCAACCTGCCGCCGGTCCCGGCGGACACTTCCGCCGTCGTCATTGCCGTGGCCGCAGATTCATCCTCGCAGGATGCCTACCGGTCCGCGTATGTGCGGGGCCTGGGCAACGTCCTGGATGCTTTGGAGCGCGACGGCGTGACGCCGGGCCGGGTGCTCTTTGTCTCCTCCACCGCGGTTTATGGAGACGCGGGAGGCGGCTGGGTTGATGAGGGCACGGCACCTGCGCCGGGCGGCTTTTCCGGCAGGATCCTGAGGGAGGCGGAGGAGCTTCTCCGAAAGAGGCTTGAGGGAACCCCCACAACTGCCGTGTCCCTTCGGCTGGGCGGGATCTATGGGCCGGGCCGGACCAGGTTGATCGACCAGGTGCGCGACAGTTCCGCCGTTATTCCCCAGGACGTCCGGTACACCAACCGTATCCACCGCGACGACGCTGCGGCTGCGATCGTGCATCTGGCCACCATGCCTGCAAGCCCGGGCCCGGTCTACGTTGGCGTGGACAACGACCCGGCCGATCTCGGAGCCGTGCTGCGTTTCCTCGCCGGCGAACTGGGCATGGCTGCGCCGCCGGTGGGAGACGCCGGACCTGCCCGCGGCGGGAACAAGCGCTGCAGCAACAAACTCCTCCAAAGCACGGGCTTCACCTTCGCGTTTCCTTCCTTCAGGGACGGTTACCGGGACGTCCTGGCCGGCAACGGCATCCGCCACCCGTAGGCTGTCCCCTGAACAAAAGCGACGTGATGCGGGATGAGTGAGGCAGGAAACTTGGACTTTCGGGAAGTTATTGAGGCTGCCGGGCAGGTTGTCGATTTTGCCGGAGTAGCTGTCATGGTGGTTGGCGCCCTGGTGTCCGTCCCTCTGGCACTGCGCGGTCATCAGCCGCGAAACCTTCCTGCGGGCAGTGGGAAATTGAACTTCTACCGCTTATACCGGCAGCTCCTGGGCAGGTCCATTTTGCTGGGGCTTGAGCTGTTGGTTGCCGCCGACATCATCCGTACGGTCGCGGTGACACCGACCTTCGAGACCGTTGGAGTCCTGGCCATCATCGTGCTGATCCGGACATTCCTCAGTTTTTCCCTTGAGCTTGAAATTACCGGACGCTGGCCGTGGCAAAAGGAGTCCAGGGAATCCGGTGATCCCTCAGAGGTACCTGCAGGATAGGAATTGCCGGACGGCTCCAAGGAGCGGGCCCGGCGTGAGTCGGGACGTCATACCCGGTCCGTACAGACTGGGGTACAGTGCCTGTATCTTTCCCCGGTGCATTGGGAGGATGCCTGGCCGATCTCCGCATCACAGAGGCAACTGAATGCAATGAACGGATTCAGAACCATCGACGCGGCCCCGCCGCGGGGTGACAACTTGGAGAGGTCCTGGCGTCGCATGCGGGTACTCCCCCTCGTTTCGGCGGTCCTTTTGTCGGTTCTGGGCTCGATGACTTTCGCTTCCGATTCGCCGCCCACCCTTAGCGCTGAAGCCCAGGGAACCGGACGGGCGGATGCGGCCTCTGCTTCGCCGCACCAAGCGGTTAAGAACACCAGCCGGCCCAGCGGAGAGGCCATGCCCGTCGGCAACCTGCCCGGGTGGAAACAGGTTTTTACGGAGGATTTTGTCAGCGGGAATGTGCCGGTGGGCGGATTCCCGGGCGACGTCTACGGCCCGAAGTGGAGCGCCAATTACGCTGACGGTACGCCGGATACGGCTGCCCAGTTGAATCAGGCAAAGTCCGGGTATTTCCCGTCCAAGGTCCTTAGTGTGCAGGACGGCGTCCTGGACATGTATCTGCACTCCGAAAACGGCTACTCAATGGGCGCGGCACCGGCGCCCAAGCTTACGGAGACCAGTGAACGGCCCTACAACAGCCAACTCTACGGACGATACTCCGTGCGGTTTAAGGGCGACGCACTGAAGGGATTCAAAACCGCATGGCTGCTCTGGCCCGACAGCAAACAGTGGCCGCGGGACGGCGAAATAGACTTCCCGGAGGGAGACCTGGCGGCAACAATCTATGCTGCCATGCACGGCACTGGCAGCGATGAGGGCGGGCTGATCGATATGTTCCACACCCCGTCTTCCTTTAGGTTCTGGCACACGGCCACCACCGAATGGAGCCCCGGACGGGTTGAGTTTTTTCTTGACGGCAGATCAATTGGCATGAGTACCACCGCCACGCCGGATACGCCGATGCATTACATTTTGCAGACCGAATCCTGCCTGCCGGAGTGCCCGGATCCGGCAACGAGCGGCCATCTGTATGTGGATTGGGTGGCCATCTGGGAAAAGGGCTGACCGCACCAGCTCCCCGCGGCATAGGCTGAGCCCTGGCTCACGCCAACTGAGCCCATACCGGCCGGGCTTCAGCCGTTGTCCGGACGCCAGTACCGCAGCCCGCCGCTGATGGCGCCTTCTTCGGCGAGGTCGACCACAGCGTACGGGAAAGCACCGCGGTCCCACTGGTCAGGTCCGCGGCCCCGGACGTCCGAAGACCACGTGCCGGTGTTGACATACCGGGTGGCGGATTCTCCGAGGGCCGACTCGAGGGCACGGTGGGTGTGGGCCGAAACGTACCAGGCTACCGCGGAACTGTGCGCTTCGAGGGTGCGCGCGACGCGGGCCGCTGCGGCAGGAGCCTCCTCGCTGGCGATGCTGCGCCCGGCGGCCGCGAGCACCATGCGGGAGGCCGTGCGCGGGAGCACCGCCACCGTCCGGAACCGGGACAGGCGCGCCAGGTCCCGGACAGCCTCCCCGTCGAGCTCCAGCCGCAGTGACTCGGCCTGCAACAGCTCGCCGTAGGCAACCTCACGGACGCGGCGTTCCGCCCGTTCAGACGCCAGGCAGGCCCGGGCAACAGCGCCGGCACGGCTCAGGCGCGATGTCGACGGCTGGGCGTGCCACGCGGCGAGCGGAGGCAGGTCCAGCTCGTCGGTACCGCTGACCGCGGTGCGCAGCAGTTCGGGGATCCGGTGCAGCGCGTGATGCTGGTGCCCGTGTTCGGCCACGAGGACGTGGGGCACGTGCAGGAACCAGGGGTGCACCCGGACCTGCGCGGGCCCGGCCGGTGACAGCAGCGATGACAGGCGGGCACCAACGGAGGGCCGGGCCAGCTCCACGTCATGGTTGCCGCACACGAAGTGCAACTGCACGCCGCGCGCCGCGCACGCCTTGAGCGCCTGCAAGGTGTCCGGGTGGCGGTCCAGGATGGACTCCAGCCGGGCCAGGCTCTCCTCTTCGGGGAACCCGGCCAGCTCAAAGGTGTCACCGACAAAAACGACGTGCTGCTGGCCGGCGGCCGCCAGCACCTCGCGGTGCAGGAACTCTGGCAGCACCTTGCCGGGGCGCCGGGGGTCCTCGTCCGCCGCGCCCAAGTGGAGGTCGCTGAGGAGCCACCACCGGGCTGCGCCACTCACGTGAGTAGTTCCAGCAGACGTGGCAGGAGGAGGAGCAGGCACGCTATCCACATGACGGCAACGGCCCCGCGGCTCACCGCCCGGTTGAGAATCCTCGGGGCTGCGGTTTGCCTGGGGTCTGGTCCGGCGTGCCGGACCTCGAGGGTGACGAGGGTGACGAGCAGGGCGGCAGCCACCAACAGTCCTGCAAGATCGGTCATGACGCAGCCTCCTGCCGTGCGCGTGCAAGGCACGCGAGGATGGTGATGGCGCCCATCGAGACGACGCATGCCTGCCACGACCACACGGCAAGGTAGAACATCGCCGTGGACACCACGGTGAGCGTGGCGAGGCCAAGCGCCAGGACGAGCAGCGCTTCGAGGGCGAAGTCGGTTACCGGCGTGAGCCGGGCCAGTGCCTGTCCCGGGAGCAGGATGAGGACAGCTGCCGCGGCGGCCGTTTGCAGCGGAGTCGGCAGCCCCACAAGCGTTAGGAGCACCAGCACGACGGCGGCGAGACCGAGCGCCATGGTGGGCCGCTTGACGATAGTCATGGCACTCATGGCACTCATGGCGCCACCTTGTACACACGTGCATCCACGTTGTTGAACACCAGCTCCACGCCGTCCTGCATGCTAAACCACTCCTCCAGCTCGGTGAATTCGCCCGCACTGTTGTCGCCCTGGAGCACCACGCTCGCCTCCGACGAGCGCAGGAAGAGCATGTGGGCGCCGGCCGGGGTGTGCCGGGCAAAGTTGTAGACGATGGGACCGCACGTCTGAGTTGACAGGTCCTCCCGGCACAGGTCATCCATGGTCCGGTAACGGTGATCGAGGTAGGACCCGCTGCGCCACGGCGTCGGGTGGGCTGCGGAGATGACCGCCGAGCCGGGAGGCGCCAGATGCTCCGCGGCGGCGACTGCCTCCATCTCATTGTCGGTGAAGACGTCATACTGGGCGTTTCCGAACCGGCCGGTCACGGTCAGTACGGCCAGCAGGAGGCAGGTGAGGACAAGGCCTCCCACGGCGCGGACGGACGGGCGAGCGACGCCGTTTCCGGGGAGCAGCACCGAGCTCGCCAACAGGGCTACGAAGGGCAGTGCGAACAGCGAAACGCGAATGAGCATTTCTCCGCCGTACGCCTGCGCGGGGAAGAGCAGCAGTGGGGTGAGGGCGAGGAGGACCACACGGAGGTCGAGGCGCCCCCGGCGCCGGTCGAGCACTGCCCCGACAGCGGCGAGCACCCACAGGAGGACGGTGAGGCCGACCCGGATTTGCACCGCGAGCAGGTGCCCGGGAGTCCCGCTCACACGATCCACCACATTGGACTCGGCCGCAATCTGCAGTCCTGCGTCCTGCAGGAGCGGGTGCCCGGCGAGGTACGTACTCGCCGGGAAGACGAGCCAGAGCATCAGCACCAGGCCGGCGATCAGAGGCAGCCTGCTGGGCCATACCCGCCCGCTCAGGGTGAGAACGGTAATGACAATGAGCAACATAAACGGCGTCAGCTGATGGCTGGCGTTGATGACCGTGATGAGCAGGAGGGTCACGACGAGAGCGGCCAGCCGGCGCGCCGGCTGGGGTTCGGCTGGCGAGCGCCCCCGCCACCACTCCGCCAGGTCGGCGCGCCGGAAGCCGTGGAACTTGGCGGACCGCGCTGCCAGCGGACCGAGGAGCATCGCAAGCACAACGAGATACAGGAAGAAGCCGAAGGCCTGGGGCGACAGGTAGTCCTGGTCCTGCCAGTTGCCGAGGCAGAAGAGCCAGAGCACCAGCCAGCGCCGCCTTGGATCCCGGGTCAAATAGCCGGTGAGCACGGCCACGGCAGTCAGCCACAGGCCCACGTTGAGCACTGGAGCCCACAGGGCAAGGGTCACTGGGTCGAGGCCGGTCGCCCCAAGCACCGTCGCAAGGAGAGCGAAGAAGCCCGGCCAGTTGAAGTACGCATCGATGTTCGGATCGATCCGCTGCATACCGGAGAGGGCATCCGCGATGCCGAGATGCCGGAACGCGACCTCACCCCGCGGTACGTCTGTCACAAAGGCTGCGGCCCCGAAGAGCACGAGCACAAGCACAGCCACGAGCCAGACCATCACCGGTCGGCTCGCCGGTCCCGCGGAGTCCCCGCGCAAGGCCACGAAGAAGGCGGCGTTAAGTATCAGGACCCCCACCCAGAACGGGTAGGGCAGGACGGCGACGAGCCCCAGATCGCTGTTCACGGGCAAGGACACTGTGGAAGCGGCCCCCGCGGCGAGCACCAGTGACACGAGTCCCGCGAGGGCGCACCACAGGTCACGGGGTTTCCAGCGCCTGTCTAAGCGGCTCGGCGCATCAAGCGTGCTGGTCATCGTACCTCCTGTTTGACGTGCCGGAGGACTGCGAGCAGCCGAAGGCCGACCGCCAGGGCTCCGATGGAGAGCACCACCAGCCAGGTAAGGGCCATGGCGCTGGGACCGCTTTCGGCGGCGGACAATGCTGCGACGCAGAGGGCGACTGCGAGGACCACGCCGACCGTGATGGCCTCCGCGTAGCGGCCGCGGGCCCGGCACACGGCGTTGTAAGACTGCAGCACCGCATAGGCAACCACACCGGCCGCCAGCCACCGCAGGGCGCCGGCGGATGCATCAGCGTACCGGTCTCCCAGCAGATGGAGCAGGGGGCGGGCGAAGACGATGAGGACGACGGCAGCCAGGCCTCCTATGGCGAGCGACCACCGGAGTGTGGCCCAGGTGGTCGACACGAGGCGGCCAGGCTCCCGCACACCCTCGGAAAACTGAACGATGCCCATCAGCATCGGGGCGGTGTAGGCCGCCCAAGCCATCATCCACGCAGGATACCAGTAGGCAGCAGCCTCGGGAGATACGATGTGGACGAGCAGGAGCGGCAGCACCAGCCCGGGGGCGCGCTCGGTGAGGGTGAGGAGCTGGTTTGGAATGCCCACCATCAGCAGCGGACGGCCACGCGCCGGGTGCAAGGATGGCCGCGGCCGGTAGCCGACGAGTCTGCGCAACTGGACCACACCCACGATGCACGTAGAGGCGGTGCCAAGGGTCCAGCATGCCATCAGCACGTCCGCCGCGGCGGGATTCGCTTGCCAGGCCACGAGTGCTGCAGCCCCGAGCGAGACCAGACCGCCCACCGTGTACCTCAAGGTCGCGCTGGCACCGCGTCCCAGTGCCACGAGCGCCTGGTCCAGCACGGTGCCCATGGTCCCGGTGACGGCGGCCACGAGGAACATGAGCCAGAAGAGAACCGATACCGAGGCCGTGTCCGGCGCCACGGCCGACTGCAGCAGGAGGTACCCGAGGCCCAACACGGTGCTGGCCAGTGCCACGATGCCGAACGCCGCATCCAGCACCCGTGCCGGCGGTTCCCCCCGCCCGATGGAGACGATCACGGCCGACCCGGCGCCAAGCACCGCGAGCTGTGCGCAGATCAACACCGCCGAGACCGCCGCCGTAGTGAGCCCGACCTCACGCTCGGACGCAGCATGCGCGGCCACCACCCAGAAGGCGAAACCTGAGCCGGTCTGGGCGCCTTTGGCGATGATGAGGCCGAGTGAGCTGCGCAGGGCGGAGTGCCGGACGGGCGGGGCGTCCACGGCTCGGTCCCCCCTCAAGGCGCTCACGACGCGAAACCCTTGACCAAACCCGCGTAGTTGTACCAGCAGAAGGCTATGTAGTAGCGCAGCCACCGGGGTTGCCCCGCCGCAAGGCTCAAGGCACTGCCCCGAACTGCCGCGGCGGCGGGCAGCAGCGCCAACCTCGCACCGCGCCAGCCGTGTTTGCGGATCATCTTTCCCAGTCCTGTTCCGTCCATGAGGAACTGGTCGAGCGCGAAGTCGAAGTCGTCCGCTGCGAAACGGTGTTCGACGACGACCCGGCGTGACACCGCAGTGCGCATCCCGGAATTCCGCATCCGCCAACGCAGTTCGATGTCCTCGCCTGACTTGAAGGTGTCGTCGAAACCCACACCCAGCATCAGTTCCCGGTCCACGACGGTCGCTACCAGCCCGAACCAGTTGCGGCTGCGGCCAGTGCGGTGGTGACGTGCCAGCGCCTGCCCCCAGTAGCCCGGGCCGGCGACGCTCTCCAGCCCGGCCTGGAGGGCATCGTAGCCTTCCTCGACGAGCTCCGTGAGCAGGTCCGCAACCCCTCCGGGCCCGAACACGACGTCGGAGTCGACGAGCAGGACCCAACGGGTGGTGCTGCTCTGCACACCGAGCGTTCGAGCCCACGGCAGGCCGCGCCCCTCGTCGCTTAGGACCCGGGCACCGGCCGCGAGGGCGAGGTCGACGGTGCCGTCGGTGGAGCATCCGTCCACCACGATGATCTCGGCCACGCCGGACTGACGCAGGGCCTCCAGACAGCGCGGGAGCATTTGCTCCGCGTTGCGGGCCGGTACGACGGCGGTGACTTCGGCAGGGTTGGGGCCCACTGTGTCCAACCCCTCAGACCTGCTCGTCGAGGACCGACGGCAGCAGCTCCTCAAGATGCCGGACGATGTCGTCCGACGCCTCGTCGGCCGAGTACGCCGCGGGCACCTGCAGCAGGTGGCAGGGACGTCCGTCCAGTGCTTTGCTCAGCACGAGGCCTTTCGCTGCGAAGTGCTCGCGCCACGGGACGACGGACGTGGCTGCCAGGCCGGTGACAACCCGCTGCGAGAAGCCTGCCATCTCGATGTGGAAGTTTCCGATCATGCGGTCGACCATCCAATCGGTCGTCCGGTCGAGAATCCGGGTCTTGGTTCCTTCGAACCGCTCAACATAGATGGCGGCCGCGAGCGGGGCCGTGGTGGTCACTTCCCGCCCGGGGAACGCGGTGGCCGCGTCAACCATGCGGTGTTCGGGCGACCACCGGCGGGAGAAGTCCGCGAGCCGCGGATAACGGATGACGTACGGGTGCACCAGCGTGGTGAGACTGCCGACGGTCTGCGAGAACCGTGGGGGGACAAGGGGCTTCCGGACGCCTTCGAACAGGTGCGGGTAGATGGCCCGGTGATGCGGCTTGATGAACATCGGCTTCGCATAGCCGAGCAGTGTGGCGTCCTCGGCGAGGAAGGCCCAGTCGTCGCCCATAAACGACCAGCCCTCACGCCGCATCAGCTTTGCGGCGGTGCTCGTCTTACCGGTCCCTCCGGCCGCGGGAAGCGCGATCGCGTGGCCCCGGTACGCCATCGTTGCCGCATGGATCATCGCAGCTCCTCGAGCGATCATGGCGGCGTCGAGAACAGGGACCACAGAGGTCAACAGCTCGCCCGATCCGTGTACGCGCCATTGCTCTGCGTCCCTCACCACCTGGACCCGGTCGGCATTGAAACGCACGCCGGTCTCCGTGTACGCAAGCTCGTGCTCGAGCAGGCCAGCATCCGGCAGTGGCTCCGGCCGGTCATCGACGACGATGTCGGCCGGCCGTTCAGCGTCCGTGGCGAAACACGCCAGCATGGTCCGGAGCTGGTGTGCCGCCGGCGCTTTTCCGTCGACGCTGATCGTGACGCGGCCGTGGATGTCGAAGTGAAGATTCTTGGTCTGCCTGGTGCTCATGGTCGTCCCCTGTCTAAGTGGTGTCGGTCGGATGGTGCTGCTGGTGCGGGCGGTGTCGTCCGGGTTGGCCGTATGGACGCTGTCCGCGCTGGCGTCGCTGTGGCGGTGGCTGCGAGTAGGTCGTTGACGAAGCCGCGGTGCAGGTTTCTGGCCCTGACGATCCCGAGCCCCAAACCCCCGGTCACTTCACTTCCCGCCACGGACTGACTCCGGCCAGGACCGGGTGGTTCAGGGGGCGTCCGGGCACATGCGCAAGCTGACGTCCCCGGAGGTAGCCTGCCGCCGTACACGTCACGACGGCCACTATGGCAGCCGCACGGCCAAGTCCTGCAGGATCGCCATGGCTCCAGTCATTTATGGCTGAAAAGATGGCCCGGGGCAGGATGCTGCGGACGTATCGGCGCTCCGGGCCGAGTGCCCGCTTGTGCCCTACGACGTGACTGACTTGGGCCTTTGAGATCCCTTCCGACCAGGATCTTGAAAGCATGTAGCGGACGGATCCCCTGCTTGCCGGCACATGATGGCGGACCACTGCGGCGGGCTCGTAAACGATGCGGCACCAGGGTGCGCCCATCGTCGACCGAATGCAGATCTCGGTTTCCTCGCAGCCTAAGGGAGTGGAACCCTGCCGGCCCAAGGAGATGTTGAAGCCGCCCACCGTGCGAATGACGTCGAGCCGGAACGACATGTTGGCCCCGATCACGTTCCTGACTTCGGAGGCAACCCGTGGCAAGCCTCGATGGCTGCAGCCAACGATCCAGTCGAGCTCTTCACCGAAGTATCCGGGACGTCCAGCTTCCCAGACAGGCTCCACCCGACCGCCTACCGCAAGCACTTCAGGATCGTCATAGAGCGCCGTTAGGCGTTCAAGCCAGTCTGGCGCGGCTTCGGCGTCATCATCGAGAAAGGCGACAATGTCCGAGTCAGCCAGGCCCACGCCGGTGTTGCGTGCTCCGGAGAGCCCGCGCGGGCCGGTGTTCTTGGCAATGGTGACGTCACCAACGGTCTCGGCCAACCGGTCGTAAAGTTCCTCGTTGTGGTCGATCACGACAATGACTTCACTGGGCGCCCGGGTTTGCGTGCGGACGGACTCGATGACGCCCAGCAGCAAATTCCAACGCTCAGCCGTGTAGGCGCAGACGATCACACTCACGCTTGGGAAGGGAACGTACGCCATGTCATGCCACGCTTACGACGGGAAGAACGCTTTGTGGATCCGTGGGCGTGCGCGGGAAGCTCACGTTGGCGTAGGCGTACTTCACGCGGCGAAGCGCCTCGGGGCGTGCGCCGGCGGTAGGGGCCTCCCACAGAAGGCACTCATGGGCCATGGTGCCCAATACCCGCCAGCCGTCCCGGAAGGTCTGGAGATTTGACGCCCCGGAGATGCGGTCCAGTTCGAAACTGGGGACCTCGGCAATCCGAAGGCCCGCCTTCGCAGCCCTGACGATCAGTTCTGTCTCGATTTCAAATCCATCGGATTCCAGCTGCAGGACTTCCAGGCACTCCCGCCGGAAAGCGATGTAGCCGTAGCAAAGGTCCGAGTAGTTGCTGTGCAGGACCGTGTTGGCCAATCCGGTCAGCGCCCGGTTTCCTGCGCGACGCAGCCAAGTCAGGTCCTCGGACCCCCCACCTGTGACGTATCGGGAGCCTTTGACGAAGTCATAGTCGTGCTGGAGCGGAGAAACGAACCAGCCAATTTCCTGGGGGTCCATGCTTCCATCGGCGTCCAGCATGACGATGATGTCGCCCGTTGCTGCGGCAAATCCTGACCGCAGCGCCACACCCTTGCCCTTGCGCTGCTCGTTCACCACCACGATGTCCCCGCGGACTGCCCGCGCCACCCCAACCGTATTGTCCGTGGAACGGCCGTCAACAATCACCACTTCGTCCACGTATAAAGGCATACGCCGAAGGACCCAAGGGACGTTTTTGGCTTCGTTTAGTGTTGGGATCACAACGCTTATGGACGCTCTTTCCGGTACTGCCGCCGGCTTGGAGAATGAAATTGGGGGCTGAATTGAAATAGACAAATCCCTCACCGCTTCATGGCGTGTTTAGAGAACTTTGGCCGGTAGTGGCCGGTGGAACTAATTCGTAAATTGAGCGTAGGGTAGGCCCCGCTGTGTAAACATCAGTAGTGGGTACTTGCTTTAATAACCCTTCCTACGTGGGGAATTTCCCCTGTTTGGAGGATTAGGGGTGGAGGGGCAATGCCGGTTGGCGCATTAGGTACATTGGGGTTACCGGTGCCTCATTAGCCACTAATCATGCGGCCTGTTCCTCCTGAGGCCGTGGTGGAGTGAGGGGTTCCACATCGGCTCCCTGGCAGGACTTACCCGTTTCCGCATCAAAACGCCGAAACCGGGCGCGCCCGGGGGATCCCGAAACTGGGCAGCGCAAATGAGGTCACCGCGCGTGCACGCGCGGTGACCTCATGGAGCATGGGGGCTCCGCCGTCGTTCGCTGCCGTATGGGCAGCTCGGCGGAGCGCCGGTAACCTAGGCGTCCTGCCAGCCACTGCCTTCGGTGAAGGTGGCAACAAGCGTGCCCACGCCCGCCTGGAGGGAGTTGGACGGATCAAAATACAAGGACGCCTCGGACGCGCGGCTGTGGGTGATCAGCTGTTCGGCTTCAAGCTTTGCTTCCGGTACGGTGGCGCCGATGATTCCGGTCCGCGCCGGCAGTTCCGGAGTGTGTACGACCTCCGCGTCTGTCTCGCTCAACGGAATCGTCGTGCCGGAGTTGATCTCGTCGTGGGGGAACTCAAACTCGGCGTCGGCGGAGGCGGCAGGGATGATGTACTCCAGGAAGTAGGTCATGGACCCACTTTTACAGAAAGCCACCGCCGCCGAAAGCCCAGCCGCGGCCCTGGCGAAATAAATGTGTGGGCGCCCGCCCCTTGCCCGAGCACAGGGAAGCCCTCCCCCGGGGGCAAAAATGGCTACTTACCGAGCCCGGCCTTCCGCAGGGCCTCGGCCAGAGCGGTATCCACTGGTGCTGGCCTGGGAGCGGCGTTACGTCCGTCGGAACGGCCCGGCTTCTTGGCGGACCGTTGCCGTTCCTGTCCGGAACGGTCCGGATTTTGCCTCCCGGCACCGGACCTCCCCGCACCGGACCCTCCGCTGCCCTGCCCGCCGGCGGAAGATTCGTCGTCGAGCCGCAAGGTCAAGGAAATCCGCTTCCGCTCGGGGTCTGCCTCCAGCACCTTCACCCGGACCACCTGGCCGGACTTCACCACCTCACGGGGGTCAGAGACGAAGCGGTTCGCGAGCGCAGACACATGGACCAGGCCATCCTGGTGGACGCCCACGTCAATGAACGCGCCGAAGGCCGCAACATTGGTCACCGTCCCTTCCAGGATCATGCCCGGCTTGAGGTCGGAGATCTTCTCGATCCCCTCAGAGAAGGTCGCCGCCGCAAACGCCGGGCGCGGGTCCCTGCCCGGCTTGTCCAGCTCCGCCAAGATGTCCTTGACGGTGGGCAGGCCGAAGGTGCCGTCCGCAAAATCGCGGGGATCCAAGGATGAAGCAGGCGCTGAGCCCGCGGCAACCAGGATCTTACGCGCCACCGGGTAGGACTCAGGGTGCACGCTCGAAGCATCCAAGGGTTCGGTTCCGCCGGTAATCCGGAGGAAGCCGGCACATTGTTCGAAGGCCTTCGCACCGAGCCGCGGCACTTTTTTCAGGTCGGCACGCTTGGCGAAGGGGCCGTGCTCGTTGCGGTAGGCGACGATATTTTCGCTCAGCAACGGCCCCACGCCGGCCACCCGGCTCAGCAAGGCCGGCGAAGCAGTGTTCACGTCGACTCCTACGGCGTTGACGCAGTCCTCCACCACCGCGTCAAGGCTCCGGTCAAGCTTCGACGCCGTCACGTCATGCTGGTACTGGCCCACGCCGATGGACTTCGGATCAATCTTCACCAGCTCGGCCAGCGGGTCCTGCAGCCTGCGGGCGATGGACACAGCACCGCGCAGCGAGACATCCATCCCGGGGAGCTCGGCCGCGGCAAGAGCGGAAGCGGAGTAGACGGATGCTCCGGCTTCGGAAACCACAAGCTTCTGCGGTTTCCTGTCAACGTCCGGCAGCCGCTTGATCAGCTCAGCGGCGAGCTTGTCCGTCTCCCGGGAGGCGGTGCCGTTACCAATTGCCACGAGTTCGACGGCGTGCTGCCGCGCCAGGCGCTCCAGCTTTGCCAGCGCTTCGTCCCACTTCCGGGCGGGAGCGTGCGGGTAGACGGTGTCGGTGGCGACGACCTTGCCGGTACCGTCCACCACAGCGACTTTCACGCCGGTTCGGAGCCCCGGGTCCAGGCCCAGCGTTGCCCGGTTCCCGGCGGGCGCTGCCAGCAGAACATCCCGGAGGTTCGCAGCGAAAACGCGGACCGCCTCGTCCTCAGCCGCGGCGAACAGCTTGCCGCGCAGGTCAGCGGTGAGCCGGGCCAGCACCCGGGACCGCCACGCCACCTGCGCCGTTTCCAGCAGCCACCCATCAGCGGGACGGCCACGGCCGGCAACGCCGAGGCACTTGGCCACCGCTGACTCGTACCGGGAACGTGCGGCGGCGAGGGCGGCGTCGTCCGTGGGATCCGCTTCGGTGAGGTCCAGGTCAAGGATGCCGTCCTTCTCCCCGCGCAGCAAGGCGAGAACCCGGTGGGACGGCATGCCGGCTGGGGCTTGTGCGAACTCGAAGTAGTCCGCAAACTTCTGCCCGTCGGCTTTTTTTCCCTTCTTCACGCGGGACACCATGCGGCCCTGTGTCCACAGCCGCTCGCGCAGGTTGGCGGCCAGGTCAGGGTCCTGGGCGACGCGCTCAACGAGGATGGCCCGGGC
Organism: Pseudarthrobacter siccitolerans; assembly: GCF_030823375.1. Taxonomy (NCBI): domain Bacteria; kingdom Bacillati; phylum Actinomycetota; class Actinomycetes; order Micrococcales; family Micrococcaceae; genus Pseudarthrobacter; species Pseudarthrobacter siccitolerans. The sequence goes on along the minus strand of NZ_JAUSXB010000001.1, from coordinate 3,775,698 downwards.
TCCTGCGAGCGCAGCAGCGGCGTCACCAACAGCATGTTCCGGGTTCAGGTATTTGGCAGCCTCGCGCTCCGGGCTGAGTTCGGGACGCTTGAGCAACGCGTCAGCCAGCGGTTCCAGGCCGGCTTCACGCGCGATCTGAGCCTTGGTCCGCCGCTTGAATTTGAACGGCAGGTAGATGTCCTCGAGCCGGGACTTCGTGTCGGCAGCAAGGATGGCTTTCTGCAGCTCGGGGGTCAGCTGGCCTTGGGCAGCAACAGCCTCAAGCACTGTACGACGGCGGTCCTCGAGTTCGCGGAGGTAGCGCAGCCGCTCGTCGAGGTCGCGGAGCTGGGTATCGTCCAGCGTTCCGGTGGCTTCCTTGCGGTACCGGGCGATGAAGGGCACGGTGGATCCGCCGTCGAGAAGCTCCACTGCCGCCTTGACCTGCCAGGCTTTGACCCCCAGCTCCGTGGCAATCTGGGTATAGATGTCGTCCTCCCGTTTCCGGTGTGTGGACGGAGGTACGGAAGGGGCCTGCGGCAGTTGGGTCACCAGAACATCTTGCCCTAAGCGGGCTGCGGGCTCCACTGCTGCTGATCGCGCGGGGCCTCCGGCAAGGTATTCCGCTGCCGCCTCCAAAGTGCTGTAGTTGAAATGCCGTCACAGGCAACCCAACGCTCGAGGAAGAGGGCATGATGCGGGAACTGCTTATTGTGTTTCAGGAGGGGTTCGAGGAGGCAAACATCACCGTGACGGTGAACGGCAAGCAGGCTCGGCGGGACCTGGACGTTTCCACCAACCCGATCCTCGGCATCGCAAACGAGGTGTCTGTAGAGCTGCCGGCGAAGGGTGCGCATGTGGGGGTTGAGGTGACCAACCGCGGTCTGAAGGCGATCACGAAGGTCAGCGGAAAGCCCAAAAGCGTCCTTGTTAACATCCAGGACGGGAGGCTTGTAATGACTGAAGGAACGGGCCGGGAGGCGGTCCTTTAGCCCTTTCCGCGTCGGCCCGACGGGCCTCTGGTAAATATCCATTTGCTGGAGTAGCATCTGATCACCGCCGGCTTCCCCGAGGAGCCCGGCGGGCCAACTTCACTAGCCAAAGGCGGTCGGATTCCTTTGGCGCCCGCTGCCGGGACAGCACCTCGAGCAGCAGACGACGGCGGCACCCAAGCCGGGTGCCGCCGTCGCCTGTCTTAAGGAGTTGCCGTCAAGGGCGGTTCTAGCCCGCGTACACCGGGTAATCCGTGTAGCCCTCTGCGCCCTCTGCGTAGAAGGTGGACGGGTCCGGCTCGTTCAGCGGCAGGCTCTCGTTCCAGCGGCGGGCCAGGTCCGGGTTGGCGATTGCAGGACGGCCCACCACTACGGCGTCCGCGTGGCCGTCCGCCACCAGGGCCACAGCTTCCTCGCGGGTGGTCACTACTCCAAAGCCGGTGTTGACCAGGAAGGTCCCGCCGAAGCGGGTGCGGAGGTCCTGGACCAGTACCCCGGTGGGTTCATGATGCAGGATGCTGAGGTAGGCGAGGTTCAGGGGGGCGATGCTGTCCACGAGCACCTCGTAGGTGGCGCGGACGTCTGCGGTATCGACTTCGGCGATGCCCTGGACGTTGTGCTCGGGCGAAATGCGGATACCCACGCGGCTGGCTCCGATTGCTGCGACGACGGCGTTGACCGTCTCGATGACGAACCGCGCCCGGTTTTCAGGGGAACCGCCGTAGCTGTCCGTGCGGACGTTGGAGTTCGGCGCCAGGAACTCGTGCAGGAGGTAGCCGTTGGCTGAGTGCAGCTCCACGCCGTCAAAGCCGGCTTCGATAGCGTTCAGCGAGGCGTCGACGATTTCCCGCATCACGAGCGGCAGTTCATCGGTGGTCAGCGCGTGCGGGACAGGGTACGGCTGCTTGCCGGACGGGGTGCGGACATCGCCCTCGATGGCAACGGCGCTGGGGGCGACGATGGTGCGGCCGCCCGTAATGTCCGGGTGCGAAACCCTGCCGCCGTGCATGATCTGCGCGAACATGCGTCCGCCTTCGGCATGGACAGCGTCGGCAACCGTCTTCCAGCCGGCGATCTGCTCCTCGGTGACGATGCCGGGCTGGCCGGGGTAGGAACGGCCCGCGATGCTGGGGTAGGTTCCTTCACTGACGATCAAGCCCAGGGAGGCCCGCTGGCGGTAGTGCTCGGCGAGCAGGGGGCCCGGAATACCTTCTTCGCCTGCGCGCAGCCGCGTCAGGGGCGCCATCACAAGTCGGTTCGGGAGTTCAAGTTCGCCAAGGGCCAGAGGGGAAAACAGCATGCGCGGTTCCTTTCGATGTTTCCAACGTTCTGTTAGGCCCAACTGGGAGGCGTGAGCAACTATTCCGGCTGCGGCGCGAATCACACAGCGTCCGGCGGCGCGTGGTGCTGTGGCTTGTGCTCCGGTGGGTGCGCGGGTCGCGCTGCACCGTGATCGGGTTCTGCTGACCGCGAGCCCCTAGCGCGTTGCCCCAACTCCCGGGCAGCCCTGGCCCTGGGGGTTGGCGTTGCAGTCGTCGGCGTAGTTCCGGGTGAGCGACCGCCATACGCTGATGGTTTGTGGCGGTGCATTGAATTGCCCTTGGCCCGGGATGGGCAACGGCGGGCCAGCGTTGACCGAGTACGTTCCTTGGAAGGAGGTGGTCAACACAACCTGGAAGTCGCCGGTAGCGCCGTACGGATGGCTTGTCCGGGTCTTTTCACCCCATCGGTCCTGCGGCAGCGGGCCTCCCATCGAGGGCTGGGGCCCGAAGACCGTGCCGTCGCCGTAGCTCCAGGTGTACTGGACCGGCGTGGCGACGATGTGAACCTGCTGGCCGAACATGGTGACGTCAAACTGCTGTTCCACGGCTTCGGCATAGAAGTTCGTTTCGGCGCCCCGCAGTGTGTGCGGGCTGGGCTGCGCCACCACCGTTCCGGCATTTACGGGGAGGCTTTGGAACTGCCGCTGAATATCGGCGGCAATGCGGGGCAGCAGGTCCTCCGGCTTTGCATCGTAAAGACAGGTCGGGCCGGAGTGGATCGCCCAAACGGCTCCCGGAACACCGCGCGGCCTTGAGTACCACATGACCGGAATGCCTTCTTCACCGTCGGGCCCGTCGTTGCACTCGACCTGCCGGGCGAGACAAGGGGTATCGAAGTCGCCCCCGCCGAGGTGGCACTGCAGTTCGTACTTGTATTCGTTGGGGTCAGTGTTTACCGCGCCGGGCGACAGTGGAGCAAAGTCACCTGTGACCGAGTCCCGAGCCCAGCCGATGATGTCAGTTCCGGTCGCTGACCATACACCTTTTGGTGGGGGCGCTTTTGGATCCTCTTTTTGGTCGTCGCTGGCGCGAACGATCAATTGTCCGCGGGCAAACCCCAGGGCAGAAAATCCCATCGCGGGAAGGACGAGCGTGACGACTAAGGCTCCAAGCAGGCAGCGAAGCAAGACGCCTTTCACCTTCAGCCAACTATCGGCTGGATGGTGTTTACATACCAGTCTCCATCTCTAAAAACCGCGAACATGAGGCTTCCTGAGTCTGCTGGCTTTGGGTCAGTGCTATCTAACGAACCATCCGGGTTGTAGTAGCTCAAAGCTTCCTGCGACACCTGCACTGCTACCTGGTACTGGCCGTCCGATCCTTTATTGAAAGTGGTGTTTACGACCGGCGTTGTTACCTTTCCACCGGCTAACCATCGACCATCCTCGTGCCAACCAGTCTGCACTTGCTTAGTGCGTTCACACATCACGCAGTTTGCGCTCGTTATGGCGGAAAGGGCTCGGGTATCGCCCGTCTCATAGCCGTAGCTAAGAAGTTCAAACCAATACTTCGAAAACGCCTCAAGCCCCTCCTTCGTCTCCGTCTTCGCCACCTCCGGCAGCACCGGAACCGGAACGTTTTGGGCGGGGCCTGACGCGTCGGCGGGTTTGTAGACGGCGCTGGGGGTCGGTGTCGGAGTGGGTGTGGCGCTGGGGGAAGCCGAGTCCGCGGAAATCGGGGATGCTGCGCCGGGATCTGCAGGTGCTCCGCCCGAGCAACCGGACAGCAGGAGCAAGCCGCCAACAACGAAGGCCAAAACGCCAAAGCGCAGGCCACGGGGCGTACGAGTGTTGTGCGATGTCATGGGCCGCTATTCCCCCAGTAGTTTCAAGACGGCATGCTCCGGACAATGACTTAAGGGTAGCCCACATCACATTTCAGCGATAAGAGTTATCCACAGGTACCCGCCGATGTTTCTACCACCGGCGGTAACCATCCGAAAGTCGTGAAAGAGGCCGGTGCATAAATGCACCGGCCTCTCTCAGGACCCAAATCAGCGACAAGCGACAAGCACCGTCAAGGCTGGGGCGGCAGTACCAATTCCCCCGTCTTATCCGTCGAAAGGGCGAGGGACGACACATACTGGGGGCCGCCGTCGGGCGCATTTTGGGCCGAGCGGACCATGTCCGGACGCTCGAACTCGATCCCCGTCACGTGGCAAAGGAGCTTGGCGTCGCTGGGGTTCCCGTCGGCGTCGAACATTGGCAGGTCGATGCCGTCGTCGGTACGCCGCAGGTAGTAGCGGCCGCGCGTCAGGAGAGCCAGCAACGGCGGAAGCACCACGGCCAGGCCCACCGCAAAGATCGGTGAGAACGGCTGGATGGCGGACCCAAAAGCACCAAAGAAAACGGCAATCGAAATCCCTGCGGACACGAGCATTGAGACAAACCCGACGGGATTCACCGCGTAAAGCATGCCGCGCCGGAACTCCGGCACCTTGGGAGAAATCTTCAGCAGGTACTTATTGATCGCGATGTCGGACGCCACCGTCACCACCCACGCCATGGCACAGTTCGCGTAGAAGCCGAGGATGGTGTTGAGGAAGTCGAACATATTGGCTTCCATCAGGATCAGGGCAATCACCAGGTTCACCACCACAAAAACCATGCGGCCCGGGTACGTTTTGGTGACGCGGGTAAAGCTGTTGGTCCAGGCCAGCGACCCCGAATAGGCATTAGTGACGTTGATCTTGATCTGGGAAATAACCACCAGCACCACAGCCAGCGTCATGGCCAGCCAGGCCGGCATCATCTCCCGGTAAACGCCCAGGAACTGGTGCACCGGCTCATTGGCGGTGGCGGCGGCTGCGGGATCCAAGGAGGCGATCAGGTAGATGGCAATAAACAGGCCCACAATCTGCTTGATCGCGCCAAAGATCACCCAACCCGGCCCCGCCAGAATCACTGCACGCCACCATGCACCCTTGTTGGCCGCGGTTTTGGGCGGCATAAACCGGAGGTAATCGATCTGCTCGGCAATCTGCGCCATGAGGGACAAACAGACGCCGGCGGCAAGCATCACCGACGCGAGGTTGGGACCGCCGTCGCCCGATCCACCGGTGTATGCAAAGAAGCTGTCGATGCTCTCGGGGTGGGAAATCAGCAGGTATCCCACCGGTACCACCATGAGGAGCAACCACAGTGGAGTGGTCCACACCTGCAGCTTGGCCAAAGTGTTCATCCCGTAAATCACCAGCGGAATGATGATCACCGTGGAGGCGGCATATCCCAGCCACTGTGGAACGCCCAGGCCCAGCTCCAGCCCCTGCGCCATGATTGATCCTTCCAGCGCGAAGAAGATGAACGTGAAGGTGGCGAAGATGACGTTGGTGACCACGGAGCCGTAGTAACCGAAGCCGGAGCCTCGGGTAATCAGATCCAGGTCGATGTTGTAGCGGGCAGCGTAGTAAGCCAGCGGGAACCCTGTGGCAAAGATGATCACGGCCGCCACAAGGATGCCGAAGATCGCGTTCACGGTTCCGTAAGCGATCCCGATGTTCGCGCCAATGGAGAAGTCCGCGAGGTACGCGATGCCGCCCAGCGCACTGGTGGCCACCACCCCCGCACTCCATTTCCGGTAGGACCGCGGCGCGAAGCGCAGAGTGTAATCCTCCAGGCTTTCCTTAGTGGCGTTAACCGCTGCCGCGTTGCCCGGCGTTTCGGCTGTCCGGGTACCGCCGACGACGGCGGAACCTGGTTGCGCCGTCGGCTCCAGTAATTGCGTTGTTTCCTGGTCATTGCTCATCGATTGCGCCGCTTTCGTTTCTGGAACTTGTCTGGTGCGACGCTATCCAGCCAGAGCGACGGGTTGGTCACGGGATTGTTTCGGCGCGGTTAAGTCTTGACAGCCCTGTCAAGAGCAGGTTCCTCGTCGAATTCCCGCGCGCCAAGAACCGCCCTCTGGCGCGTTCCCCACCGACTCAGAAGAATGGCCTCATGATGTTTGAACATGCCGATGGGAACCCTGTCCTGGAACTCAATGACGAGCAGTCCTGGCGCCTTTTGGAAGGGACCAAGCACGGGAGGTTGGTGGTTTCCGTGGCAGGCGAACCCGATATCTTTCCGGTCAATTACGTCAGCTCCAGCGGGAGGCTGTACTTACGGACCGCGCCGGGCAACAAGCTGGCCCAGCTGACCATCAACTCGGCAGTGCTTTTCGAGGCTGACGGCATCCTCTCGGACGAGGCATGGTCGGTGGTCATTCGGGGAAAGGCCCGCGTGCTCAACACCGCGGCCGAGCTGGCGGAGGTGGAGGAGCTGGGTCTCAAATCCTGGGTGCCGACGCTGAAGGACTTCTACGTCGAGATCGAACCCACCGCCATCAGCGGTCGCCATTTCCAGCTTGGGGAGCAACCAGAGCGCTGAGTCCAGGATTCTAGACTGGAAGCATGGCGGATAAGCTCACCCCGGAGCGGCGCAGCTGGAACATGTCCCGGATCCGGGGCAAGCACACCAAACCTGAACTGCTGGTCCGCCGCCTCCTTCATGCCAGGGGGTACCGGTACCGCCTGCACGGGCAGGCAGGCGGTACCCGGCTGCCGGGCAACCCTGACCTGGTGTTTGCCGGCCGGCGGAAAGTCATCTTTGTCAACGGCTGCTTCTGGCACTTCCATGACTGCCGCGTCGGCCAACACGCTCCGAAGGCGAATGCCGAGTTTTGGGCCGCGAAGCGGGAGCGCACCAAGGAACGCGATGCCGGCCAGCGCCGCCAGCTGGAGGAGGCAGGCTGGGAGGTCCTGACGGTCTGGGAATGTGAGCTCAAGAATAGTTCAGCACTCGAATCCCAGCTGGTGCGGTTCCTTGAGGCCACCAGCCAACCGCAGAAACCCATTCCTCCGGAAAGGCATTCTTGAGGCAATCTTTGGGCTTTGTCCTAGCCGTTCTTGATGCGGTTCCTGCAGGATGGATGCATGCCCCCGGTTAGGGGCTACAAACCCTACACTTCCGAAGCAACGCCATTCCCTACCACCAGGTAAATGTTAGGTCGCCAACAATGGCCTCTTAGCCGTGGCAAGGAAAAGTGCGGCGGCTAATTTTCCCAGGGTTCGGAACGCAGCCAGCCCTGCCTTAAAGTGCAGCCGCAGCATAAACCCGCAGTCCCATCAAGAAATCCGCAATTCTCGTCCTAAGCTCTTTTGCGCAAAAGGAACACACCTAATCTGAAGAAGAAGAAATTCCCCCGATGACCGCCCCTTTCCCGAGGTGGAAAAGTCCAGCCGAAAGGACCGTAATGATGCCGTCTGATGGTGCCGGGAGACCGCTCGTGGACGAGTCAGTCCTGGACCGGCTGCGCGGGGAACTCGGGGAGGCCGAGGGTTACTGCAGGGCCTTCGTGGGGAATTTCATTGACTGTCTCCCCCACCGGATCGCGCGGCTGCGGCGGACATTGACCATCGGGGACCTCGATGGGTCAGTGGACGCAGTGTTGAGCCTGAAGACCTCCAGCCAGATGGTGGGTGCCGAACAGCTGGCGGGCCTGGCCATGGCGCTGGAGGACGAAATCCGCTCCGAAGCTTACGCCGCCGACGTCACCGTGGTTCTGCCCCGGCTTGCGGCGTCCTTTTTGCCGCCCATCAACGAGTGCAGCCGGCAGACCATGCACCGGCTGCAGGCTCAGTGTTCGGCCGGAGCCAGCCGGTAGCCGACGCCGCGGACCGTCTGCAGCCACCGCGGCTTCTGCGGTGAGTCACCAAGCTTTTTGCGCAGGTTGCCCATGTGGACCTCGACGGACCGTTCGTCCGCCTCGCTGATGTAGCCCCCGACGTCGTAATCCTCGTCCCGCAACCGACGCACCAGGTCCGCTTTGGTCCGGACCGTCCGGCCTGCTTCCAGGAGGGCGTGCAGGAGTTCGAACTCCGTGCGAGTCAGGTTCATTTCCGCGCCGTCCACGGTGACCGTGCGGGACGCGTAGCTCAGCTCCAACCCGTTGTGGCTGTAGTTCCCCCGTTCGGGATGCGGGGCGGCATCCGCCGAGGCCTCCACGCCTGATGCTTCTGCGGTGTCCGGAACAGAACGCGGGCGGCGCATCATGGCGGCGATGCGGGCGCGGAGCTCCCGCGGACGGAACGGCTTGGTGAGGTAATCATCGGCGCCGGACTCGAGCCCGATCAGGGTGTCCAGTTCCTCGGTACGGGCCGTGAGCATCACGATGTAGGCATCCGAGAACTCGCGGATTTGCCGGGACACCTCAAAACCGTCGATGTCCGGCAGGCCAAGATCCAAGGTAATGACGTCCGGATTCAGGGTCTTTGCAGTCAGGACACCCTCGGCGCCGCTGCTGGCCACCGTCACCTCAAAGCCGGCCTGGGTCAGGACAGTACGGACCAGTTCGCGGATGTCGTGGTCATCCTCGATGACCAGTCCCACACGTGCATCACTCATAGCGCCCCCTCAGCAGCCGACGTCAGAAGTATAGCTGCCTGCGGATATCCTGCTGCTATGGCTCTGCACACCCTGCCCCGTGAATCACCGCGCAATGACTAACCCCATCGCATGGTCCACGGGGAAGCTGAGGTTTTTCCGGCGCCCCTTCCATGAGTACACGCTGACCGAGCGCGTGGCATTGAGCCAGATGCCACTGTTCGTGACCACCCTGCTGACGGCGTTCCTCATCTGGGCTTTCTTCCCCACAACCATGGGCAACCCGTTGTTCGTGACCTTCCTGGTGTCACAGATCGCCATTATGGCGCTGTGCTACCTGGTTCCCTGGAGCCGGCTGCCGTACACGAGCTTCCTGGTTATCCCGCTGCTGGACTTCGTCTCCATTGCGCTGGGCCGGGAGGGCGGGCAGGAAAGCCTGACCGGCATCAGCCTCCTTGCCGTCTTCCCGGTGATCTGGCTATGCGCCTCCGGCTACTATCCCCGGGCCGCCTTGTGGCTGTCCTTCCTTGGGCCGCTGGCAATCATCTGGGTCCCCCTGCTGGTCAGGGGCGCCCTCACCGGGCAGGACCTGGCCCGGTCGCTGCTCCTGCCGGTGATGATGCTCGGCATCGGCGTTTCCGTGAGTGTCCTGACACTCAGCATGATGCGGCAGCAGCGGGAGCTGGAGGAAAAGGACGCCCAGCTGCAGGACAACCTGCGGATCAGCCAGCGCCAGGAGTCGCTGCTCAATACCGTCCTGGACACTGTGCACCTGGGCGTCCTCGCTGTGGACGCCGACGGGCATGACGTGCTGATGAACCGGAAGCAGCGGACCAACCACGAGCTGGCCCGGCCCAAGGACATAGCGGACCCGAATGAGTCGCAGCTCCTGGTTTTCGGGCCGGACCGGAAGACACTTGTTCCGGTGGAGGACCGCCCGGTCCGCCGGGCCGTGCTGGGCGAAACCTTCACCGACTACCTGGTCTGGCTGGGCTCCGGAAGCGAACAGCGCGCTTTCGTGACAACCGCCCGCGCCATGAAGGACGCCGACGGGAAATTTGCCGGCTCCGTGATCGCCTTCAGCGACGTGACCGACCTCGTCAACGCACTGACCGCCAAGGATGACTTCGTCTCCAGCGTCTCGCACGAATTCCGGACACCGCTGACGTCGATCCTCGGGTATGTGGAGATCCTCCTGGGCGACGAACCCGAGGAATCGCAGCGGGGCATGCTGGAGATCGTCCGCAGGAACTCGGAGCGGCTGTTGACCCTGGTGTCAGACCTGCTCTCCAGCCGCAACGGCCAACTGATCGTTACACCCCACGCTGTGGACGTGGCCGAGCTTGTGCGGGCGAGTGTTTCCTCGGCCATTCCCAGGGCGGCTGCATCCGGTGTGGTGCTGTCCGCGGAGACTCCGGACCGGCTGGAGGCACACGTGGACGGGCCCCGGATCTCCCAGGTCCTGGACAACCTGGTGTCCAACGCCATCAAGTACTCCCCCGACGGCGGGAACGTGCTGGTCTCGCTGGCGCAGAAGGACGGCCAGCTGGCCTGCCGGGTCAGCGACACCGGCATGGGCATGACCGCCGAAGACGCGTCAGAGGTTTTCGCCAAGTTCTTCCGCACCAGCAACGTCCGCAGGACCGCCATCCCCGGGGTCGGCCTGGGCCTGCCCATCAGCAAGGCCATTGTGGAAGCGCACGGCGGAACCATTGGTGTTGAAAGCAGCCTGGGCGAGGGAACGACGTTTACGTTCCACGTTCCGGTGTAGTCCCCACCCGCACCCTAACCTCGCACGCTCGGTCAGGGAACCCTGCGGGCGTGGGCCCATCCATCAACACCGACGTTAAGCGGTTGCCTGCCGGACCACTTCACCCCAGGACTGCCGGGCGAGTTCCCGGATATTGGCGAGGATTTCCGACGGCGGCCGGGACAGGTCCAGCGGGAACTCCACAATGTCGATATCGGCATTCAGGATGCGCCGCAGTTTGACCTCCCCCGCACCCGCGTAAACCAGCCAGGCGGTAGGGACGGCCAACGCGGTGCAGTGCGCCAGCATCTGGTAGTGGTCCGCGGTCAGGGAGGCCCCAAGGTCCGAGGCGGCCTTGTACTTGGCGTTGTACACCACCACCGGCCGCCCGCCCAGCAGGTGCACGGCGTCCGGCCGCACGGACAATCGGTCCGTGTCCCGCACGGCCTCGCTCAGGAGCGCGTTGTACTGGAGCCGGAGCTCCCCCGGGTACGCCGCCATCGCCTCCCGCAGGGCTTTGCCAACGAAGTCCTCAAACACCTGCGCCATGTCCACCACGAACGAGGCGGTCTGCTGCTTGCCTTCGCCGGCTTCCGCGGACGCGTTCCGCAGGACGAGCTCTGCGAGGCGGAGGACCGAGTGGTAGCGGACGTTCATCCGGCTGGCCGTCCACGGCGGCAGCGGAGCGCCCGCTGGAAGGCGCGTGACGGCGTCGAGCTTTCCCTTGAGCTGGCGCAGCCTGCTCAGCACCTCAGGCCGGACCCGCGGAATCTGGCCCATCCGCTCCAGGGCGGCACGCAGGATCCGGTTTTCGGCGATGTCCTCGCTGAACTCGTCGTAGGACACCTCCAGCGGCACCAGCATGCCGGGCCGGCGGGAAATCTGGTCCGAAATCCGGATCCGGCCCTTGACCGTCCGGAGCGACTCGTCCACGGTGCGGTAGCCCTGGAGGACACCGCGCCCCAGCGCCCGCTCGGCCAGTTGGCCCAGGGACTCAGCCAGCGCGCTCCACAGCTCCCGCTCCTCGACGGCCGCCACGGAGTCGGGGCGGAAACCCTGCTCACCCGCATAGCTGAGCAGGAACAGGAGCCGGCTGAGCCCCAGCCGGTCCTTGGGCCGGACGTCCAGCTGCACCGTGGGAGTCCGCACCGAGCCCACCTTGCCCACCGGCTCAATCCGGTAGAGCCCCATGCCCATCGGCGACGCTTTGGCCAGGCCGCTGGAGTTCAGGAAGGAAGCGCTGGCAGGGTCCAGCCGTTCCACGATGCCCCGGGACAGTTCGTCCAGCACCAGGTGCCGGACGGAAGCACGCGGGTCAGCGGCCTGCAAGGCGTTCCAGCAGCCTGTCCAGCCCGAAGCGCTCTTCGAGCTGCGCCCGGGTCAGCTGGCCGTGGTAGTGCTCCTCGAGCAGGGGCATCAGCTCGTACTTCCAGATCCGCCGCAGCCCGGCCGGGGTCTGGGCCGCCGGTTTCATGAAGTAGGACGGGCCGATCATGAGGTCCCGGTCCCACTCGTCAATGGCGCTGTTCAGGGCATCCAGCAGCAGCGCCGGGGTGGCATCCAGCTGGCGGGCTTCAAGGAACCGCAGGAGGGAACCCTTCACCGGTTCCGTCTGAGGGTGCAGTTCAATGAAGGCAAAACGGCGGCGGATAGCGGCATCCATCATGGCAATAGACCGGTCTGCCGTGTTCATGGTGCCAATAATGTACAGGTTGTCCGGCAGCGTAAACGGCTCGTTCGGGCTGTACTGCAGGTAGATCCGGTCATCGCGGTACTCCAGCAGGAAGTACAGCTCGCCGAACACCTTCGCCAGGTTGGCGCGGTTCATCTCGTCAATGATGAGGAAGTACGGCTTCTTCTCGTTGCCCGGCTTGGCGGCTTCCTCCGCCAGGCGGCGCAGCGGGCCGGCGACGAGTTTGAAGGACACCTGGCCCTCGTCCGTTTTGTCCGGCCGGTAGCCCTCGAAGAAGTCCTCGTAGGCGTAAGACGGGTGGAACTGGACCAGCTTGACCCGCTCGTCGGTGGTGTCGTCCGCGAGCTCGGCGGCGAGGTGCTTGGCCAGGTAGGTCTTGCCGGTGCCGGGCGGGCCGTACAGGACCAGCTGCCGGTTCTCCTCCAGCAGCTCTGCAATCTCCTGGAGCGGCTCGAGTTCCATGTGCAGCGAGTCAGCGAAGTCGCGGGTGAGCGGACGGAAGCCTTCCTGGACGGGAGGGACGACGGCGGCCGCTTCAGCGTCGCCGTCGGGCTCCGTTTCCGCTTCGGCGGGCAGCAGGCCCTGCAGGGCCTGGACCACCCGGGTCACGTCGACGACGATGCCCGGGGTGGCCAGCTGCCGCTGGACGTGCCGGGGAAGGCTGGTGGTGGTGTGGCCTTCGTCGAACCAGCGGACTTTCCGGCGGAGCCGCCGGTTGTCCTCATTGTGTTCGGGCTCGCCGAGCACCCCGCCCAGCCGCACCGTTCCGGCGTGCTGGTAAAGCACCAGGTCCCCGGGTTTCATCACGGTCAGGAAGGCAAAGACAGCCGTCTTGGTGTCTTCTCGTTCCACGTAGCCGAGGTGCTTGTAGTCCTCGTCCACCGCGTGCTGGACCACACCGGCGGTGACGCCCGGGCCCAGCAGGCGGAGATGTTCGACGTCGAGCGTCACCTTCTCCTCGTCCCGCCAGGGTGTGAGCAGTTCGGTGTTGTCGCTGTGCGTCCGGAGCAGCCATGCGCGCCGGCCGGGGTCGCCCACCTTGCGCCACTGGCTCACCAGCTGCCGGGCGTACCAGTCGATGCGTTGCCCGGCCTGTTCATCCAGGTGGAGGCGAATGCGGTGGATGTCTGCGGTGATGTCCTCCTCGGCGTCGCCCTTGGCGCCGCCCACCAGCGAGGCGAACGCGTCGCGGATCTCCTGGCGTTCCACGTCAGCCACCACAGGTTCGAAGTAGCTGGGCCAGGTGAGGAACTCGATGCTGCGGCGGATGGCGGGCTGGTCCCCCGGCGTAGCTGCGGCGAGCCGGTGGAAATCCAGCGGGTCCTGCAGCGCCGCGGCAATATCTGCGGTGGGCTGCTGGTCCACGTGCTGGACAAATCGGCACAGCCACTTCAGGTGGTCCCAAATGGTCCAGTTGAATTCTGCCGTCCGGTCGCGGATCACGCCGTGGTCCGTCAGCCCCTGGTAGAGCTCCTCCGGCAGCTCCAGCGGAGGCTCCAGCCAGGAAGCAGCCTCGGCCACCCGGGCACGCTTGACCTTCAGGGATTTCACCTCGTGGGCCAAGGGCAGCGACTGCAGGAACAGCAGCTCGACGGCCAACTGCTTGGCTTCCCTGGATGCGCCCTCGAGGTTCTGCCGAAGGTTGGTCATCATGGGGGCCTTCGGGTCCGGCGTGCCCAGCTCCAGCCTTTCCAGCAGCTCGGCCGCGGCCTCCGAAGTCCAGGTCACGGTGCGCCCATCCAGGGCGGACGGTTTGCCGAGGAGCCCCGGGCCAAGGACGAACCACGCCGCATCCTCAATTTCCTTCGAGATACCGAGGGCACGGGCGATGGCAGTCGTGGAAGCGGGGGTCATGGATTCAAATTTACAGGGTGAAACTGGACGGGCGCTCAGAGCGGCCGCGCGCCAGTCCGGTTGCGGATGGCTACATCACCGGTGTTGGCCTCTTCCGGCCGAAGGTGAAGTAGCCCACCGGGCCGATGAAGTTGATGAAGGACGCCGCCCGCCAGGCCGCCTTGGGACCATTGATCATTGCCGCGGGGCGCCTTGAGATGTCCCGCTGCGCTGCCACGAGCAGGGACAGGTTGACGATCCCCGTCAGAATGATGCCCGCCTTCGCGGTGGGGGACATTTCCTTCCAGGTCTTTTTCTTAGCCATGATGATCTGCTCCTTCGTCGGGGGTTATCAGTTTCCGATGCTGGGCTTTCCTGTGCAACGCATTTCTGCCGGGCGCCGGCTGCGGGCGTGTGCTCAAATCGTGAACGGGGCCATCCGTTCCTTCTGTTCGGCCGTAAGGCGCTGCACCCGCCCCGTGGCTTCGTCCACAAAAGCAAGGTGGCTGCTGGCCTTCACGCAGTCTTCCCGTGTCACGGGGTCCTGGAGCACGTAGTGGATATCGAAACTGGCGCCTTTCACCGCGCCGATCCACACCTGCACCACGGCCGGAACGTTCCGGTACTCCAACGTCCTGACGTAGCGGATTTTGTGGTCCACTACCAGCGCCATAGTGCCCTCGGGGACGTCATTGAACAGGGAGACGTGCGGTTCCACGCCGGGCAGGCCCGCACCGCGCGGCGTCCCGAAGGCCGCGATCCGGGCTTCCTCCAGCATCCGCACGATCTGGACGTTGTTGATGTGTCCGTAGGCGTCCATGTCGCCCCAGCGCATGGGGACCAGCACCTCGATCCGGCTGCCGCCGACTGCGTGCTGGGGCCCCAACTGCGCTGCGGCGTCCTCCTGCACCGGGGCCTCGTGCGCGCTCAGCTGTGCACCGCCGTCGAGTCATCCACCGACGCTTCCCCGGCGTCCGCGCCAGCGAACTGGGACATGTACAGCCGGTAGTAGGCGCCTTGCGCGGCGAGGAGGACTTTGTGGTTGCCCTGCTCCACGATTCTGCCGTTTTCCATCACCAGGATGGTGTCGGCGTCGCGGATGGTGGAGAGCCGGTGGGCGATCACGAAGCTGGTGCGGTCTGTCCGCAGTGCGGCCATGGCCTTCTGGACCAACAGCTCAGTGCGGGTGTCAACGGAGCTGGTGGCTTCATCGAGGATCAGCAGGGACGGGTTGGCCACGAACGCGCGGGCGATGGTGATGAGCTGTTTTTCCGCCGGCACTGACGTTGTTGCCTTCCTCGTCGATCACCGTGTCGTAGCCCTCCGGCAGGGCACGGACGAACCGGTCCACGAACGTGGCCTTGGCCGCGGCCATCACCTGTTCCTCAGTGGCGTCGAGGTTGCCGTACCGGATGTTGTCGTAGATCGACCCCCCGAACAGCCAGGCGTCCTGCAGCACCATGCCCACCTTGGAGCGGAGTTCGGACCGGCTCAGGTGGGTGATCTCCACCCCGTCCAGGGTGATGGACCCGGAGTTGAGCTCGTAGAAACGCATCACCAGGTTGACCAGGGTGGTCTTGCCTGCGCCGGTGGGCCCTACGATGGCCACCGTGTTTCCCGGCTCGGCGGTGAAGGACAGGTTCTCGATCAGCTTCTTGTCCTCCGTGTAGCTGAAGGTGACGTCCTTGAAGTCCACGTGCCCGTCGGTCTTCGCCGGAAGGTGCTCGGTGGCCGTCTCAACGTCCTGTTCATCGGCGTCCAGGAACTCGAACACGCGCTCGGAGGACGCGACGCCGGACTGGAGCATGTTGGCCATGCCCGCCATCTGGCCCAGCGGCTGGGTGAACTCCCGGGAGTACTGGATGAACGCCGTCGCGTCGCCCAGGGACATGGAGCCGGAAGCGACCCGGAGCCCGCCCACCACGGCGATGCCCACGTAGCTGAGGTAGGACACGAACTGCATCACCGGGAAGATGATGCCGGAGACGAACTGGGCCCCGAAGCTGGCCTTGTAGAGAGCCTCGTTGCGTTCCTCGAACCGTTCCAGCATGTCGGCGTCCCGGCCGAAGACCCGCACGAGGTCGTGCCCGGAGAAGGATTCCTCGATCTGCCCGTTAAGGGAGCCCGTGTTCTTCCACTGGGCGGCGAAAAGCTTCTGGCTGCGCGCGCCAATCATGCCCGCTGCCACGCCGGACAGCGGCAGCGCGATCAGGGCGATCAGGGCCAGCTGCCAGGAAACGATGAACATCATGACCACAATGCCGATGACTGTCAGAAGCGAGTTGATCAGCTGCGCGAACGCCTGCTGGAGGGCCTGCTGGACATTGTCAACATCGTTGGTGACCCGGGACAGGACGTCCCCGCGCTGACGGGTGTCGAAGTAGTTCAGGGGCAGCCGGTTCAGCTTCTTTTCGGTATCGTCCCGGAGCCGGCGGATCACCTTCATTACGATGCGGTTCAGGACGTAGCCTTGCAGCCACAGGAAGATGTTCGCCACGAAGTACATCAGCAGCACGATGGAAATGAGGACCGTGAGCTTCTGGAAGTTGATCCCGGTGCCCGGCACCAGCTCCATCCGGGACACCATGTCCGCGAAGTTGTCCTGGCCTTGCTTGCGCAGGCCGTCCACAAACTGTTCCTTGCCCGCCCCGGCGGGAAGCTGCTTGCCCACCACCCCGGCGAAGATTACGTCCATGGCCTGGCCCAGGATCCTGGGAGCAATGACGTTCAGGACCACGGAGATGAGCACCAGGCCCACCACGACGTAGATCCCCAGCGCCTCGGGCTTCAGCAGCCCGATCAGCCGCTTGGCGGAAGGCCAGAAGTGTTCGGCTTTTTTGGCCGGCATGCCGCCAAACATGTCGCCGTCGGCTTCAGAGGGCTTGAACTCCTCCTCGAAGAACTCCTCGTCCTCCAGCACGTCTTCCGTTGATCCGGCGTTGGGCTGCTCCTCAGCGGCTGTACCTTTCGCCTCGGCGGCGTCCTTCTTGCGGGCGCTCATGCCATTTCCTCCACGCTCAGCTGGGATTCAACAATTTCCTGGTAGGTGGGCGAGGTTTCCAAGAGTTCCTCGTGTGTTCCACGGTCCACGATCCGGCCGTTGTCCAGCACCAGGATCTGGTCCGCTTCTGTGATGGTGGAAATCCGCTGGGCCACAATGATGACGGTGGCATCGGCGGTGGTGTGCTTGAGTGCCGCCCGGAGCCGGGCGTCCGTGGCGACGTCCAGGGCGGAGAAGGAGTCGTCAAAGAGGTAGACCCGCGGTTTGGTCACCAGGGCCCGCGCGATGCAGAGGCGCTGCCTCTGCCCGCCGGAAACGTTGGTGCCGCCCTGCGAGATGCGGGAGTCCAGCCCGTTCTTCTTCTCCCGGACAAAGTCGGCTCCCTGCGCCACCTCAAGGGCGTTCCAGAGTTCCTGGTCCGTTGCCTCGGTCTTCCCGAAGCGCAGGTTGTGCTCGATGGTCCCGGAGAAGAGGTAGGGCCGCTGGGGCACCAGTGCCACCCGCCTGGTGATCTCGGCACGGTCCAGCCTGCTGACGGGCACACCGTCCAGCAGCACCTCCCCTTCAGCGGTGTCGTACAGGCGCGGCAGGAGCGACAGCAAGGACGTTTTGCCGGCACCCGTGGAACCGATGATGGCGATGGTCTGCCCCGGGCGGGCGGTGAAGCTGACGTTGCTCAGCACCGGCGCTTCGGCGCCCGGGTAGTTAAAGGTGACATTCCGGTATTCGACGACACCTTTGAGCGACGCAGGGGCTTCGGGCCGCTCGGGGTCATGGATGGAGGGTTCGACGTCGAGCACCTCGCCGATGCGGTCCGCGCACACGGACGCCCGGGGAATCATCATGGCCATAAAGGTGCCCATCATGACTGCCACCAGGATCTGCAGCAGGTATTGAAGGAACGCCGTGAGGGCGCCCACCTGCATGTCTCCCGAGTCCACACGCTGGCCGCCGAACCACAAAACCGCGGCGGTGGAAAGGTGCAGGATCATGCTGATGGCGGGGAACATCAGCACAAACAGGGAGCCGATCTTCAGCGAGACATCCGTCAGCTCCTTGTTGGCCCCGCCGAACCGTTCGGTTTCGTAGGGTTCGCGGACGAAGGCCCGCACCACCCGGATACCGATAATCTGCTCGCGCAGCACCCCGTTGATCCGGTCGATCTTTTTCTGCATGGACCGGAACAGCGGCATGAGCCGGACCACGAGGTATCCCACCACAACCGTCAGGAGAGGCACCGAAACCCACACAAGCCATGACAGGTTGATGTCCTCGCGCAACGCCATGATGATGCCGCCGACGCACATGATGGGCGTGGCCACCATGAAGTTCAGTCCCATCAGCATGAGCATCTGCACCTGCTGGACGTCGTTGGTGCCGCGGGTGATCAGCGTGGGGGCACCAAACGCGTTGACGTCCTTGGCCGAGAAGCTGGTGACTTTGCGGAATACCGCCCGCCGCAGGTCCCTGCCGAGCGCCATCGCAGCCTTGGAGCCGAAGTAGACGCCGGCAATCGCCGTACCCACCTGGACAAAAGCCACCAGCAGCATCACAGCACCCGTGCGCCAGATGAAGTCGGTATCCCCGCGGGATACGCCCTCGTCGATGATCCGGGCGTTCAGGCTGGGAAGGTAAAGGGCTGCGATGGTGGAGGCCAGCTGGAAGAAAATGACAGCCAGAATGTACGGCGCATACGGTTTTGAATAGCGCCGGATGAGGGTGAGGAGCATGGTTCCAACTCTAGTGTTGGCCACCGACAACGCGCCGACCGGGAAGCACATTTTCCTGTGGAATTGATTAATTCGGCTCCGGGCAACGCAAACCGCCGCCGGGCACGGTTGTTCCGGCCCGACGGCGGTTTAAGTAACCCTTAGTCCTGCGGCGTTTAGTCCCTGCCGCCCTTAGTCCTGGGGTGCTGTGGCGCTGTGCTTGCCGTGGCTGGCGATGTAGAGCGCGGCGGCGGCTTGGGACTTCCGTTCCTTAAGGAGCCTGCGCTTCAGCCGGCTGAGCTCAGCTGCCGTCGCGGCCTGCTGGGCTGCGACCTCGCGCTGGGACCGCAGCTGTTCCTGGATGTCCAGCACCAGCTTCCCCAGCTCCACCTGCTGCCGGGCCAGCAGGTGCTGGGTGTCCTGGAGCTTCTGCACTGTTTCGGCGGCGGTCGCCGCAGCCGTTGCAGCGGCGGCAGTGGCTGCGGCCCTGGCAGCAAAGCCCCCGGCTCCGCCGGCACCGTCCGCTGAAGGCGATTCGACGCGTCCGGCCCCACTGCCCCGGACCGGGTCCGCTCGCAGGCTGAGGGCAAAGGCCTCTTCAAGATCGTCCGTGGCGAGCATTGTGAAACCTGCCGCCGGCACACTGGAGGTGCCGTCGTCGTACGTCTTGCTGCCAGCACTCCCTGCACCGTTGCCGGCAACCGGACCTGCGCCCCTGCCGGACACGGCAGCCGATACCAAAGGCAGCTGCCCGGTCATGGCGGTCATGCCAGCTTCGCCAGCAGCGTTCGCCTGCAGATTGGCTTCGGGGGTCAGGTCCACGGTCCGGCGCAGCGGCTTTTCCTTGATGAACAGGACGGCGAGCAGGGCGACCACGCTCACCGCGGCGGAGATCATAAAGATTCCGGCGGTGGCGTCACCGTAGGCGGCGCGCATGACGTCGGCCACCGGGGCGGGCAGGTCCTTCAGGTCCAGCGTGGCACCGCTGTTCCCGGAGGCCTGGATGCCCAGCTTGGTGAGGCCGTCGGTGGCCAGGTCCTTGACGTGGTTGGCCATGACGGCACCGAGGACGGACACGCCGATGGCGCCGCCGACGGAGCGGAAGAAGGCAACGGAGGCACTGGCGGAACCGATGTCTGAAGCCTGGACAGTGTTCTGTACGGCCAGGACCAGGTTCTGCATCAGCATGCCAAGGCCGATGCCGAAGATCGCGGTGTAAAGGCCGGTCAGCCAGAGTTCAGTGGTGTGGTCCATGGTCCCGGCGAGCGCCAGGCCGCCGATCAGCAGGACGGTGCCGCCGATCAGGAAGCGCTTCCACTTGCCGTAGCGGCTGATGAGCTGGCCGGATACCACCGAGCCGACCAGGTTGCCGGCGATCATGGGGAGGGTCAGCAGCCCGGCTTCGGTGGGCGTGGCGCCGCGGGCCACCTGGTAGTACTGGCCCAGGAAGGTGGAGGACCCGAACATGGCTACGCCGACGGCTACGGAAGCGACGATGGCCAGGGCCGTGGTGCGCTCGGAGATGATCTTCAGCGGAATGATCGGCTGGGAGACCTTGGATTCAACCAGTACCAGCAGCGCGAGCAGGAGGACGCCGCCGCCCACCATCACTGCGGACTGCCAGGACCACCAGTCGTAGTAGTCGGCCTTACCGGCGAAGGAAACCCAGACCAGGAGCAGGCTCACGCCGCTGGTCAGCAGGACGGCTCCAACCCAGTCGATCTTGGCCGGGCGCTTGATGTGCGGCACCTTCAGCGTGACCTGGAGCAGGATCAGGGCCACGACGGCGAGCGGGACGCAGACGAAGAACGTCCAGCGCCAGCCCAGGGCGCTGTCCACGATGAAGCCGCCCAGCAGCGGGCCGCCAGCGGTGCCAACCGCCATAACCGCACCCATGTAGCCGGAGTACTTGCCGCGTTCGCGGGGCGGAATGATGGAGCCGATGATGGCCTGGGCAAGGGCGGTAAGTCCGCCCATCGCAATGCCCTGGATCACGCGGGCAGTCAGCAGGAACGGGATGTTCTCAGACAAACCTGCCATAACGGAGCCGGCCACAAAGATCACGATGCTGAGCTGGACCAGGAGCTTCTTGTCGAAGAGGTCGGCGAGCTTGCCCCAGATGGGCGTGGTTGCTGCGTTCGCGAGGAGCGCCGCCGTGATGACCCAGGCGAAGTCCGTCTGGGTGCCCTTGAGCTCGGACATGATGGTGGGCAGGGCGTTCGCCACGATGGTGCTGCTGAGGATCGCGGTGAAGAAGGCAGCCAGCAGCCCGGTCAGGGCCTCCATGATCTGCCGGTGGTTCATCGGGGCGCCGGGTTCGTGGCGTTTGGACTGCCGCGATTCCTGCTTCCCGGCTCGACCGCGCTCGTGCGGCGCGGTGGCGGTGACGTTAGCCATTAAGGGACTCCTCCAAGGTTTTGACTTCATTGGTGGCGCCGGCCGCCGTTGCCCGGGCTGATTTCTTGAGTGATTCGATGAGCCTGCGGAGGGATTTCGCCGTGTCTCCGGCGTCCTCCTCGCTCCAGTCCCGCAAGTAGTCCTGCAGGACCGCGGTCCGCTGCTCCTCGATGTTGCGGAGTTTTTCGGCTCCCAACGGCGTGAGGGCAACCAGCTGGGCCCGCCCGTCGTCGGGATCCTGCCGGCGGACCACCAGGCCATGCTCCTCCAGGTCCGCGATGTGGCGGCTGAGGACGGGCGCGCTGACTCCCAGCCGCTCAGCAAGCCGGGTGGCACGGGTTTCCCCCTCCCCCACGAATCGCAGCACCCCTTGAAGGGCCACTCCGGTGTCCTGCCCGCGCATGCTGGCGCTGGAGATGCACCGCACTGCGCGCTGGAGATCGAAGATTTGGTAGACAAGGTCCGCTGCTGTATCCGGTGCTACTGCCATTGCTTCGGCACTCCTTACTTGTTTGCCTGAAGCAACTATATCTTAACTTGGTTGCTTTGGGAAACTAAAGGAGGGGAAGCGGGAACGCCGAAGGGTCCCTGCTCCACAGTGGGAGCCGGGACCCTTCTTCGATATTGAGTTAAGGTCGTACTTTATTCAGGCAGGTGCGTGGGCGCGAACATTTTCAGGAGCGTTTCCACCACGACGACGTTGGGCCCGTCGGCGGCGAATCCCGCCTTGAGCGCCTCCCCCACGTCCTCGGGCGCCACTTTTGTGGCCGGCACACCGAAGGCTTCGGCAAGCTTGACGAAGCCGGGCCGTGCCAGCTCGGTGGCAGTCGCCTTGCCGAAGGCGCCCACCATGTATTCGCGCAGGATGCCGTAGCCGCCGTCGTCCACAATGAGCCAGGTGACCGGCACGTTGTGCTGCCTGGCGGTGGCAAGTTCGGAGATGGAGTACATCGACGAGCCGTCGCCGGAGACGGCGAGCACCCGGCCGGGCTTGCCCAGGGTTTCCAGACCTACTGCCGCGCCGATCGCTGCCGGGAAGCCGTAGCCGAGGCC